>CAZJWO010000086.1:0-16154 GCA_964549735.1 uncultured Fibrobacteraceae bacterium | reverse complement strand
GGCGTCGGGGGCCGGCCGCAACCTGACCACTCGGACTACTTCGGCTCTTCGCCCTGATCCTCGATCGCAGGCGCGGGCGCCGATTCGTCGGCCCCCGGCTCTGCGCCGACATCGGCCTGGGCGCGCTCGGCGGCGGCCTCCTGCAAGGCGGCCTCGGCCTCGGCCTTCTGCTCGGCCTTGAGGATCTGGCGCGCCCGCTGGCGCTTCTTGGTGTCCAGGGACTTGGGCCGCACCGAGCTGTCGACGAGTTCGAGGATCGCCAGCTCGGCGCCGTCGCCGTGCCGCGGCCCGCTCAGCCGCAGCACGCGCGTGTAGCCGCCGGGGCGCTCGCTGTACCGCGGGGCGATTTCATCGAACAGCTTGCGCAGGACCAGCGGATCGTTGATCTTGCGGGCCGCCTGCCGGCGGGCGTGCAGATCGCCGCGCTTGGCGAATGTGATCAGCCGCTCCGCCAGGGAGCGCGTCTCCTTCGCCTTGATGGCTGTCGTCTGGATGCGCTCGTGCTCGAACAGAGCCGTCACGAGATTGCGCAGCAGCATCTTGCGATGGGCCGCCGTGCGGTTGAGCTTGCGACCGCTGTTGTTGTGACGCATGATATTCTTCCGTCCTTACTCCGCGACTCTGACCTTGACCTGCTGCACGATCTCCTCATCGAACGCCATCCCGAAGTGCAGGTTCATGCCCTCGAGGATTTCCGCGATCTCGTTGAGGCTCTTGCGACCGAAGTTCCGGAACTTGAGCATCTCGTTTTCGCTCTTCGTCACCAGGTCGAAGATGGTGTGGATGTTGCCGCTCTTGAGGCAATTCGCCGACCGCACCGACAGCTCCAACTCCTCGACGTTGCGCGTCAGCAGATCGATCTTGCGTTGCTGCTCTTCGTCGATCTGCGCTTCCTGCGCGTCGATAGGCGCCTCGTCGAAGTTGATGAAGACCTGGCAGTGGTCCTTGAGCAACTTGGCGGCGAAGCCGATCGCGTCTTCGGGCCTGACCGCTCCGTTGGTCGTGATCTCGAGGATGAGCTTGTCGTAGTCGGTCCGTCGGCCGACTCGCGTATCCTGGACCCGGTAGGCCACCTTCTTGATCGGGGAGAAATTGGCGTCCATCCGGATCACGCCGATGACCTCGTCGGGAATCTCGTGCAACTCGCGGTCGATGTAACCACGGCCCATGTCGATGTACACGCGGCCCGAGAACTTGCCGGCTTCGGTCAGGTTGCAGATCACGAGCTCGGGGTTGCAGACCACCAGTTCGGGGTGTCCCTGGATCATGCCGGCGGTGACCGGACCGGGCCCCGTCGCCTCGAGCTTGGCCCAGCCGGACGGAACGTCGGAGAGGGCGAACACGACCTGCTTGAGATTGAGCACGATGTCCGTGACATCTTCGAGGACGTTCGGCAGGGTGCTCAGCTCGTGCTGCACGCCCTCGATCTGCACCGCGGTGATGGCATGCCCGTGGATGCTGGAGAGCAGGATGCGGCGCAGGGCGGTGCCCAGGGTGTGCCCGAATCCCCCCTCCAGCGGCGCGATTTCCAGCTCGGCGAAGGTCGCGGTCTGCGTTTCGGCGATGACCCTGACCCCGTCGGGCATCAACATGTTGACCCAGCGCATATCATCTTCCCTTCCGCTCGTCGCCCGGACTAGACCTTCGAGTAGAGCTCCACGATCAGGTTCGCCTGGATCGGGACCGGCAGATCGCTGAGCCGCGGCTCGGCGATGAGCTTGCCCGACAGGTTCTGCGCGTCCATCGCCACGAAGGGCAGACGCTCGCGCCGGGCGGTGTTCTTGACCGCTTCGACGACCATGGGAATATTGCGGCTCTTGGGCCGAATGCTCACCATCTGTCCCAACCGCACCTGCATGCTGGGAATGTCGCAAACGCGGTCGTCCACAAGGACGTGCTTGTGGCAGACGAGCTGCCGGGCGGCGTCGCGCGAAGGCGCCAGGCCCAGCCGGTAGACGACGTTGTCGAGCCGCTTCTCGAGCAGGTTGAAGAGGTTCTCACCCGTCGGACCACTGCGGCGGTTCGCTTCGACGTAGTACAGCCGGAACTGGCGTTCCAGCACGCCGTAGATCGAACGCACCTTCTGCTTCTCCCGCAATTGGAGTTTGTAGTCCGAGGGTTTACGCCCGCGGCGACGGCCATGTTCGCCCGGCGGATACGGCCGGCGCTCCATGGCGCAGCTGCTCGCGTAGCAGCGCTCGCCTTTCAGGTAAAGCTTCATCCCCTCGCGGCGGCAAAGCTTGCACTTCGCTTCCGTGTACCTTGCCATGGATCAGGAACCTCCCTGGCGCGCCGCGGACCCTACGCCGCAGCGGTTCGCCAGCTCGTGGTCGTTACATGCGGCGCCGCTTGCTCGGGCGGCAGCCATTGTGGGGGATCGCGGAACAGTCCTTGATCCGGATCACGTCGAGCCCCTCGGCCTTGAAGCTGCGCACGGCGGCCTCGCGCCCCGAACCCGGACCCTTCACCCAGCACTCGATCTTCTTCATGCCGCCCTGGATCGCATCCTGGGCGCAGAACCGCGCCGCCAGCTGGGCGGCGAACGCCGTCGACTTGCGGCTGCCCTTGTACCGTCCCTGATGGCCGCCGCTGGACCACGTCAGCACGTTGCCCTGCAGATCGGTCAGCGTGATCAGGGTGTTGTTGAAACTCGACTTGATGTGGGCGACGCCCACCGAATCGTACTTGCGCTTCTTGGTCTTGCGAACCTTGGCGCGTTTCTCTTTGGCCGTGGCCACTCGTCACCTCCCGCTGGTCTACTTCTTCTTGGCGCCGGGCCGCGAACGCGGACCCTTGCGCGTGCGCGCGTTGTTCTTGGTGTTCTGGCCGCGGCACGGCAGCTTACGCCGATGCCGCAGACCCCGGTAGCACCCGATGTCCATCAAGCGCTGGATGTTCATCGAGACTTCCGTGCGCAAGGATCCCTCCACCTGATAATCCTTGTCGATGATCCCGATGATGCGACGCGTCTGGTCTTCGCTCAGATCCCTGGTCTTGGTCCCGGGATCGATGTCCGCCTTGCGGCAGATGTCCTGAGCCCGGACCGGTCCGATCCCGTAGATGTACGTCAGGGACGTCGCGATCTGCTTCTCGTTCGGGATGTCGACGCCGGCGATGCGTGCCACTACCTGGCTCCTTTCGTCGACCGGAACCGGACCGGGATTGGCGGACGGCGCCGCCTCCCGGACCGGACGGTCAGGTCACTACCCCTGCCGCTGCTTGTGGCGGCGGTTGATGCAGATCACCCGGACGACGTTCTTGCGACGGATGATCTTGCACTTGGGGCAGATCTTCTTCACACTGCTGCGAACCTTCATGATGCCTCCTAGGGCCGACCTACTTGTAACGGTAGGTGATGCGCCCGCGGGTCAGGTCGTAGGGAGACAGCTCCACGGTGACCTTGTCGCCGGGCAGGATGCGGATGAAGTGCATGCGCATCTTGCCGGAGACGTGGGCCAGGACCACGTGGCCGTTCTCGAGCTCCACCCGGAACATGGCGTTGGGCAGGGCCTCGATGACGGTCCCCTCGACGCTGATTCCCTCTTCCTTCGCCATGCTAACTCGCTCCTTGCAACCGCCAGCGGGGCCGATCGGTCAGGACCCGCGCGCCGGCGGCCGTCACGGCCACCGTGTGCTCGAAATGGGCCGACAACTTGCGGTCGGCGGTCACGACCGTCCAACCATCCGCCAAGGTCACCACCCGCTTCGTGCCCGCATTGATCATCGGCTCGATGGCGATGACCAGCCCCTCCTCCAGCAAGGGGTCGGGCATGCTGAAGCACCGGTAATTCGGCACCTGCGGATCCTCGTGCATCGCCTGGCCGATGCCGTGCCCTACCAGGGTCTCGACCACCGCGAATCCAGCCTCCGTCGCCAATCGCTCCACCGCCGTGCCGATGACCGACAGGCGCTTGCCGGGCGCGATGGCCGCGATCGCCTGCCAGAGGGCGTCTTCGGTCACCTGCAGCAAGCGGTCCGCTTCCGGGGCGATCTCGCCGACCGGCAGGGTCTCCGCCGTGTCGGCGTGCCAGCCGTCCTTGATCAGGCCGACGTCGATGCCGACGATGTCGCCCTCGCCGAGCACCCGCTCGCCCGGAATACCGTGCACGACCTCTTCATTCACCGAGATGCAGGCGGCCGCCGGAAAACCGTGATACCCCTTGAACGATGGCACGCAGCCAGCGTCGCGGATCATGGCCTCCAACCGGCGATCCAACTCCCCGGTCGTCACCCCGGGGCGGATCAGCCCGCGCAACTCCAGGAAGACAGAGGCGAGAATCTTGCCGCTGTCCGCCATCTTGTCAATCTGCTCCGGCGTCTTGTGCCGGATCTTCAGCTTAGCCCAGGACACCGTGCAGCCTTTCGGCCACGTCCAGCGGCGTTCCCAGGCCCGAAACCTGCCGCAGAGGATACAGGCGCTGCAGCACCGCGATCACCGGATCGGTCGACCGGCGGTAGATCTGCAGCCGCTCGCGCACCGTCTCCTCGCGATCGTCATTCCGCACGAACAACGCGCGCTCGCCGCAAACGGGACATGGCGCTTCCTGTCCGGCGGACAGCGTCCGCCGATTCGTCGTCGCGCCGCACGCGCGGCAGGTCAACCGGCCGGCGAGCCGGCCGATGATCTCCTCGTCCGGCACCGTGATCACGACCACGACGTGGATGGTCTGATCGAGCTCGTCGAGCAACTCCCGCAATGCCTCCGCCTGACGCACCGTGCGCGGAAAGCCGTCCAGCAACCAGCCGCAGCGGGCGTCGTCCTGCTCCAGGCGGGCGCGGATCAGGCCCACCATGAGTTCGTCCGAAACGAGCTGGCCGGCGCTCAGCACGCTCGCGACCTGCTTGCCCAGGGTCGTGCCGCTGTGGACCGCCGACCGCAGGATATTGCCGGTGGCGATATACAGCAGGTCGTGCCGCGCAGCCAACCCCGCAGCCTGGGTGCCCTTCCCGGCGCCCGGCGGCCCCATGAGCACGACGTTCACGTCACGTTCTCCGCGACCGCAGGCGGCCCTTGTTCATGAAGCCGTCATAATGCCGCATCACCAGATGCGATTCGATCTGCTGCAACGTGTCGAGGGCCACGCCGACGACGATCAGCAGACCGGTGCCGCCGAAGTAGAACGGCACGTTGAGGAAATAGATCATCAGGTCGGGCAGGATCGCGATGGTCGCCAGGAACACCGCGCCCGGCAGCGTGACGCGCGTCAGCACCCGATCGATATACTCGGCCGTCTTGCTGCCAGGGCGCACGCCGGGAATGAAGCCGCTGTTCTTCTTCAGGTTGTCCGCCACGTCGCGCGGGTTGAGGATGACCGCGGTGTAGAAGTAGGCGAACAGGATGATCAGCGCCGAGTAGAACACGACGTAGAGCAGGTGCGGCGGCGTGAAGACGCGGCTCAACGCCTGCCAGAAGTCGTTGTCCGGAAAGAAGTTGCCGAGAGTGGCGGGGAACATGATGATCGACTGGGCGAAGATGATCGGGATCACGCCGGCAGTGTTCACGCGCAACGGGATATGCGTGCTCGCGCCGCCGTAGACCCGGCGCCCGACGATCTTCTTGGCGTACTGCACGGGGATCTTGCGTTGCCCCTGGGTGATGGCGATGATCCCGGCCACGACCGCCAGCATGAAAGCCATCACGAGCATCAGTTTCAGCCAGTGCATGCTGCCGTCCTGCAGCATGCTGAGGGTGCGCAGGATGTCCGACGGATAGGCAGCCACGATGCCGATGAAGATGATCAGCGAGATGCCGTTGCCGATGCCGCGCTCGGTGATCTGCTCGCCCAGCCACATGACCAGGATCGTGCCGGTCGTCAGGGTCAGCACGAACATGAGCTTGAAGCCCAGACCGGGAGCAGCGACCAACCCCAGGCCCTCGACCGCGAAACTCATGCCGAAGCTCTGCACCAGGGCCAGACCCACCGTGCCGTAGCGCGTGATCTGGGTCAGCTTCTTGCGGCCCTCCTCGCCCTCCTTGGCCAGCTTCTCGAAATAGGGGACCACCGCCTGCAGCAGCTGCAGGATGATCGAGGCGCTGATGTAGGGCATGATGCCCAGCGCGAAGATCGTGGCGTTGCTCAGATTGCCGCCTGAGAACATGTCGTAGAGCCCGGCGAAGGTGCCCTGCAGCCCGGCGAAGAACTCGGCCATCGCGCCGCGGTCGATGCCCGGCACGGGGATGTGGCTGCCGAGGCGATAGATCGCCAGGATCAAGGCCGTGAAGAGGATCCGCCGCTTGAGCTCGGGGATCTTGAACATCGATCGGTAGCTGCCAGCGATATTCAAGGCTGCTTCCTTTGCTGGTTGTGCTCGCCTCTTGCCATCACCGCGCGCGGCCGGGCACTTACTGCTGTTTCACCGTGACGGAACCGCCGGCCGCCTGCACCGCTTCGACAGCGGTCCGGCTGGCCTTGTCCACCTCGATGGCCAGCTGCTTGTCGAGGCTGCCGCGTCCGAGCAGCTTGATCGGCCGATCGCTGTGCTTGATCAGGCCGGCCTTAACCAGGGCCTGGGCGTCGACCTTCTGCCCCGCCGCGAACCGCTCCGCCAGCTGGTCCAGGTTGACGAGCTGGAAATGCTTCTTGAAGATGTTGGTGAATCCGCGCTTCGGCAGACGCCGGTTCAGCGGCATCTGGCCGCCCTCGAACCAGGGCGGCACGCCGCCGCCGGCACGGGCCTTCTGACCCTTGTGCCCGCGACCGCCGGTCTTGCCCTGGCCAGAGGCAGGGCCGCGGCCCCGCCGCTTCGTCTGCCGGTTGGCTCCCCGCGGAACCCCGATGTCGTTCAGCTTGAACATGCTACTTCACCTCTTCGACCCGTACCAGATGGCGCACCTTGTGCAGCATGCCGCGGATGGCGGGCGTGTCCTCGTGGATGACGGTCATCTGGTGGCGCCGCAGACCGAGGGCGATGATCACCCGGCGGTGCTGATGCGGCCGTCCAATGACACTCCTGATCTGGGTGACCTTGAGCTTACTCATCGCTGAGCGCCTCCTTCACCGCGCTCGGCGCCGCCACAGGCGCCCCGGCCGCCGCCTCGGCGCCGGCCAACCCGAGAACCGCAGGCACCGTCAACCCGCGCTTGGCCGCGAATTGCTCGGCGGTGCGCAGCTGGCGCAGGCCGTCCATGGTCGCCTTGACCACGTTGTTCGGATTCCGCGAACCGAGCTGCTTGGTCAGGATGTTGCGGATGCCCGCCGCCTCCAGGATGGCGCGCACGCCGCCGGCCGCGATGACGCCGGTGCCGGGCGTCGCCGGCTTCAGCAGCACGCGGCTGGCGCCGAAGCGGCCGATCACCTCGTAGGGGATCGTCTCGCCCTGCAACGGGATCCGCGTCATGGCCGCCCGCGCCGTTTCGCCGGCCTTGCGGATGGCATCGCTGATCTCGTTGGCCTTGCCGAGCGCCACGCCCACGCGGCCCTTGCCGTCGCCGACGGTCACGATCGCGCTGAAACTGAAGCGCCGGCCGCCCTTGACCACCTTGGCCACGCGGTTGATGTTGATGACGTTCTCGAGCAGGTCGGACTGCTCGCGGTCGCGTCGATCGCGGTCGCCGCGCGCACCGGCGCCGTACCCGCTCTGACCTGCGCCGCCGCCCGGTCCACCGGGGCCACCCGGTCCACCGGGGCCGCCGCGCCGGCCGTCCCGTCCGCCGCCGGGGCCGCGCCCGCCACCCGGACCGCGCCCGCCGCCACGACCACCCCGGGGTGCCGCCCCCGGCCGAGAGTTGTTGTTGAAATCCGCCATCGGGTTCCTGCTCCTGTCTGCACGCGCCGTCTGAACGCCGGCGCACGCCACTCTAGAACTCGAGACCTCCGTCACGCGCGCCCTGGGCCAGGGCGGCGACGCGACCGTGGTAGAGGTAGCCGTTGCGGTCGAAAACGACCTGCGCGACGCCCTTGGCCTTGGCGATCTCCGCCAGGGATCGGCCAACCCGGTAGGCCTCCGCCCGCTTGCCAGCCAGCCCCTCGGGCAGCTCGCAAGGCGCCGCCTTGGCCTGATCGGCCCAGGCCAGGGTGTGGCCCTGATCGTCGTCGACGAGCTGGGCGGTGATGCGTCGGTGGCTGCGGAACACCGTCAGCCGCGGCCTGTCCGCGGTGCCGTGCAGCCGCTTGCCCACACGACGCTTGCGCTGCATGCGCGCAGCTCGCCGGGTCTTGCTGAACTCACTCATGACTCAACCTCCAGAGGGCGCTACTTGCCCGCTGCCTTGCCGGCCTTGCGCAGGATGACCTCGCCCTCGTAACGGATGCCCTTGCCCTTGTACGGCTCCGGCTTACGGAAGGCCCTGATCTCCGCCGCCACCTGGCCGACCTGCTGCCGATCCATGCCCTTGACGACGATCCGCGTCGGCTCGGGGCATTCGACAGTCACGCCGGCGGGGATGTCATACGTCAGGGGATGACTGAACTGCAGCTGCAGATCGAGCGCGCCGCCCTTGATGGCAGCGCGGTAGCCGACGCCCTCGATGAGCAGCACCCTCTGCCAGCCCTCGGTCACGCCATGCACCTGATTGGCGATCAGCGCGCGGACCAGGCCATGGCGGGCCTTCATGGGCTTGCTGTCGTCAGGGCGCTTGATGACGAGCGCATCGCCGGTCTGTTCATACTGCAGACCGGTGGGCACGTGCTGCCGCAGCTCCCCACGGGGGCCTTTGACCACGCACGTGTTGCCCTCGACCGTGATCGTCACGCCCTTGGGAATGCGTATAGGATTGTTGCCGATGCGGGACATTGCTCTTCCTCCGCAGCCTGACGGCTCACCAGACCTCGCAAAGCACCTCGCCGCCGACGCCGCGCAGGCGGCACTGGTGACCGGTGAGGATGCCCTGGTTCGTGCTCAGAATGGAGATGCCGTAGCCGCCGCACACCTTCGGGATCCGATCCTTGCCGGCGAAGATCCGGCGACCGGGCCGGCTGACCCGCCGGATGCCCTCGATGACGCCGATCCGCTGCCCGTCGCGGTCGTAGTACTTCAGGTACAGGCGCAGCGTGCCCTGGGCGCCGTCGGCGATCTCCTCGAACTTCTGGATATAACCCTGCTCCTGCAGCACCACGGCGATGGCCCGCTTCTGCTGCGAGGCCGGGATATCCACCTTGCGATGGCCGGCCTGGATGCCGTTGCGGATCCGGGTCAGCATATCCGCAATGGGATCGGTCATGCTCATGCTCTGCTCTCCTCGTACGCTACCGGTGCGCTACCAGCTAGACTTCTTGACGCCCGGAATCATGCCCTCGAGGGACAGCTCCCGGAAGCAGATGCGGCAGATGCCGAAGCGCCGCAGGTATGCCCGCGAACGGCCACAGCGCCGGCAGCGGTTGTAAGCCCGAACCTTGAACTTGGGCGGCCGGTTGGCCTTGGCGATCAGCGACTTGCGCGCCAATTCGATCCTCCTTACGAGCGCCTGAACGGCATGCCGAGCAGACGCAGAAGCTCCCGGCCTTCTTCATCCGTCCGGGCGGTGGTCACGATGGTCACGTTCATGCCCCGAGGCTCGTCGACCTTGTCGTAGTCGATCTCGGGGAAGATGATCTGGTCCTTCAGGCCGAGCGTGTAGTCGCCGCCGCCGCTCAACTTGGCGGGTACGCCGCGGAAGTCGCGGATGCGCGGCAGCACGATGTTGATGAAGCGGTCCAGGAACTCCCACATCCGGTCATGGCGCAGGGTCACCCGCGCGCCGACGGTCATCCCCGAGCGCACCTTGAAGTTCGAGATGGACTTGCGCGCGCGCGTCGGCACCGCCTTCTGGCCGGTGATCGTCTCGAGCTCGGCCAGCGCGTTCTCCAGCAGCTTCGGGTTCTGCGGCGCCTTGCCCAGGCCCATGTTCAAAACAACTTTCACCGGCCGCGGGATCTGCATCGCGCTGTTGTAGCCGAACTTCTCCCGCAAGGCCGGCCGGATCTCGCGCTCGAAGGTCGCGTGCAGCCGGGGTTTGGTCTTGGCAGTCATCGCACCATCCTCCGTCGTCCTAGTCACCGAGCATCTCGCCGCTCTGCTTGCTCACGCGGGCGCGGCTGCCGTCGGACAGGATCTCCTTGCCGATGCGCGTCGGCTTCTTGGTTTGCGGACAGACGAGCATCACGTTCGAGGCGTGGATCGGCGCCTCCTTCTCGATGATGCCGCCCTGCGGCCTGGCTTGCGTACGCTTCTGATGCCGCTTGATCAGATTGATCTTCTCGACGATGACGCGGTCGGACTCCGGGAAGACCTTGAGCACCTTGCCTTCCTTGCCGCGGTCGTTGCCGGCCATGACCCTGACCTGGTCGCCCTTCTTGATCTTCATCACAACACCTCCGGCGCCAGGCTGACGATCTTCATGAACCGCTTCTCGCGCAGCTCGCGAGCCACGGGACCGAAGATGCGCGTGCCGACCGGTTCCTTGCCCTCGGCGTCCAGGATCACGGCCGCATTCTCGCTGAAACGGATGTAGCTGCCGTCCCGGCGCCCGATCTCCTTCGTCGTGCGCACGATGACGCACTTGACGACCTGGCCCTTCTTGACGTTGCCGTTGGGAATGGCCGACTTCACCGAAGCGACGATGACATCGCCGACTCGCGCGTAGCGGCGGCCCGAACCGCCGAGCACCCTGATGCACATGGCCGTCTTGGCACCGGAGTTGTCCGCGATATTCAGGCGCGAAAATTCCTGGATCATTGCTCCTGCCTCCGGTCCTACTTGGCTTTCTCGAGGATCTCCGCGACCCGCCAGCGCTTGGTCTTGGAGAGGGGACGAGTGCTCATCAGCCTCACCACGTCGCCGATCCGGCACTCGTTGGCCTCGTCATGGGCCGTCAACTTCGTCGACCGCGTGACGATCCGCCCGTAGAGCGGGTGCGGGAAGCGCCGGCTGATCAACACGACGACGGTCTTGTCCATCTTGCTCGACACGACCGTGCCGATCCTGACCGCCCTCAGATTGCGTTCGCTGCTTGCCATCATTCCGTTCTCCTGGGGCCCCGCGCCGGGGGCCTGATCGGCGCTAGAGCGCGGCCTTCCTCTTCAGGTTGATGACCGTCTTGATCGTCGCCAGCTCCCGGCGCGCATTGCGCACCGACAGCGGATTGTCCACCTGCCGCAGCTTGAGCCGCAGCCTGAGATTCATGAGTTCTTCGGCCCTCTCGCGTTCGAGGCTCACGAGATCCTCGAGGGGCATGTCCCGCAGATCGTGCGCTTTCTTCCTGGCCATGACCTAGTCTCCCTGCCGGCTGACGACACGGGTCTTCAAGGGCAGCTTGGCCGCGCCGAGGCGCAAAGCCTCCTTGGCCAGCTCCGGCGTCACCCCGTTGATCTCGTAGATGATCCGCCCGGGCTTGACGACCGCGACCCAGTATTCGGGCGCGCCCTTGCCTTTGCCCATGCGGGTTTCCGCTGGCTTCAGCGTGATGGGCTTGTCCGGGAACACGCGGATCCAGACCTTGCCCAGACGCTTCATGCAGCGGGTGATCGCGATTCGGGCGGCTTCGATCTGCCGGCTCTTGAGCCAGCCGGCCTCTACTGCCTGCAGACCGTAATCGCCGAAAGCGACGGTGGACCCGCGGTAGGCCATGCCCGTACGGCGTCCTTTCATCATCTTCCGGAACTTGGTGCGCTTCGGCATCAACATGATTCGTTTTCCTCTACTGGCGGCGGGCGCGTCGCGCGCCCCGTCTCAACGCGAGAGCTGCCGCCGGCTAGGCGCGATCCCGCGCCACCTGGTTGCGCAGGTTCTCCTTGAACTCCGCGGGGAAGATCTCACCCTTGCAGATCCATACCTTCACGCCGATCGCGCCGTACTGCGAACGGCCGGTCGCCGTGCCGTAGTCGATGTCCGCGCGCAGCGTGTGCAACGGCACGCTGCCTTCGGCATAGCTCTCGACCCGCGCCATCTCGGCGCCACCGAGACGGCCCGCGCAGCGCACCCGCACGCCCTTGGCTCCCATGCGCATCGCCGTGGAGATGGCCTTCTTCATGGCCCGCCGGAACGAGACGCGGCTGGCCAGCTGGACCGCGATATGCTCGGCTACCAGCGGCGCGCTCAGTTCGGGCTTCTTGACCTCGTCCACATCCAGCTTGATCTTCTTGCCGGTCAGCTTCTCCAGCTCCTGGCGCAGAGACTCCGCCTGGGCGCCCCGCCGGCCGATGACGACGCCTGGCCGGCTCGTGGCGATGATGACGTGCACGCGCTCGCGGAACCGCTTGATCTTGACCGCGGCGATCCCCGCGGCGCCGACACGGGCCTGCAGGTACTTGCGGACCTTGAGATCCTCCTGGAGCCAGTCCGCGAAGTGCTTCTCGCTGAACCAGGTGGACTGCCAGTCCTTGACGATGCCCAGCCGGAATCCGATCGGATGCGTTTTCTGGCCCATCTTCTGCCTTTCCTCTGTCTCGGCCCCGCCAACGGGGCATCTCTGACGTCGCGTCGGTCGTGCCCGCCCCGCCGGGGGCCGGGCACCTTCGTCAATCGCGGGTCTCGACCGTCACCTTGATATGGCTCGTCGGCTTGTGGATGCGGTAGGCGCGGCCCTGGGCGCGCGGCCGGATCCGCTTCTGCGTCGGCCCCTCGTCGATGCGGATCTCCTTGATGAAGAGCCGGTTGTCCTGCAACACCGCGCCCTCGTCGTTCAGGACCTGGGCGTTGGCCTTGGCCGACATGATCGTCTTGCGCAGCAAGGGCGACGCTTTCTTGGGCGTCAGGGCGAGGATGCTGATCGCCTCCTCGATCGTCCTGCCGCGCACGAGGTTGGCGACCAGGCGCGCCTTGCGCGGCGAGATCCGGACGTAGCGGGCAATGGCCATTGCCTCCATCATGCTTCCTCCAGAGCTACTTCTTCTTGCTCTTGCTCGTGTGGCCGCGGTAGGTCCGCGTCGGCGCGAACTCGCCCAGCTTGTGCCCCACCATGTTCTCCTGGACATACACCGGGATGAACTGCTTGCCGTTATGCACGGCGATGGTATGCCCCAGGAATTCGGGAACGATCGTCGAACGGCGCGACCAGGTCTTGATGACCCGCTTCTCGCTCCGGTTGTTGAGCGCGGAGACCTTGCCGACCAGATGCTCGTCGACGAACGGCCCCTTCTTGATCGATCGCGTCATGCCTCTTTCGCCTCCGTTCCAGCCGCCCGTGCGGCCGGTCGCCGATCCTACTTGCTCTTGCGCCGGCGCACGATGAACGCGTCGGACGGCTGCTTCTTGCGTGTCTTGGCGCCCTTGGTCGGCTTGCCCCACGGCGTGCACGGATGCCGGCCGCCGCTGGTGCGGCCTTCGCCGCCGCCGTGCGGGTGGTCGACGGGATTCATCGCCACGCCACGCACCTTGGGCCGGCGTCCCAGCCAGCGCGTCCGGCCCGCCTTGCCGCTGACGATGTTCTCGTGCTCGGCGTTGCCGACTTCGCCGATCGTGGCGTAGCAGTTGCGGTGCACCATGCGCACTTCGCCGCTGGGCAGACGCAGCGTGACGCGATCGCCGTCCTTGGCCATCACCTGCGCGTAGCTGCCGGCCGAGCGGACCACCTGGCCCCCCTTGCCGATCGTCAGCTCGACGTTGTGCACCAGCGTGCCCAGCGGGATGCGCGTCAACGGCAGGGCGTTGCCCGTGTTGAACGCCGCCTCCGGGCCGCACTGGACCGTGTCGCCCACTTGCAGGCCCTTCGGCCACAGGATGTAGCGCTTCTCGCCGTCCGCGTAGTGCAGCAGGGCGATGCGCGCGCTCCGATTGGGGTCGTATTCGATCGCGGCGACGCGAGCCGGCACGCCGACCTTGTTGTGCCGCTTGAAGTCGATCTTGCGGTAGCGTCGCTTGTGGCCGCCGCCCCGGCGGCGGCTCGTGATCCGGCCCATGTTGTTGCGGCCGCCCGACTTGATCAGCGGCTCGAGCAGCGACTTCTCGGGCTGCGTCTTCGTGATCTCGCTGAAGTCGGCCACCGTCCGGAACCGCTGCGTCGGAGTCACGGGCTTGAGTTTCCTGATGGGCATCTCGTCCTGCCTTTTCCGGGCCTGCCGGCGTCTGCCGCCGGTCGGCCCCGTCTTCGCCGCCGGCCTGCGGCCGGCGTTGCAACGTCGCTACTGGCCGCGCGCTAGACCTGATCGAACAGGTCGATGCCGTCGCCGGCGGCCAGGGTCACGATGGCCTTCTTCCAATCGGCGCGCTTGCCCTGAAAACGTCCGAGACGCTTGACCTTGCCCACCACGTTCAGGGTGCGCACGTCCAGCACCTTCACGCCGAAGTAGTGCTCGACCGCCTGGCGGATCTCGTGCTTGTTGGCGTCCGGGTGCACCTCGAAGACGAACTTGTTGTCGCGCTCGCGCAGCTTCGCGAACCGTTCGGTCACGAGCGCCTTGCGCACGACCTGGCTCAGGTCCTTCATACGAAGACCTCCTCGGCGCCGCGCAGCGCGTCCGTGGTGAACACCAGATTGTCGGCCCACAGGATGCTGTACGCGTTCAGCTCGTCGCTGCGCAGGACCCGCACGCCCGCCAGATTGCGCAGGCTCTTGAACAGGTTGTCCCCGCCGGCCGGCAGCACGACGAGCGTGTGCCGCCCGTGCAGTTCCATCTTGGCGAGCAGCGCGGCCATGGTGCGCGTCTTGGGCGCCGCCAGCTGCGGATCCTCGACCACGCTGACGCGCTGGCCGGCGGCGCGATCGCTCAGCGCCGACTTCAGGGCCAGCCGCTTGACCTTGCGCGGCAGCTTGTAGCCGTAGTCGCGCGGATGCGGACCGTGCGCGCGGCCGCCGCCGACGCGGCTGGGGCTCGTGATCTGGCCCATGCGCGCCCGGCCGGTGCCCTTCTGCTTGAACATCTTCGACTTGCGGCCCACGACCTCGGCCCGGGTCTTCGTGTCGTGCGTGCCCTGGCGCTGATTGGCCAGGAAACAGCGCACGGCCTCGTAGAGGGCCTGCCGGTGTACGGGCTGCGCGAAGAGCGCGGCGGGCAGATCCACCGTCCCCTTGGGCTCGCCCTGGCTGCTGTAGAGCTTCGCGGTCGCCATCGTCTTGACCTCGTCCTTCATCGGTCCCCTCGGACCGGCTTACCGGCTCGGCCGGATGAACACGATCCCGTTCTTGTGGCCGGGTACGGATCCGCACACGAGCAGCAGGTTCCGCTCCTTGTCGATCGCCACGATTCGGAGGTTCTTCTTCGTTTCCTGCTTGTTGCCGTACTGCCCCGCCATGGGATGTCCGAGGACCACGCGTCCCGGTTCCTCGTGCATGCCGGTGCCGCCGAACTCCCGTACGTTCTTCGAACCGTGCGCCGCCGGCCCGCGATGCTGGCCGTGGCGCTTGATGCGCCCGGCGAAACCGCGACCCTTGGTCGTGCCGGTGACATCGACCTTCTCGGCACCCTCGAAGACGGCCAGATCCACGGTCTGCCCCAGCGCGAAGCCGGGTTCGCCGTCCAGCCGGTACTCGCAGAGGGTCCGCAGAGGGTCGGTGCCGGCCTTGCGGAAATGCCCCTGCATAGGCAGGGGGGTATTCTTCGGCTTCTTCGCGCCGTAGCCGATCTGGACGGCGTCGTATCCGTCGGTGGCGGCGGTCTTGACCTGCGTCACCACGCAGGGTCCCGCCTGGATCACCGTCACGGGCACGCTGCGGCCTTCCGCGTCGAAACGGCGGGTCATGCCGAGCTTCTTGCCGATCAGTCCGATCATGTCTTGCAACTCCCTGGACTTGCGCGCAGGCGGCCCGCTCAGGAGGCCACGATCTCCACGTCGACGCTGGCCGGCAGGGCCAGCTTGCGCAGGAATTCCATGGTCTGCGGCGTCGAGTTCTCGATCTCGATCAACCGCTTGTGGATCTTCATCTCGAATTGCTCGCGGGACTTCTTGTCCACGTGCGGCGAGCGCAGCACGGTGTAGAACGAACGCTTCGTGGGCAGCGGAATGGGACCGCGCACCAGGGCGCCGGTTCTCAGGACGGTCGAGACGATGACCTCGGCCGATTTGTCGAGCACGGCCGGTTCATACGCCCGCAACTTGATCTGTACCTTCTGACGAGCCACACTTGCTCCTTTTGCGAGGCTACTCCAGCTTCGCCAGCCGTCGGCGACGGCGGCGCCTGCTCACCTAGCGCATTTGCGGATCGCCCGCGGCGCGCCCCCGCGCCGCGCAGCGATCCCGGGGTGCGCCCTACGCGAGGATCTTGGCGACCACGCCCGCGCCCACGGTCCGGCCGCCCTCGC
>CAZJWO010000085.1:0-16247 GCA_964549735.1 uncultured Fibrobacteraceae bacterium | reverse complement strand
CGATGCCGACGAGCCGCTGCGGCACCGTCGTCGCCAGGCTCGGCCGCCAGCCGGGCGTCGCCGGCAGGAGCGAAGCGTCGAGCCCCAGGGACGAGCGCGCACCCAGCGACGCCGCCAGCAGCCCGTTGCCGTGCGCCAGGCTGCCGGCGCCGCCGGTCAGCCGCCAGGCACGACCGCCGCCCTGCAGCCAAGCCGCGCCCGTCGACGATCCGTCGCCCTGGCGCCAGCGCGCGCCCAGACGCAGGCGGTCGGTACCATAGCGCACCCGCGTATCGCCGCGCAGGGCCGCGCCGGGACGCATGTCGACCGCCGCCGTCCAGAGACCCGACGACGTCGCTGCCGGCTCTGGCGCCGATTCACGCAGCGCCTGCTCCAGCAGGGTGATGTCCTCGCTATCCAGGATGCCGCCGAGAGCCTCCAGGTCGGCCAAGAGGACGGCCAGGTCGTCCGCCTCCAACGCGGACGGATCGCCGGAGGCGGCAGCCGCCGCCGCGAGAAACGACGCCAGCAGCGATGCCAGGACCAGGCAGCCTAGGACCCGCCGAGTTCGCATCAGCGGCCGCCGCCCAGGACCAGGCTCCAGCGATGGCTCGCGCCAAGCTCGGGATGCACGCAGTGGCTGGAGCGCAGCAGGATTCCCGCCGTCCGCCAAGCCGTGCAGATCCCGACTGTTCCGGTCGCCGGTTCGCAGCGCAGTCCGAGCGCCGCGCCCGGCGCGACGCGCAGCAGGACTTCGCCTTGCAGCGAGGGCGTGCCGCGCGCGCTGCGGTCAGCGACCGCCGACCAGACCCAGCCCTCGCCGGACCCCTGCAGCAGGAGCCAGCGCCGCAGACCGTCGCGCCCGTACCAGACCGGCGGCGGCGTCAAGGGCAGCCACGCCTGCAGCTGCAAGGCCTCCGCGAGCGTCGCCTGCAACGCCAGGTCGAACTCGCACGATCTCGCGACGGGTTCGCCGCCGACGGCGAGCGCCGCGATCCGGGCGCCGACGCCGCATCGCCACGACGATCCCAGCAGCACGCTCGTCCGCCAGATGTCTTCCCGATAGAGATCTCGACCCAGACGCTCCCAGGCCGCGGTAGCCGCGCCGGCCCGCCAGCGCCGCGCGAACTCGAGTCCGACCTGATCGAGATCCGGCAGGCCATACAAGCGTCCATGAGCGAGACGGACGTGCCAGGACGGCGTCGCGCGCGCAGGAGCGTCCAGCAACGCGAAGACGGCCGGCGCCGCCACGAGCCACGCGTCCTCGAGGTCGCGCACGCCACCGCCGCTGGCGACGCCCTCAGGCACCAGCACCACGAGCGCGAGGATTGCCGGCCACCGTCGCGTCATCGCCGCGGCCCGCGGACCACGAAGAGCCGCCGCGTGGCCGAGGTCAGGCCACCGCCCGCGTGACGCCAGGCTACGATCGCCACGTAGCCTCCTGGCGATAGTCGACTGCCGTTCTCGTCCCTGGCGTCCCAGGAGATCAGCCGCTGTCCCGGTCCGAGATCGTCGCCCGCCAGATCGCGAACGAGACGACCCCAAAGGTCGTAGAACCGCAAGGTCCAGCCGCTCGCGCCGTCCGGAACGGTCAGGTGGATGTTCAGCGCACCGTCGCCGTCCCAGCCGTCGTAGGGATTCGGCACCAGCCGCAGATCCCCGGCGGCCACCACCGGCGCCGGCGCCGGCAGGCAGCCCGGCGTGGCGCCGCTCGTCGCCGTCGACGGCCGCCAGGTCAGATCGGGCGAGCGCTCATAACTGCGGCCGACCGGCACCTTGGCGGAACCCAGTCCCATCGTGACGTGGTCGAGCACCGTGCCGTCGGCAGCGCCGAGATACAGCCGATCGGCGAAATCGCGTCCTGCGGGAGCCGAGTTGTTCAGCACCGGCCAGCCGGCCAGCTGCAGCGGGGGTTGCGGGTCGCAGGCCACGGGGGCGCCGCCGGCGGCGAGCTGCTGCAGCCACGCCACGAGCGCGGTGCTGTCCTGCGCCACGAGCAAGCAGTCCCCCGGCGCCAACATCCTTGCGGGCAAGCGCCGCCAGGCTCCGTCCTCGTCGCGCAGTGCCAGTTCGGCGAGGTTCCGGGGGACCGAACCCGTGTGGACCAGTTCGCACCATTCGCCGCCGGCCGCCGGCGCCGGCATCACCTCGCTGAGCCGTACCTCGGCCGGTCCGACCTGGACGCGCCCGAGATCCAGGCGGCAGGTGTCGTCCGTGGCGGGACCGCGCAGCAGGAGGTCGGCCGCCAGCAGCCCGGCCGTCGGCGCAACGACCGTGACCGACAAGGTCGTCTCCTGCCCGGCCGCCCAAAGGGCCACACCCAGGCTCCCGCCACCGGCGCCGACGCGCACCTCGAGCGTCGCGACCTCGATGTCCGCGATGCCCGCGTTGCGCAAGCGCAGCCGCGCGGTCAGGGGATGTCCGCCGGCGAGCAACGAAGGCGGCTCCCAGCGGAGCTCGCGCAGCTCTACCGCGAAGGTCGCCCAGTTGCGTGCGGCAGGGGTGCGCTCGGCCGGCACGAAATCGGCCGCATTGTCGTCCGTATCGCGGCCGTCGGGGCGTCGCGCCAACGACCGCTGCGCCGTCCCGGGGTGCGGCCGTCCTTCGTACATCTCGGGCCAGTCCAAAGCGCCCCAACCGACGAGATCGACGCTCCCGTCGCCACGCACGAGCCGCAGCGCGTCGGGACCGTTCTGCAGACCGAGACGGACCTCGTCATCGGCGCCCGTACCCGTCCAACCTCGATCAACGATCAAGAAGAGGCCGCCCGGCGCGATGGTCTGCCCGGCGCTGCCGGTCCAGCGTACCGCCCAGACCGGCCCCACCGCGCCGTTGGCGAACTCGAGGCTCCAGCCGGCGAGGTCGACGACCGCGGCGCCGGTGTTCATGAGTTCGACGAACTCGGCGCCGGCATCGGCGCCGGGAGGGTCGTAACAGACCTCGTTGATGACCACGCCAGCGGCAAGCGGCCGGCTGGCGACCAGGATCAGCGCGGCCAGGCCCGACCGCGATCGCAGGACGCTGGGCACCCTCAAGGGGCCGAACCCGCATTCCGGGAGGAAATTGCGAGAATGGCGCTAGAGCAGGCCGTAGCGGCGGCGCAGCAGCCATTCGGCGCCGAGCAGCCCGACCGCGATCGCGAGCCATGGCCAGCCGGCGGCCGGCTCGTGCCGAGACTGGCGCAGGCTACGGCGCGGTCCGAGATCCAGGCCCGCCAGTTCATCCAGCAGCCGCACGACGTGTTCCTGCCGTCCGGCATCGAGCGCCTCGCCGCCTAGCCGGGCCGCGATCTGGCGGAGACTCCGCCGATCCTGGCGCACCTGCGTCAACTCGCGTTCGCCGCGCGTGACGACGATGTCGCGCGCCGGACCCGTCTGCGGCGACGCCTCCGTGCTCTGCGGCGTCAGACGCCAGCGACCGGGCGGCAGCGGGGGCAATTCGCCGACGGCCACGCCCGGCCGTTGCGGATCTCCTTGCAGGGTGTGGATCCTCGCCTGCTGTCCGTCCGGTCGCGCCACCTCCACCGCGAGCGATCGTCCCGTTACTGGTTCTCCCCGCAGATCGAGCCAGCGCGCGCCCACCGCCAGGAACTCTCCCTCCTCGAAGACCAGCCGCTGACCGAGCAACGAGATGCCGGATGCCTCGTCGCCCAGCGCGACCCACAGCAGCATCTGCTCCAGAAGGCTGCCGCCGCTGGCGGACCCCGCCGGCTCCGCCGCCGCCGTCGCCGGCAGGCGCCAGAATGCGAGTTCCCAGAGCCGGCGGCCGCCGAACCACAGGCAACGCCCGTCATCCGGTCGTCCGGCGACCAGCAGCGGCGTCTCGTGGCCGGCGCGCAGCAGCACCTGCGCCGCCGCCTGCGGCCGCGCCGCGTGCAGGCGGCGCAGCGGCGGCCAGGTCGCCGGCACTCCGCCGCCGGCCGCCCCGTCGGCGATCCCGGCCAGGATGGGATGCCGTGGCGCATCCGGCGGCACGTCGACCGGCCATTCGCCGGCACCGCCAGCCATCCCGCCGAGCGCGACCGGCAGCACGGGCAGCAGCCCCGCCGGCCACGCCTGCGGGCGGGCATCGGTTGCCGGATCGCCGGCGATCGCCAGCACGCCCAGACCGCGCCGCGCGGCTGCCGCGAGCGACACGCCCGCGTCCGGAAGGAGCGCGCCCGGAGGACCCGCGAGCACCACCGCATCCCAGTCGCGGCGCCAGGCCTCCGCATCGTCGGGCGGCAGCCAGGCGCCGCCGTCCGCGGCAAGGACCGGACCGGTCGGACCCGGCCGGACGACCTCCAGGCGCAGACGGGGCTCGCGGCGAGCCGCCTGCGCCAGGAATCGCACGTCCCAGCCCGGGACTCGCGCCAGCACCAGGATCCGCGCCTGGTCCTTCTGCACGTCAACCGCGAATGTCGCGCGGTTGTTGGCCAGGAAACGCTCGTTGTCCAGCGGCGCGATCTCGACCTCGAGCACGGCCAACCCGACCTCTCGCGGCGACCAGTTCAGTTCCCAACGCGTCAGATCGGCCGCCTGTCTCGTCTGGGTATCGACGACCTCGCCGTCGTGGAGCAGCCGCACGGTGATCGGCTCGCGCAGAGCCAGCCCGCCCACCTCATGCTGGCCGACGGCGATCTCGACCGTCACCTGGTCGCCGCGCTGGACGCGGTCGGGATAACGCAGATCGGCCAGGAAACGATCTGGCGGGCCGGTGACCTCGCCCAGACCGACCAGCCAGAGCGGCAGTCCGGACGCGGGCGTCTGCGACGACCTCTCTTGCGAGTGGCCGTCGCTCAGCACGACGATGCCGCGCAGAGGACGCCCGAGCAGACCCTGCCGCGCTTGCTCGATCAAGGCGGGCAGGTCGGTGCCCACGGCCCGCGGCGTATCGGCCAGTGCCGCGCGCAGCGTCGTCTGCCGCAGCGGCAAGCGGCCGTTGCCGCGCAGGAGCGCGACCTCTACGCTGTCGTCCTGACGGCTGAGCAGCGAGTCGATCGCCGCCGCCAACCGCCAGCTCTGCGTCCAGCGACTCGGCCCGTCCGGCCGATCGCGCAGGGCCATGCTGCCGGAATCCTCGACGACGACGGCCACCACGGCCGGCTCCGGCAACGCTTGTTGGCGAACCAGCAGGGGCCGCGCCATCGCGATCAGCACGAGCGCGCAGGCCGTGGTGCGCAGGCCGACCAATAGCCGGCGCGGGACGACCGCCGGCGGCGGCTCGCTGCGGCGGTACGCTCGCCGCGTCCAGAGCACGCAGGCGACGGCGACGGCCAGCAGCAGGGGCCACAACCAGCTCGACAGCAGCCACTGGACGTGCACCGCGACTCCTCGTTCCCGGGACTTCGTGCGCCGACCCGCCGAAAACGCGCGGCGGTCGCAGCCAAGGCCGGCGACCGCCGCGGCGCTTGCGCTTCTTACGCCGAGCTACTTGCCGAGTTCCTCCCTGATCGCCACCTGCGCCGCCGCCAGGCGCGCGATCGGGACGCGGAAAGGCGAACAACTCACGTAGTCCAATCCGACCTGGTGGCAGAACGCGATGCTGCTGGGGTCGCCGCCGTGCTCGCCGCAGATCCCCAGATGCAGCTTCGGATTCGCCTGGCGCCCCTTGCGTACCGCGGTCGCGATCAGCTGGCCGACCCCCGTCTGGTCCAGCTGCTGGAAGGGATCGTTCGGCAGGATGCCCTTGCCGAGGTACACGGGAAGGAACGAGGCGATGTCGTCGCGGCTGAAGCCGTAGGTCATCTGGGTCAGGTCGTTGGTGCCGAAGCTGAAGAAATCGGCTTCCTCGGCGATCTCGTCGGCCGTGAGCGCGGCCCGCGGGATCTCGATCATGGTGCCCACGAGATACTCGACCCGCCGCCCCTGCTCGCGCATGACCCGCTCCGCGGTGTCGCGGCAGAGCCGCCGCAGGTCGGCGAGCTCGCGGCGCGCGCCGACCAGCGGGATCATGATCTCCGGTCGCACGTCGACGCCGCGGCTGCCAGCGGCCAGCGCGGCGCCGATGATCGCCTCGACCTGCACCTCGTAGATCTCGGGGTAGGTCAAACCGAGACGGCAGCCGCGATGGCCGAGCATCGGGTTCAGTTCGTGCAGGAGGTCGATCTTGCGCTGGATGTCGGCGACGGTCAGGCTCAGATCGCCCGCCAGTTCGGCGATCTCCTTCTGGCCCTGGGGCAAGAACTCGTGCAGCGGCGGGTCGAGCAGCCGGATCGTGACGGGGAGCCCGTGCATGATCTCGAAGATGCCCTCGAAATCCGCCTGTTGCAGCGGCCGGATATGCTCGAGCGCGGCGCGGCGCGCCGTCTCGTCGCCGGCCAGGATCATCTGGCGCATGCGCCGGATGCGGTCCTCGCCGAAGAACATGTGTTCGGTGCGGCACAAGCCGATGCCCTGGGCGCCGAACTCGCGCGCCTGGCGGCTGTCCTGCGGCGTGTCGGCGTTCGTGCGCACCTTCAGCCGCCGCTTCTGGTCGGCCCAGGCCATGAGCTTCGCCAGGTTGGGATCGTCCAGCCGCGGCGGGACCAGCGCCGGCGCGCCCGCGATGACCTCGCCGGTGGAGCCGTTGATCGTGATCGTGTCGTCCTCGCCGAAGCTGCGGCCGCCGACCGTCATGCGCTTGTTGGCCACGTCGACGTGCACGTCTCCGCAGCCGGCCACGCAGGGCTTGCCCATGCCGCGGGCGACGACGGCCGCGTGGCTGGTCATGCCGCCGCGGCTGGTCAGGATGCCCCGCGCCGTGTTCATGCCGGCGATATCCTCCGGGCTGGTCTCGCGCCGCACGAGGATGACGTCGCGACCGCCGGCCGCCGCGGCGACGGCGTCCTCGGCCGTGAAGCGCAGGACTCCCTGGGCCGCGCCGGGCGACGCGGGCAGGCCGCTCGCGAGCACGTCGAGCGACGCGGTCGGATCGAGTTGGTCGTGCAGGAGCTGATCCAGGTGGTCTGGCTCGACCATCAGGACGGCCTGCGTCGGCGTGGTCAGGCCCTCCTCGGTCATCTCGCAAGCGATGCGGATGGCGGCCACGCCGGTGCGCTTGCCGTTGCGCGTCTGCAGCATCCAGAGCCGGCCTTCCTGGATCGTGAACTCGACATCCTGCATGTTCTTGTAGTGCCCCTCGAGGCGCTCCCGGATGGCCGCCAGCTCGCCGTAGAGCTCGGGCATGAGCTTCTGCATCGTCGGCAGGCTCTTCGCCTCGTGGCCGGCCGGCAGCGACCGGCGGCCGACCTCGTTGATCTGCTGCGGCGTGCGCGTGCCGGCCACGACGTCCTCGCCCTGCGCGTTGACGAGGAACTCGCCGTAGAACTCGTTCTCGCCCGTCGACGGGTTGCGCGTGAAGGCGACGCCCGTCGCGCTGGATTCGCCGAGGTTGCCGTAGACCATGGCCTGGACGTTGACGGCGGTCCCCCAGTCCTCGGGGATGCGATGGATGCGGCGGTACTCGACCGCGCGGGCGACGCCCCAGCTCTTGAACACGGCGATGACGCCGCCCCAGAGCTGATCCCAGGGATCGGCGGGGAACGGCCTTCCCGCCTGGCGGGCAACCAGGTCCTTGAACGAGGCGATGAGAGCCTGCAGGTCGGCGGTCGTCAGCTCGGTGTCCAGGCGCACGCCCCGCCGCGACTTCAACTCGTCGATGGCATGCTCGAAGTGCTCCCCGTCGACCCCCATGACGACATCGCCGTACATCTGGATCAGGCGGCGGTAGCTATCGAAAGCGAAACGTTCATTGCCGCTCTTGGCGGCCAGGCCACGCACGGTCTCGTCGTTCAAGCCCAGGTTGAGCACGGTGTCCATCATGCCCGGCATCGAGACGCGCGAACCGGAGCGGACGGACATCAGCAGCGGATCGGCCGGATCGGCGAAACGCTTGCCCATGATCGCCTCGACCCGCCGCAACGCGTCGCGGACCTCGTCCTTGAGCTCCGGCGACAGCTGGCCGGTGCGCTGGAAGACCGTGCATTCCGCGGTCGTGATCGTGAAGCCGGGCGGCACCGGGATGCCGAGCAGCGTCATCTCCGCCAGGTTGGCGCCCTTGCCGCCCAGCAGGTTGCGCAGCGTCGCGTCGCCGTCAGCCCGGCCGTCGCCGAAGAAATAGACCCTCTTGTCGCTCATGGCTCCTCCTGCGAAGGCAGACACTCAAACCGACCGTAGCGCGGACATAGCATGGCGTCGGGAAACGACTCCTTGCGCCCTGCCGGAAAAGGAAGCGGGCTCGACGTCAGCGGATGATCACGAGCTTGCCCCAGAAGTCTCCTCGCTGGGGCATGATGACCCGCCACAGGTAGATGCCGGAGGCGAGCAACCGGTTGTCATGGTTGCGCGTGATCCAGTAGATATTGCCGCCCTGCTGGAACTCTCCCGGCTGCGGCAGCTCGACGATGCGATCGCCGGCTACCGTGAAGACCTGGATGCGGCTGTCGGGAGGCAGATTGGTCCAGACGACCTGTTCGCCCTCGCCGCCGGCGATCCCGCTGCCCATGCGCAAGGGGTTGGGATACACATAAATCTCGTTGCCGTCAAGCGCCGGCGCCGCCTCGACGTTGACCTGGTACGAGATTCGGTTGCCGGGGCCCGCGACCGCGCCGAGCGGGTCGCCGTCGAATCGCGAGGGGTAGATGAGCGTCGACGTGAGATCGACCGGATCGGCCAGCAGCGAGAGATCGCCGAAGTCGTAGGGCGTGATCGCGTAGTAGTAGGTGAAGCCGTTGAAGATGTTCTCGTCGTAGAAGCTGACGCGCCCCGGCTGGCTGAAATCGAAACAGGCCGCGAGCCGCTCCGCGAAGCAGCCGGGCTTCAACACGTAGGTGTCGTCGCCGCAATAGCCTTCGATACAGGTCTCGGGGTTCGTCTTGTCGTAACGACCGATCATCGCCATGTCGCCGGGCGCATTGCCCTCGGCGCGCCAGACGAGCCAGCCCTGGAAATCCTGCAGGACCAGATCGAAGGACCGCGGCCGCAGCGACCCGTCCGGATTCAACTCCGTCAACGTCACCGAGCCCGCGCCGAACGTCAGGGTCAGTCCGAAATCGAGGCCGCGCAGCGCGGCCTCCGTGATGAAGCTGTCGTTCGTGATCGTGCTGCTGATCGAGAACGTCGTGCCGGCCTGGGGGTCGTCGCCAGCCGGCGTCGGAAAGATGCCGCCAGCGGTGGTCGCCAGCAGCAACCCGCTCGCCGTGCTCACGATGCGGCGTCCGGACCGGTTGAATGGCTGGTCGGCGACCAGCGTCCACGAGCGCCCCCCGTCGATCGATTCGTAGAGCCCGCTGCCGCGGATCTGCGCGTAGAACCGCCCGTCGTGCACCTGGATGTCCCAGACCGGATTCCTCGTGACCGGCGAGGTGGTCGCCTCGTGCCACGTGCCGGCGCCGCCGGCGACGGTCGTATACCAGAGGCCCTGGGTGTCGGTGCCCATGAGCATGATGCGGTCGTCGCTGGGATCGAAAGCGAGGCTCAGCACGGTCTTCGGCGCGGCGGGATTGGCGACGCCATCCTCCGGCAGCCCGATGAAGGCGTTGCCGCGGAACTGCCACGTCTGCCCCGCATCGAGCGATTCATAGACGCCGTTGACGGCCGGATTGATCGTCGTCGTCGCCGCGGCCAGCAGATGATCCCCATTGGCGGGGCTGACCGCCAGGCGCCGCAGGCGGGGCAACACCGGCGTGCCGGACTGATCGGGCACGGTGAGATTCGGCAGGAGCGTGAACGTCGCGCCGTCGTCCGCGGACACGTACAGGCCGACATTCAGGACGGCGGCATACAGCCGCGTGCCGCCCTGCGGTCCGGTCCAGAGCACGGCCGTCACTTCGGCCTGCGCCGGGATCGCGGGGGTGAACGCAGGTGCCTGGAAACTCGCGCCTCTGTCCCTCGTCAGCAGCAACCCCTGATTGCGCGTGCCGGCGGCGAAGAGCGTGCCGTCGTGCGGGTGCATGGCCACGCGGGCCACGTTGACGTTGCGGCCGAAGGTCGCGGGCGCCAACTCGACCCAGGTCTCCCCGGGCGCGGCCAGGAACAGCCCGGCCGGATTGACGTCGACGTTGTTGGGATCGCCTGCCGTCAGGCAGGCGAGCAGATGACCGTCAGGGCTTTCGGCGACATCCACGAGATTGGTGTACGGCAGACTGATCGGCAATCCCGCGTTGCGCTGGCGCCAGACGCCGTCGCCGCCGCGCAGCCAGGCGCCTCCCGTGTTGCTGAGATTGATCTCGCCGCCGATCCGTCCCGTCCGCGCGGAATTGAGCGAGTTCCAGGCGCAGACGAACCGATCGCGGGCCGGATCGCCGACCGTCCCGCTGGTCGCGAACTGGAAACGCAGGCGTCGATCGAAGTCGTCCGCGTAGGCGCCGCCGATCGTGATGGGGAAGCCGAGACCCTCCACGCCCACCAACGCGGCGCAGGTCGACTCCTCGTCGCGCAGATCAGGCCAGGAGATCAGCAAGCCGGGTCCGCGCGCCGTGCGCTGCAGCTCGACCGCGATGTCCCCGGCGGGCGGCACCGGCAACGGCAAGACGCAGCCCGATGTCTGGGCGGCGGCGGGGACCGCGGCGCCGATCGCCAGCAACAGAGCGGACAGGCAGAGCAAACCGCGGCCTGTTGCCGTGTCATGGGGACCCGTCGTGCCGAAAACCATTCTGTTCCTGCCTTTTGGCGCGCTGCGGCGCAATCGGTTGCCGCCCCGCCGCACGCAAGGTGCGGCGGCGGCGAGGCCTGCTCACCCCCCTCACGGGGTCGTCATGTCGAGTCCGAAGTGCTCGCCGAGCACCCAGCGGATCACCCTGGTCATCTGCGCATGATCGAAGCGGTACGGATCGAATCCCAGGACGACATCGCCAGCACGGCTGGGCTTGTTCGCGGCCGTCTTGCGCGCGATGAAGCCCACGATCCGGTCGTTGGTCAACGCCGTCAGGTTGTTGACCGCCAGGGCCCGCGTTCCGCAGACGTTCGTCAACGTCGGCTGTCCGGCGCCGCCGAAGTATCCGATCGGCCAGGTATCGGTGGCATCGGCCTCGAGGCGTTTCATCCGCGCCCAGTCGAAGCGCGAGATCGAGCGGAAGATCGTCTCCACGCAAGGGCCGTCGCAACCCCAGGCCGGGCCGCTCTGGATGTCGAACGGCGTGCCGCGCCCGACGACGTCCGCGTTGTAGAACTCGTCCTCGCCCCAGGTGTAGTTCGCGTCGATGATGTACGGATTGGTCGCCGGATTGTGGTCGTGGCTTCCCAGGTTGAAGTTGGGATCTGTCCAGATGGTCTCGGCGAACAGATTGCCCGCGGCGAAGTAGTTCGCCTTGAAGGTCGGATCGACCTGCAGCCCCTTCAAGCCCACGCAGCGGCGCCGGCGGCGCGCGTCGAGCGAACCTGCCTGGCCGATCCCGTACTCGTAGTAGCGACCGACGCTCATGATGTCCAGCACCGAGATGCCCATGACCTCGAACGGATAGCGCGTCGGTCCGCTCCAGATCCGCTGGTCGCCTTCCTCGGTATAGCCGAAGCCGCGGCGCACGCGCGCCGTGCCGACCATCGTCGTGCCGGCGCGGTCCCCCTCGCGCGACTGGAAGACAACCGGCATCTCGAAGACGGCCGATCCGACGGAGAGGTGGGACGTCAAGGCGGCCGCGCCGGCGTAGAGCACGTTGCCGACACCCTGCTGATAGGGGATCAGCCAGACGTACTTGTCGGCATCGCCGAAATTGTCGACGAACGCGGGGCGGAACTCCTCGCCGACGAGCGAAAAGGCGCCGGAGTAACGGATCTTCCAGACCAGCGAACGGAACGCGACGGCGTCGCGGTAGGTCAGCTTATCGGCGCGCGTGTCGATGACGTGCTGGAACGGATTCCAGCCCGCCACGCCGCCGGGATTGCCGATGACCTCGGCCCAGAAGGCGTCGCGCCGGCCGTCGACGTCGAGCCCCTGCCAGGCGTTGCTGCCCCTATCGTCCACGTCGTCCACCAGGAGCAGCGGAGCCTGGTCGGTCGGATCGGGCACCGGTACGACGTTCAGGTTGATGAGCCAGCGAGCGACCTGGTTGGAATTGTCCCTCACCTGCACGACGAGCTGGTGCACGCCGCTCGCGAAGCTCGTGCCCGGCGGCGTCCGCAGGTGCTGAGGCGACGTCCCCGGCTGCAGGGCCCAGCCCGGATCGGCGGGATCGTCGAAATCGCCGACGTTCCAGCCGTAGCGGTAGCTCGTGATCAGACCCGCGTAGTCCTGCGCGGTGGCGCCCCAGCGGAATTCGAGCTGCTGCCCGGCGGCCACGTCGAAGCTCCGTTCGTTGTTCACGCCCGTCGCGGGGCCGAAGCGGCCGAGATAACGCTCACCCACCCACAACGCGGGCGATAGGGTGGCGGAGATGCGCACGTTCGCCACCTGCACGCCGTAATTGCGATCGATGCTGACCGCCCCGGCCGTGTCCTGGACCTGCATCGCGAAGAAGTAGTAGACCTCGTTGCTGGGCGTCAGGTCCGGCAACGTGATCCGGCGCGTCTCGTCCTCGGGATCATAGCGAAGCCAGGGCGACCAGAGCGAGTCCTCGAACGAGATGAGCTGTTCCGCGAACTGGTCGTAACCCGTCTGGTCGGTGATGTAGGTGCCCGCGCGCAGCGCGGGCTTCCAGAGGTAGCGGACCTTGGTCGGCATACCCGAGACGAAATCCGGATCCGTGCCCCGGAAGGTGAACGTCGCCACCCGCGGCAATCGTGCGAACGATGTCTGCGCCCGAACGACCTGTGGTCCGAGGATATCGACCGTGGGCAGCAAGGTCGTCGCCGTGAAACTCACATGCGCCGGATTCGGATCGACCGCGCCCTTGTCGTCGACCGCCCGCACCCAGAACGTGTGCGTCTGGTAGCTGCGATTGACGCCGGGCAGATCGCCTGGAAAATCCGGGATTTCTGCCGAAACGAGAAACACCGAGTCGGTAGCTACCGTCTCGAACCAGGGATTGAGGGTGTCGCCGGTCACGGGATCGAAGGTCAGGGTGTCCTGGACGCTGATGCCGTTGGTGCCGTTGTCGCTGATGCGCCACTGGTACTTCACGACGCGGCCGTCGGGATCGAAACCGGACCAGTAGAAGCGCACCAGGAAACCGGTCTCGATCAAGGATGGCGGCGTCGCCGTGACCTTGGTGCTCGGCAGCGCGTTCGGAATCGGCGTGCCCGTCAGCTCCGTCGACGGCCCGCAACCCGCCCCCAGTCCGAGGGCGAGCGCCGCGCCGGCGAGCAGCGCCATCAGCATGATTCGCTTCGACATCACGACATCCTTTCACCGGGCGTCGCGACCCGGCGCTCTCACGGCGCCTAGCGCCAGATCCGGGCCGACTTGCGATCGGGGATCCAGTTGGGCGGGTCCAGGTTGCCTACGATCGGGACCGTGGAATTCTCACGATAGAGGACGATGCTGAAGTCCTTGCGCACCGGCTCGCCGTCGTCGCTGTACCGGTTGTAGTTGAACAGGTCGTCCTTTCTTCTCGTCGCGAAGCCCGCGGGCAGAGGTTCCGGGCCGCAGTTGCGAGGATTCGACAACCCCGTCGGCATGCGCATGAACTCATACGTCGCATAACAGTTGGTCAACGGGCGATGTTCGGCCAAGCTCTGATCGGCCGCGATCGCATCGATCCAGCCCGGCGACAGCTGCATCGTGGTCGCCCGGAAGATCGTGTACGCGTCCTGCACGCCGCGCTGGCTCTGCCACGCGAGCGTGTCGGCGTGCGTGTTGCCCGGCAACTGGACCTGGCAGTCGGGCGCCTGGCAATACTGGGCGAGCAAGAGCCGCCAGTAGATCGGCCGGCCCAGCTGCATCAGCTGCTGGGGCACGGCGACCTTGGCGATGACGGTCCAGACGCCGCTGTCCGGCCGGATGAACAGGCTGCTCGCCGCGGGATCGGGTACGTTCTCCGACAGCGGGAAGCTGCTGAGGAATTGCAGATCGTCGGCGCCGCCGCCGTCCTTCAGAACGTTGCGCGCATCACCCTCGTAATTGATCTGATATCTCCACGCGGCGATGCGGTTCATGAACCGGTCCGCATCGCGCCAGCGTTCGCGGTCGTCGTCCTTGCCGTGCAGATGGACCGCGAAGCGGTACTGGAGGCTCGGAATGGCCTCCCAGCCCTCCTGCTGATCCTCCGCGAGATCGAGCGCGACCAGGTTGGAATTGAGATTGACGTAGATGAACGTATTCTCCTCGAAGCCGAACGTCAGGATATTGGGATCGGTGGTGTTGCCCAGATACCGCGGGTCGCTGGCGGAGTAGATCACCATTTGCGGCGCGCCGGCGAGGCAGTCGCTGTCGTCGCACTCCATGTCCAGCGAGTTGGCGACCGGCTGCAGGCTGAGATTGCCCACCTCGATGCACTGCACGCACGGCGGGAAGTTGGCTGTGAAACGGAACGTATCGGGCGTGCCGTCGCGCCGCAGGTGCTCGTCGACGGACATCATCACGAACTCGTAGTCGAACGGCCCGACCTGGAAGCCGAGCGTGTCGGCGGAGACCTCGGTCGCGATTGCGGCCGTCCATTCCGGCGTCTGGTGCAACCTGCTCCGCGGCGACGGGATCGTGAAGTAGGACGTGCCGCCGCGGAAGAACTGGCTGGCGTAGTACTCGCCCTGGAACGTCATCGCCGAGTTGGTCAAGAGCAGGTCGCGCGGCTGACCCTCGGCGTCCTTCTGCTCCCAGCCGAGCGCCTTGAACACGACATAGGCGCGGTCCGGTATGGTCTGGCCCTCGTTGAACTCGTAGATGCCCTGGTGCGGGCCGTGGAAGATCTCGTAGTAGGGGTACACGATCCGGCGCCCATCGGGATGGGTCTCGACGTTATACGGGTCGTATTCGCCGCGCAGGATGTAAGTGTCCGGATCGTAGTTGACGATGATGTTCAAAGCGCGCCCCGCCGGCGCGACCTCCACGCCGGCGACGTCGATCGTGTTGACGAGCAGTTCCAGGATGCCGGTCTCGTAGCGGCGATCGAAGAGGCTCGGGCTCGAGCCATCGTTCCGCAATAACAGACCGTTGAGGCCGCCGAAGTAGCTAAAGCTGTCGCCGGTCGCTTCGTTGAAGCGACGCGGCTGCCAGCAGTCCTCGACGGCCGCGTTGCAGCCGTCATGCTGCGGCAGGCGCCATTTGTAGCCGAGCAGGCCGTCCGGGTCCTGGCCTGGCGGGTTCACGGTGTCGATCTCCGCGAGACGGACGGGATCATAGCCCTGCAGGTTCGGCGTGTTGCCGCTCCAGCGGATGAGCAGCGGCCGGCCGAAGCCCACCGTATCGTAGTTCGCGAAGCGGCGCCCGTCGGCGATCTCACCGCGATAGAAATCCAGCGTGGGATTGCCGAACGCGTTGCTGAAGAACGTCAATCGGGCTGGTTTGCGCGAGAACGCGCCGCGGTCATCGACCGCCACCATGTGCAGCGTCATCTTGTAGTTCAGCTCGGCGCCCTGGTTCAGCCGGAAGTCGAACACCGTATCGGTGCGCGTGGTCCACCGCCCGATCTCCAGCGTGCTGATGTTCGTCGCCGGATTGAAGCGCTGGTCCTCCTCGTCGTCGTCGGTCCGGCGATCCTGGATCGAGGTGTCCGTCAGCGCCCAGACGTAGCGCTCGACGTAGCCGTCGTCATCGGTGCCGTACCAGAAGACGTGGAAATGGAAGTAGGCGCCGGAGGTCTCCGCCGGCGAACCGATGATGTAGATGTTCGGCGGCCGGTTGACGACGACCGCCTCGGGTTGCCAGGCGCGGCAACCGAACAGGAGCGACACGGTCAGCAGACCGAGCAGCAGGCTGACCAGCAGATGTCTCGGGTTCAACATGGAAATGCGGCGCTCCCTCGAAATGAGCGGAATCGTCACAAGAGGATCACGGGCCGCACCGCCGCAGCGATTGACGCGGACACTGCCGTCGTGGGACGCACGCCCTGCGCCAGCCGGCGCACCGCGATCACCCTGGATTGCCAGTGAAAGATAGGGACCGCGGCCGACCAGTGTCAACTGCGGGTTTCCCGCCGATCCGGCCGTTTGCGCGCTCCGCGCCCATACGGCAGGGCGGCGGCTCCGAGGAGCCGCCGCCCGCTGTCGAACAGGCTATCGTGAAGCCCTCGCGTGAGGGTTTACTTCACGAGCGCCATCTTGTTGACCTTGACCTCGCCGTTCGCGCGGGTCTCGTAGAAGTAGACGCCCGAAGCCGCCTGGCTGCCACGATCGGTCTGGCCGTCCCAGACGATGTCATGGGCGCCGGCCTCGAGCTGACCATTGACCAGGGTCCGCACCAGCTCGCCGCGGACGTTGAACACCTTCAGGCTGACCTCG
>CAZJWO010000084.1:0-16278 GCA_964549735.1 uncultured Fibrobacteraceae bacterium | reverse complement strand
GGCGCCGCCGAGCGCCTGCTCGCCAACCTGCAGGTCGACCTCGACCGGGCCGACACGGGCGAGCAGCTGCGGCAGGACGCCGAATGCCTGGCCGCCAACCTCCACACCGTGCCGCGCGGCGCGGCGGAGGTCGTCTGCCGCTCCCCGCTGGACGGTTCGCCGCGCACCATCCGCCTGGATGCCGCCGCCTCGCCGGCGGCGAACCTCGACCGGCTCTTCAAGCTCGCCGGCAAGGCGCAGCGGTCGCGCCGGATCGTCGAGCAGCGGCAGGCGGACGCGCGCGCCGACCACGCCGCGCTGCAGGCGGCCGGCCGCGACCTGGCGCCGCTGCTCGCCGCCGCCGGCCCGCTCGTGCCGCCCACCGCCGAGCGCGAAGCCCTGGCGGCGGCGCGCGACCTTCGTCTGGTGCGACTGGCCGAGTTGCTCGACTTCGCCGCCCGCCACCCTGACGCGCTGCCGGCGCCGCCTGCCGGCGCTGGCGCGCGCGCTCCGGAAGAGCCGGTCCGCCCGTACCGGCGGTACGTCATCGACGGCCGCTGGGAGGTCTGGATCGGCCGCAACGCGCGCGAGAACGACGAGCTGACCCACCGGGCGAGCCATCCGCGCGATCTCTGGCTGCACGCCCAGGGCGTCGAGGGCAGCCACGTCGTGCTGCGCACGGGCGGCCGGCCCGAGACGGTGCCGCGCGCGGTGCGCGAACGCGCCGCGGCCCTGGCGGCGCTGTTCAGCAAGGCCCGCCACAGCAGCCTGGTGCCCGTGCTGTGGACCGAGCGGCGGTACGTGCGCCGGCCGCGGCGCGCGGCGCCCGGCACGGCGGTTTGTTTGCGGGCCGAGAGCGTCTTCGTGGCGCCGGGGGTAGCGGCCGGCGTGGAGCCGGCGTAGTCCGGATCAGTCGGGGAAGCGGCGGCGGATCTGCTCCAGCTCTTCGGAGTCCTGCAGGAAGATCGGCACGAGATCGGGATCGAAGTGGGTGCCCGCCAGGCCGGCCAGCTGCGACAGCGTCTCCTCGCGGCTCCACGCCGACTTGTAGACGCGCTTGCTCGTCAAGGCGTCGTAGACGTCGGTCAAGGCGACGATCCGCGCGCAGAGAGGGATCTGGCGTCCGGCCAGTCCGCGCGGATAGCCGCTGCCGTCCCACCGTTCGTGATGGGCCAGCGCGATCTGCATGCCCATCTCCAGCATCGGGAACGAGCCGTGCGTCAGCATGAGGTCTTGCAGGATCTCCGCCCCCAGCGGCGCGTGCGAGCGCATGATGAGGAACTCGTCCTCCTCCAGGGCGCCGGGTTTCAAGAGGATGCGATCGGGCACGCCCACCTTGCCGATGTCGTGCAGCGCCGCCGCGCGCGTCAGGGTCGTGATCCACTCCTCCGAGACCTCGCTCAGGTAGCCCGGCCGCCCCAGCAGGCGCTGGCCCAGCAGCTGCGAATAGCCGCAGATGCGCTCCAGGTGCCCGCCGATGTCGCCGCCCCGCGACTCGGCCAGGCGCGCCATGCCGTGGATGACCGCGTCGCGGCTGGCCGACAGCTGCCGCACCAGCCGGTAGTTCTCGAGCTGGTACGCCATCTGATCGACGAGCATGCCGGCCAGATCGATCTCTTCGCCGCTGAATCCGCCGGCGGCGCGCCGCCCGAATTCGAAGGCGCCGACCGGACCCTCCCGGCCCATGATCGGCAGCGCGAGGACGCTGCGGCAGTCCGCCAGCAGGGGGGCCGCCACGCGCGCCGCGCCGACGTCGGCGAGGTGGACCAGATACTCCTCCTGGAAGGCCTGCACCGCCGGCCGCTGGACCTCGTCCAGGGACAGCCGGCGCCTGTCGTGCGGAACCTCCGCTCCGGCCAGGCCCACGATCTCCAGATGGTCCTGCGAAACCGCGCGCAGGAACAGCGCGCAGAGATCGGCGCCGAGCACCCGGCTGACGCCGCGCACCATCTCGTCGTAGACGGGCTTGTCCGCCTCCATGCAGATCAGGCGCGCGTTGAGCGAGCTGAGAGCCCGCAGCTGCTGCGAGATGCGGGCCAGATTCGGCTGCGGCGCGCGGTCGAGGGCCGCGGCGGACGTCGTCCGGCGACGGTCGGCGAGCAGACCGGGAAGCTGATCGGGCAAGATGACGTCCATGTGGTCCCTCGGCGGCCGCGACGCGGCCGACCCGCCGCGACTCGAGTCCGATCTGGTCGATCCAACCAGCATCTGGCTCAAGGATCGGCAATCGGGAGAGGAACCTGAGCGTCAACCTCGCAGGCGGGCGATCTCCTCGCGCAGTACGGCCTCGAGATCCTGCTTGTCGATGTTGCGGTGCAGTTCGCCCTGGCGGTAGATCGCCACCTTCGTCTTGCCGGCGGCGATGCCCAGGTCGGCGCTCTTGGCCTCGCCGGGCCCGTTCACGATGCAGCCCATGACGGAGATGACCTTGTCCGGCGGCAGGTCGGCCGCCAGTTCCTCCACCATGGCGGCCAGGCTCATGACGTCGACCTCGACGCGGCCGCAGGTGGGGCAGGCCACGACGCGCGCGTAGCCGGCGCGCAGGCCGAGGGCCTGCAGCATGTGGTAGGCGGCCTTGACCTCCTCGACCGGGTCGGCCGCCAGGCTGATGCGCAGCGTGTCGCCGATGCCCTCGCTCAACAGCACGCCCAGGGTGGCGGTGCTGCGGGCGGTGCCGGCGTGCAGGGTGCCGGCCTCGGTGACGCCGAGGTGCTGCGGCACCTCGCAGATCTGGCTGAAGCGCCGGCAGGCCTCAATGACCTCGTGCGGTTCGCTGCTCTTGAGGCTGACGACGACATCGTCGAATCCGACCGCCGCCAGCACCTCCAGCTCGTCGAGCGCGCTCTGCACGAGCGCGCCGGCGGGGTCGGCCATGCGCAGCTCGCGGTAACGCTTGTGCAAGCTGCCGCGGTTGACGCCCACGCGGATCGGCACACCGCGGTCCTTCGCCGCGAGCGCCACCTCGCGCACCTTGTCGCGGCTGCCGATGTTGCCGGGGTTGATGCGCAGCTTCGCGATGCCTGCTTCGAGCGCCGCCAGGGCCATCTTGTGATCGAAGTGGATATCCGCCACCAGCGGCACGTTCGCCTCGCGCACGATGCGCGGCAGCGCGACCGCGGCCGCATCATCGTTCACGGTCACGCGCACGAGGTCGGCGCCGGCGGTGGCCAGCTCGCGGATCTGTTGGAGGGTGGCGTCCGCGTCGCCGGTCCGCGTGCAGGTCATCGACTGCACGGCGACCGGCGCGTCGCCGCCGATCTGGACGCGGCCGACCATGACGGCGCGGGTCGGGCGCCGCGGCCGGCACGTCGGTTGCCGGCGGCCGGTGTCCTTCGGAGTGAACGCGGTTTCGGCGGCGCCGGTGTCGGCGGTCGTGTCGTCGTACGTCATGGCTGGTCGCCCGTCTCCTGCAGCGCCGGTCCCGCCTCGCGCGCGTCGCCGCTGCGGCGGGTGGCGCCCGTCTGGTCCAGGTACTCGAGCAGCGGAATGCCCAGCTTGCGCGAAAGACCGCTCAGTTCGCGGAACTCCGCGAAGGAAAGCTCCGCGCGGGTCGCGAAATGCCGGCGCAGGCCTTGTAAGAGACCCGCCAGCGCGTCCCGGTGCACAACGTAATCGGGAGCGATCTGCACCGCCTTATCGCGATCCACGAGATGGCGAACGTATTCTTCCTCGCCTTGGCCGGCGGGCGGCGGCGGCGCGGCGCGCACCCGGTCGGCGAACGCGGCCAGACCGGGCCAGTCCAGGCCGCAGGCGGCCAGAGCCGTCTCCCTCGCGGCGGCCCCGGCGGCGAGGTCGGCCGCCAGCGGCGGCCCGCCCGGCGCCACCGCGATGCGATCGGCGACCACGACCCAGCCGCCCAAGGGCGCCAGCGCCTGCAGCAAGGCGTTCCATTCGGGCGTGGTCCCCTTGAACCGCCGCCGCCGGCGCACCTCCTCGCGCGGGATGCCCAGCCGCAACGGGAAACGCTCCGCGTAGGCGCGTACCACCTCGCCGATCTGCGCCGCCTCCGCCTCGACGAGCGCGCGGTCGTACAGGAGCTTGCCCACCGGGACCGCGGCCGGATCCTCGCGATGATCCGCGGCCTCGGCCACCGGCAGGCCGCCCAGACCGGCCGCGCGCAGGCTCTGGCGGAACACCTCGGCGGGGTCGCCGGCTTCCAGCACCGCGAGCCGCTCGAGGACCTCGGCCTGGAAGCGCCGGTGCCGCCGCGGCCCGGGATCCAGGACGACGCCGCCGGCGATGCTGCTCAGCGGCGAATAGAAACGCAGGACCAGGCGATCGCCGCGGCGCGGCACCAGCGGCTCCTCGAGGTGCAGCTGGCAGAGTCCGCTGCGCGCGCCGTCGCCGCCGAGCTCTTCGCAGTCCAGCAGCACGATGCGCCCGAGCACCTCGCGACCGGCGTGGTGCACGTGCAGGCGCTGGCGGTTCTTGATCGTGCCCTGGTACCGCGGGAAGAGGGTGACCCGCAGGTCGAGCAGCCGGGTGACCGGCGCCGAGCCGGGCGCCAGCACCTGCTGGCCGCGCTCGAGATCGTCCGTCTTGACCCCGTGCAGCGCGAGCGCCAGGCGCTGGCCGCCGACGCCGCGGCCGACCTTGCGCCCGTGCGCCTGCACCTCGCGCACCCGCACCTTCAGACCGCCGGGCTCGACCACGAGCTGATCGCCGACGTCCACGCCGCCCGTCCAGCAGGTGCCGGTGACCACGGCGCCGGCGCCCGGCAGACTGAAGACGCGGTCGATCGGCAACCGGAACGGCTCCTGCGCGCCCCGCGCCGGCAGGCGCGCGGCCTCGGCGCGCAGCGCGTCCCGCAGCGCGTCCAGACCGAGCCCCTTGTGCGCCGACACCGCGACGATCGGCCGTCCTGCGAGGAACGTGCCCGCCACCAGGTCGCGCGCCTCTTCCTGCGCCAGCTCGCGCATCTCGTCGTCGACCAGGTCGGTCTTGGCGATGACGACCACGCCGCCGCGCACGCCCAGGGTGTCGAGGATCGCCAGGTGTTCGACGGTCTGGGGCATGACCCCTTCGTCGGCCGCGACCAGCAGGAACGCGAGGTCCACGCCGCCGGCGCCGGCGACCATCTGCCGCACGAAGCGCTCGTGCCCGGGCATGTCGACGACGCCGAGCGTCAGGCCGTCGCCGAGGTCCAGCTCGGCGAAGCCCAACTCGATGCTGATGCCCCGCTCCTGCTCCTCCTTGAGGCGGTCGGTGTTCGTGCCGGTCAGGGCGGTGATCAGGGCGGTCTTGCCGTGATCGACATGGCCGGCGGCGCCGAGGATCAGGTGGCGGGGCGTGCTCATCGCTGCTCCTTCGCGAAACCCGTCACGCGCTGCGCCGTTCGATCCGCGCGCCCAGGGCCGCCAGCCGCGTCTCGATCCGCTCGTAGCCGCGGTCGATGTGGTAGACGCGCCGGACCTCGCTGCGCCCGTGCGCCGCGACCGCCGCCAGGACGAGCGCGGCCGAGGCGCGCAGATCTGTCGCCATGACCGGCGCGGCCTGCAGCGCCGGCACGCCGGTGACGATGGCCGTGCCGTCGCGGACCTCGATCCGCGCGCCCAGGCGCTGCAGCTCGGCGGCGTGCATGAAGCGGTCGGGATAGATGGTGTCGGTGATGTGGCTGACGCCCGGCGCCAGGCAGGCGGCGGCCATGATCTGCGCCTGCATGTCGGTCGGGAAGCCGGGGAACGGCTCGGTCTTCACGCGCACGGGGCGCAGCGGACCCGCGCGCGCGATGACGAGGCGGCCGTCCGGCTCCTCGGTCAGGTCGCAGCCCAGATCGCGCAGCACGCCGAGGATCGGCGCGAGGTGGTCGCCGCGGCAGCCGGACAGGCGCACGCGGCCGCCCGCGACCGCGACCGCGGCGAGGTACGTGCCGGCCTCGATGCGGTCGGGGATCACGGCGCAGCGCAGCGGCGCGAGCGCCTCGACGCCCTGCACCCGCAAGATGCGCGTGCCCAGTCCCTCGATCTTCGCTCCGGCCGCCACGAGCGCTTCGCCGAGCTGGACCACCTCCGGTTCGCACGCGCATTGCTCGAGCAGGGTCTCGCCGCGCGCCAGGACCGCCGCCATGAGCACGTTGCAGGTCGCCCCGACGGAGACCGGCTCGAAGCGGAAGCGGCCCCCGCGCAGGCCGGCCGGCGCGCGGCCCACGATGTAGCCATGCTCCTCGGCCATCTCGGCGCCGAGCGCGGCCAGGCCGGCCACGTGCAGGTCCACGGGACGCGGTCCCCAGGCGCAGCCGCCGGGCTTCGAGACGCGCGCCTCGCCGCAGGCCGCGAGCAGGGGGCCGAGCACGTAGATGCTCGCGCGCATCTTGCGGACGACGTCGTACGGCGCGGTGGTCGCGCGAATGCCGCCCGTCGTGTCCAGGTGCAGCGCGCCGTCCGCGAGCCGGCCGGCAACGCCGAGCTCGCGCAGCAGGTCCAGGAAGAAGTGCGTGTCGCGCAGGTCGGGCGCGTTGGACAGCACCGTCTCGCCGCGCGCGAGCAGGGCGGCGGCCATCAACGGCAGGGTCGCGTTCTTGGCGCCGGCGATCTGCAGCTCGCCGTGCAGCGGTGTCGGGCCGTCGATGACGAAATAGTCCATGTTACGCAGCACCCTTCGTCCGGCGCGCCGTGGCGACGCGCGGCAGATCGTTGTAGTCGCGGCCCACGGCGACCTCCGTCAGGCCGGCCGCCGCCAGCAGGGCCGGCACGCTCTCGCCCTGGTCGGCGCCGATCTCCAGCGCGAGCCAGCCGCCCGGCCGCAGCCACGCGCCGGCGGCCTCGGCCAAGGCCCGCAGGACGACCAGCCCGTCCGGGCCGCCGTCCAGAGCCGCCGGCGGATCATGCTGCACCTCGATCGGCAGGCCCGCCAGGTCGCGATGCGGAATGTACGGCGGATTGCTCACCAGCAGATCGACGGCGCCGCGCAGACGATCCGGCAGCGGTCGCAGCAGCTCGCCGTGGCACAGGTGCACCCGGCGCTCGACGCCGTGCCGCCGCGCGTTGTGCCGCGCCAGGTCGATCGCACGGGCGTCCAGATCGGTGGCCCAGACCTCCGCCGCCGGGATCTCGAGGGCCAGGCTGACGGCGATCACGCCGCTGCCGCACCCGACCTCGACCACCAGCGGCGACACCAGCCGGCGGTCCGGCGGCGAGAGCAGGCCGATCGCGGCCTCGACGAGGCGCTCGGTCTCCGGGCGCGGGATGAACACGCCCGGCGCGACCTTGAACTCCCGCGAGTAGAAGCCGGTGGTCCCGATGATCGTCTGCAGCGGTTCCCCGCTGCCGCGCCGCCGGACCAGGTCGCGATAACGCGCCAGCTCGCCTTCGCGCAGCGGCCGGTCCGCCTGCAGGTACAGCTCGAGGCGCGCCAGGCCGAGCACGTCGCAGAGCAGGCGTTCGGCGCTGAGGCGCGGCCCGTCGACACCCTTGTCTGCGAGGTAGGCGCCGGACAAGGCGAGCAGTTCGCGGACTGTCTTCACGCGGTCTCCGCCGCCGTTTCAGGAGTCGCGTCCGGCCGCCAGGGCCTCCCGGCGGCGATGATCCTGGATGGCCTCGACGATCTCGTCGAGCTCCCCCTGCATGATCGCCTCGAGATGATGGACGGTCAACCCGATGCGGTGGTCGGTCACCCGGCTCTGCGGGAAGTTGTAGGTCCTGATCTTGGCCGAGCGGTCGCCGGAGCCGACCTGGCTCTTGCGTTGGGCGGCGATCTCGGCCTCCTGCTCGCGGATCGCCTCTTCCAGCAGCCGCGAACGCAGCACCTGCAGCGCCTTCGCCTTGTTCTTGTGCTGCGACTTCTCGTCCTGGCACTGCACGACCAGGCCGGTCGGCACGTGCGTGATCCGCACGGCCGAGTCGGTGGTGTTGACCGACTGGCCGCCGGGACCGCTCGAACGGAAGACGTCGATGCGCAGGTCCTTCTCGTCGATCTCAATGTCGACCTCGTCCGCCTCCGGCAGCACCGCGACCGAAGCCGCCGAGGTATGGATGCGGCCCTGGCTCTCGGTCACCGGGACGCGCTGCACGCGGTGCACGCCGCTCTCCCAGCGCAGCACGCCGAACACGCCTTCGCCGCGCACGGCGTAGATGATCTCCTTGACACCGCCGGCCTGGCCGGCCGTCGCATCGATCAGCTCCGTCCGCCAGCCGCGATGATCGGCGAAGCGCAGGTACATGCGGGCGAGCTCCTCGGCGAAGAGGGCGGCCTCGTCGCCGCCGGTGCCGGCGCGAATCTCGAGGATGGCGTCGCGCTCGTCGTTGGGATCGTGCGGCAGCAACGCCGTCTCGAAGGCCTCGGCGGCCGCCGCCAGCCGTGGTTCGAGCTCCGCCAGCTCCTCGCGGATCATCGCGACCATGTCGGGGTCCTTCTCCGCGCGCAGCAGGCCCTGGCTGTCGTCGTACTGGCTCTGCAGCGCGAGCCACTCCTCTCCCGTCTGCAGCTGCTTCTGCGCGCGCCGGTGGTCGCGCGCGAGCTGGCGGTAGCGCTCCTGGTCCTTGAAGACGCCTTCGGCGCTCAACAGCGCGGCGAGCTCCTCGCAGCGGCGCCGCAGGGCCAGCACGTTGTCCTTCACGGCCGGTCTCCCCCGCCGCCCGGCGTCGCGGTGGCCGCCGCCGTCGCGGCGGGCCGGTCGCCCTCCGGCAGATCGAAGTAGACCCGCGCGCGGAACCCTTCGGCCTCGGGCGTCAACGCGGCGCGCAGCGCGGCCATGGCGACCTCGAGCTGCGCGTCGTCCGGCTCGCTCGTCGTGATCTTCTGCAGCATGAGTCCGGGCAGGATGGCCGGTCGCAGCCACCAGGCGTCGCAGAAGCGGCCGGACAGCTTGATCGCCTCGTACGCCAGACCGCCGATCAACGGCACGAACGCGAGGCGCACGAGGCGTTCGCCCGTCGTCTCCGGCTTGCCGAGGAACGCGAAGACCGCGATCGAGATGATCATCACGAAGAACAGGAAGCTCGTGCCGCAGCGCGGATGGAGCGTCGTGAACGGCCGGGCGCCGTCCGGATCCAGCGAGCGCCCGTTCTCGAAGGCGTGGATCGACTTGTGCTCGGCGCCGTGGTACTCGAAGACGCGCGCCATGTCCTTCATGAGGCTGATCGCCCACAGGTAGAGCACGAAGAGCAGGACCCTGATGGCGCCGTCGACCACGTTGAACCAGAACGACCCCTGGACGCCCAGCCAGTCGGTCGCCAGCAGAGGCAGGTAGAAGAAGAGCCCGAGGCTCAGCGCGAAGGCGAACACGACGGTCGACCACATCCAGAGCTGATCCTTGCGCGAGGCGGCATGCTTGTCGACGCGGTCCGCGCTGGCAGCCTGCTCGGCCGAGAACATGAGCGCCTCGATGCCCAGCCCCATCGTCTCGATGAGGTGCACGCCCCCGCGCAGCACCGGCACGTTGAGCCAGCGGCGTCGGGCCACGACGCTGCGGAACGGCTTCTTGCGGATGACGATGCGACCCTCGGGATTGCGCACGGCGGTCGCGATGGCCGTCGGACTGCGCATCATGACGCCTTCGATGATCGCCTGGCCGCCGATGGCGAGGTCCAGCTTGCGGGCCTCTTCGCTGCCGGCGGCGGCTTGCGGCTGGGTGTCGCTCATGGCCTCCTCGGGCCGCGGCTGCGCGGCGCGGTGTGCGGTCCACGGGACCGGCAAAGACACGAGGGCACCGGGTTGACGGCCCGGCGCCCTCACAGAATATCCAGGCGGCCGCGGCATGCGCCCGCCTTCGCAGGGCCTTACGACCTATTTCTTGTCGCCGTACTGGACCCCTTCGTACCGCTTGCGGAAACGCTCGACACGGCCGGCGGTGTCGACGATCTTCTGCTGCCCGGTGAAGAACGGGTGGCAGTTCGAGCAGATCTCGACGTTGATCTTGGCCCGCGTCGACCGCGTCTTTATCACATTGCCGCAGAGGCACGTGATCTCGCAATCGACGTACTTGGGGTGTATGTTCTGCTTCATCGTCCTTCGACCTCAGTTGCTTGCCTGTCCGGCAGGGATGCCACAAAGAAATATGCCACGGTGCCGCGGGCAAGGGAGAATTTCCGTCCCGCCGGCCCGCCGCCGGCCCGCCGCCGGCCCGCCGCCGCCCGCTCAGGCGTTCATCGCCGCCAGGAACTGCTTGTTGTCCTTGGTCTTGCCCAACTTGTCGAGCAGGAATTCCATGGCCTCGATCGGCGAGTAATCGCTCAGGTACTTGCGCAGCACCCAGACCTTGTTGAGATCCTTCGGATCGATCAGCAGGTCTTCCTTGCGGGTGCCGCTCTTGAAGATGTCGATGGCCGGGTAGATGCGGCGGTCGGCGATCTTGCGATCCAGGACCAGCTCCATGTTGCCGGTGCCCTTGAACTCCTCGAAGATGACCTCGTCCATGCGGCTGCCGGTCTCGATGAGGGCGGTCGCGATGATCGTCAACGAGCCGCCGTCCTCGATGTTGCGCGCCGCGCCGAAGAAGCGTTTGGGCTTCTGCAGCGCGTTCGAATCGACGCCGCCCGAGAGGATCTTGCCCGAATGCGGCACGACCGCGTTGTGGGCGCGGGCCAGGCGCGTGATCGAGTCGAGCAGGATGACGACGTCCTTGCCGCTCTCGACCAGGCGCCGGCTCTTGGCCAGCACCATGTTGGCGACCTGGACGTGGCGCTCCGCCGGCTCGTCGAAGGTCGAGCTGATGACCTCGCCCTGGACCGACCGCGCCATGTCCGTGACCTCTTCGGGCCGCTCGTCGATCAACAGCACGATCAGGTGGATCTCGGGATGGTTCGCCGTGATCGCGTTGGCGATCGTCTGCAGGATGACGGTCTTGCCGGCGCGCGGCGGCGAGACGATCAGGCCGCGCTGCCCCTTGCCGATCGGCGCCATGAGATTGATCAGCCGGGTGGTGAGGTTCGTGCTCTTGAACTCGAGGTTGATCATCGAGTCGGGGTACAGCGGCGTGAGGTTGTCGAAGAGCGTGACCTTCTTCGCGTCCTCCGGATTCATGTAGTTGACCGATTCGACCTTCAGGAGGGCGAAATACCGCTCGTTCTCCTTCGGCGGGCGCACCTGGCCGCTGATCGTGTCGCCGGTCTTCAGGTCGAATTTCTTGATCTGCGACGGCGACAGGTAGATGTCGTCGGGGCCCGGCAGGTAGTTGTACTTGGCCGCCCTCAGGAATCCGTAGCCCTCGGCGAGGATCTGCAGCACGCCTTCGGCGTGGATGAAGCCGTTCTTCTCGGTCTGGCCCTCCAGGATCTTGAAGATCAGCTCGCTCTTGCGCAGGGTGCTGACCCCCTCGATGTTCATGCCGCGAGCCACGTCCACCAGCTCGCGAATGTTCATCTCCTGCAGTTCCTTGATATCCATCGGTACTCCTCGAGGCCCGTCGGCCGGGCCGGACTCGGCAGAGGACGTGGGTCACGACGGACCAAGCGGGGGTTCCGTGCCCAGGTCTCAGGCGCTCTGGAAAGATGTGGGTTGTGCTGAGGGTCCCATGCGATCGCGACGATCGCGCAGTGCTCCGGTCGATCGTACCTGTCCGGGTTCAGGTCCAGGATAACCCGGACCAGCCTCGATTAGCAAGCGACATACCAGGTTCGCCCGGCGGGGTCGGTTTCTCTCGGCGCGGTCCGCGCCAAGGCTGGCCGCCAGGCGGCTATTGGATACCGGAAAGCTCCTGGTAGGTCTTCATGTTCTCGTTGTAGGCCGCTTCGTCGCCGAGCAAACCCTGGGTCGTGGCCAGGAAGAAGAAGCCGTCGGCGTTGGTCGGCGCCAGGCTCGTGACCGCGTTGCCCACGTCGACGCCACGCTGCAGGGTCGCCGTCGCCAGCGTGTCCAGTTCGGCGGCGCGGGCCGGATCGCCGGCTTCGGACGCTCTGGCCGCCTGGTCCCGGAGTTCCTGTCCGTACAGCAGGAAGAGCTGCTGGCGGCTGAGCAGCAGTTCGATATCGTTGACATCCTGCTCGCTGGCGAGGTTGTAGGCCTCGATGGCCCGGTCCAGCTGGCCGGCCTGGCGCAGCAGGAATCCCGCCTCCGCGTAAAGCCCCTTCAATTGCGCGTCGTTGAGCGGATCGGTGTCGTTGAGGTAGATGCCGGCCACCTTCAGCAGAAGGTCCGCCGCTTCCAGGTACCGCTGCTGCCGGCCGTAGAGGCCGACGACGTCGAGCAGCAGGTCCGGATCATCGCCGTGGTTCCGCAGCAGGTCCCGGTAGAGGGCGTCGGCCTCATCCGTGCGATCGAGCCTGGTCAGCACGTAGGCCTTGTCGGCCTGCAGCCGGTAGGCGGTCGGGTGCGTCTCGAGGACCTGGTTGAGCAGATCGAGCGCCTCGAAGCGCAGCGCCTGCGCTCCTTCTTCGTTGTCGGTCAGCAGCTCGGCCTGCTGGATCTTCATGCCGGCGATGTTCTTGATCGAATCGAGCGAATCCGGCAGCGCGGCGTAGGCGAGGCGGAAATAGCCTTCCGCTTCCTCGTAGTGCTGGTCCCGCCACATGCCCTGGCCTTCGCGCAGGGTGTTGCGGTAGTTGATCTCCAGCGCCTCCGCCACGAGTTCGCCCATCATCTCGGCGTTCTGGTTCCGCGCTTCGACATATGATGCATAGGCGGTCTCGAAGCTGCTCTTGGCCAGCAGGTAGTCGTTGTCCTCGATGGCCTTCTGGGCCAGGCGGCTGTAGGCCTCGCCGCGATAATAGTAGGCCTCGGGATCGCTGGGGCTGTAATAGAGACCGTCGTTGATGACGTCGATGGCCTTCTGGTACTGCTCCTGCTCGATGTAGAGGATGGCGCTCGTGACATGGGCGGACCGGCAACCGTTCATGACGGCAGCGCCGGCGAGCACGGCCAGCAGACCCAGGAGCATCAGCGTTCGCTTGCTCATCGGAAATTCCCCCTCGGGATCACTCCTGGCACAGGCAACCGGAATCGGAATGATCGCTGGGTAGGGTGGGAATCCGCAGCGGGACACGGGTTGTCTGCCGCGGACCCGCAACTCGCGTCGGGGACAGCCAGGGGCCCGTTCGCATCTGAAACACGTAAGAGATCTGCCGCGCGAATGTCAAGAAATAATGGCCGCTCAGGGGGCCTCCTCGGCGTGCGGCCGCGCGCGCCGTTGGCCGCCGGGATGTTCGCGCCGGCCGCGCGACCCCTCCGGTCCGGGCGGAAAGAAACCGCGGTAGGCCTGCCTCTGCGCGGGCGTCAGGATCTCGCGCTCGCGGTACATGACGTCGATGACGACCGAATCCAGCGCGGCCTGCAGGTCGCTGATGCGCGTCTGCGCGGCTTGCAGGTCCGCGAGCGAGATCTCCGCCGCGGTGAGTCGCTGCTGCAGCTCCGTGCGGGCCGCGTGCAGCTTCTGCCGTCGCGCGACGATCTGCGGGCCGTCCTGGCGATGCAGTCGCCAGAGGGCGTCGCGCTGCGCCGCGGATAGATCGAGGCGGGCGGCCATGCGGTCGAGGCGCCGGCCGAGGAAACGCTCGATCTGGGGCGGATCGCCGGGCACCTCGAGACCGGACGGCGGCGCTTCGGGCGCAGCCGGCGCGCCGCGCCAGGCCTTCAGCCCGAGACCGAGGTTCAATCCCGCCGACAGCAGCAGAACGATGAGCCAGCCGCGTTTCATGATTCCGACTCCCCGTTGATGGCCGCCTGGAGCCAGAGCTGATCCAGCGACGGCACGCTGTCCGCGAGGTATCCCGCTTCCGCCGCGAGGTCGTGGCTCGCCGCGTTCGACCCCGCAGGCTGCCCCACGCGCCAGCCCAGCAGGACGCCGCCCAGGGCCGCGGCCAGTGCCAGGCCGCGGTACGGCCAGCTCCAGCGCCGCCGGCCGCGCTCCTGCAGCTGCGCCGCGAGCCGTGGCCAGATCGCGACCTGGTTCGGCACCGCGGCGAGGGTGTCGACCTGCCGCCAGAGCTGCTGCCGCGCCGCCAGCTCCTGCCGGCACGGCCCACAACTGGCGAGGTGCTCGCGCACCGCCTCGACGGCAGCTGGCGTCAGCTCGCCGTCCAGGAACGCTTGCATCCGATGCGTCACGTGCCGCATGATTCTTCCTCTCTCTCGGTCGCGGTGTCGAGTCCGGCGAGCCGCTTGCGCAGCGCGGCGGCCGCTCGCTGCAGCAGGGACTCCACCGCCGGCACCGTGGTCTCCAGAACCGCCGCGATCTCCTGGTAGCTGAGCCCCTGGAACCGCTTCAGAACGACGGCCGTCCGCTGGCGCACGGGCAGCGAGGTCACGGCGTCGCGCACCTGGCGCATCGTCTCCTCGCACGCCATGTCCTGCAGAGGATCGCCGCCTGGGGCCGCGCGATCATGCCGGCGCGGATCGAAATCGACCCAGCGCAGGATCCGGCGCCGGCGCAGGACGCTGCGGGCCCTGTTTCCCGCGATGCGCAACAGCCAGCTGCGGAACCGGCCCTGCGGCCGGTAGCGGGGCGCCTGGTCGTAGACCTTCAGGAACGTGTCCTGCGTCGCGTCCTCGGCTTCCTCGACCGAGCCCAGCATGTGGACCAGGAACGCGAAGACCGTCTGCTGCCAGCGGGCGACGAGCTGGCGGAACGCCGCCTCGTCGCCCGCTGCTGTCTCGCGCATCAGGGTGTCATCGTCGTGGTCCACGTCGCTCCCCGCCGAGAAACCCGAGATCCGCGCCGGCTTCTCGCCGCACCGTCGCGATCACAACCCGCCGGACGCGTCCCGGGGACCGCCGCGGCGATGTTCGCTCCTGCCGTGCCGCGGGCCGCCGCTCGGGCCCTCGCCGCCGCAGCACCACGAGCCGGCGCCGCGGCCGCCCCGGCGATCGCTGCCGCGCATGAGGAGCATCTTGTCGCGCTGCTCGGGCGTCAGTTGCGCCCGGACCGCTAGCCGGGTCTTGGCCCGGTTGACCTGCAGCTCGGTGCGCAGCTTGCCGATCCGCTCGGTGAGCTGCACCACGCTGCGCTCGTCGGGATTGTCCTTGAGCATCTCGCCCCGCAACTCATGGCGGGCTCGCTCGATCTGTTTGCGCAGCTCGAGATTGTTCCCGCGCGCCTCCGTCTGGATCGCTTCGATGGCGACCCGCTGCTCTTGCGTCAGGTCGAGCCGCGCCGCCATGCGGTCCAGCCGCGTCTCGCCGGGGTCGCGCAGCTGGCGCTCGCCGCGCGGCGCGCGCGGGGCGCGACCGCCCTGGGCCAGGACATCGCCGGCCAGCAGCGCGATCGTCGCGATGCTCAGGATGGCCAGCACCCACGTCTGCCTGCTCTTCATGATCCGTCCTCCTGCTTGCTTGCGCCGGCTAGCGGCCGGCGACGGTCCTGTGGCAGCCCCACATGACTGCAGAACGCGCAGGGGCCGGCGATCCAGCGGTCGATCGTCCGCCGTCGATCAACGGCCGTGCTATTGCTCGGGCGATTCCCCGAGCAACGCGAGGTTGGCGGCGAAGAGCGCCCGGAGCGAAGGATCTCCGAAAAGGCGCCACCCTTCTCGGAACACCTCGGCGGCCGCCGCCGGCCGGCCCATGCGGGCCAGCGCGACTCCGAGATCCAGCCAGCCGCGATGGTCGTCGGCGAGCGAGGCCTGGAACCGTCGGGCATGGACCGCCGCCTCGTGCCATCGGCCCTGATGTCCGAGCAGGACGATGAGGTCGTGCCAGAGGTCGCCCTCGCGCGGAGATTCCCGCAGGCGAGCCAGCAGCAACGCTTCGACCTCGTCCTCGCGGCCCGCTTCGCGCAGCATGACGAGACGCAACCGCCACAGATCGCCCGGCGCGTCGGCCTGCATGATCCCGTGCGAGAGGACCTCGATCGCGCGGTCCGCGCGGCCGGCGGCGGCCAGGTTCAGCCCCCGCAGCCGCCAGATGTCCTGCCGGCGCGGCGCCGTCGCGCAGGCGTGCTGCAGGAGTTCCTCGGCGCGTTCGCGCAATTCGGCGGGCGCCGCGTCGGTTCCGGCGGCGGGCGCCGCGTCGGCCAGGATCATGAGCCGGCGCGCGTGATTCAGCGCCTCCAGTCCGGACCACTGCTGCCTGGTCGCCGCCAGCCCCCAGGGCACGGTCGCCAGCGTGGCCAGCGGCAGCACGAGCGCTGCGAAGAGCAGCCGCCGGCGCCGGCCGTCGCGCCACAGGCGCCGCGCGGCCAGCAGTCCGCAGCCGGCGAGCAAGGCCAGGATCGGCGCCAGCACCAGCCGATAGCGGCTGACGACGAAGAACACGCTCTGCGCCGCGATGAGCAGCAGAGCGGCCAGCGCGCAGAGCATCGCGGTGCGCCGGATGGCTTCGTACGCGCCGTCGCGCGCGCCATCCCGCGGCAGCAGCAGACACGCGGCCGCGCCCGCCGCCGCCAGCACGACGAGCAACGCCCAGGAGATCGAACGCGTCGTGGCGGGACAG
>CAZJWO010000083.1:0-16300 GCA_964549735.1 uncultured Fibrobacteraceae bacterium | reverse complement strand
AGACGCCCACCCACAGCGAACGGGCGCCGTCGATCACCAGCGCCGCGTTGTCGGTCACCGACCAGAAGTAGTCGTCCGAGTAGGTCTTGTCCACGGCGTACCAGTGGTCGGCGGGCACCGCGCCGCTTGGCGGGTCGGACTCCCGCGGTACAAACAGACCTGGAGTGCCGCCCGAGTTCGGGCCGCCGCCGACCTGGAACCGGCCGACGTAAGCGGTCGGGTTGGTGTTGGTGTTCGGGTCCCACCCCAGGACGTAGGTGGTGTCGTTCTGCTTGGCGCCGGCCATCACCGGCGCGCCGTGGTGGACGTCGCGCTCGCCGCCGCGCGAAATTTGCGGCAGATCGTCGGCCATGGCGGAAACGGCGACCATGGCCAGGCAGACCGTGCTGAACAGCGCACATCGCTTCATGGCATTCCCCCCGTCGCTGAACCAACCTCTGGCTGGAACGATCGACTTCCGGCTCATGCCGGCGGGCCGGGGCTGAGTATGACGACCTCCCGTGGCACGCATGCTGTCGGACGAAACGGTTGCGCATCTAGGCCCAAGTGGAGTATACACGGCCGCCGCCCAGATGCCAGAGGGTTCGCCGACAATGCAGCATCGAGGACCTGCGGCCATGACGGGCCGCCGCGCGCGCTCCAGCGCGCGACCGCGATATGGTTCACAAATAGATGCGGGGCGGCACCCGTGGGGCCGCCCCGGCAGGCGTTCCGGCTGCCTCGCCGGTCATTTGACCATGACGACCTTGTCCACCTGGCGCACGCCGCCGGCCTCCAGGCGCAGGAAGTAGACGCCACTACCCTGACGGCGGCCCGCCATGTCGGTGCCGTCCCAGACGGCGGTCTGCCGGCCGGCGTCGCGATGCGCGTCCACGAGCGACTTGACCAGCCGGCCGCGCGCATCGTGCACGGAGAGGCGCACCGCGCCCGCCTGGGCGATGGTGAAGCGGACCTCGGTGAGCGGATTGAACGGATTGGGAGCTGCTCCGAGCAGCGCCGTCGCCGCGGTCGGTACGCCGGAAGCGTCGGCGACGGCCAGCTGCAGCCCGAGGATCTCGATGTCGTCGATGTTCCAGCCGCAGTAGCGCCAGCTGCCGTCGGTCGGTCCCATGACCCAGCGCAGATAGACGGCGGGCTGGCCGTCGGCGTGGGTGCTGAGGTCGTATTCGACGAGCTGCCAGCTGTTGTCGGCGATCTCCGCCGGGTTCTGCCAGATCGTGGTCCACGCCAGACCGTCGGTGCTGACGCGGATCGAGGCCTTGTCGTAGAGCGGCTGCTCGACGCCGAGCCAGCGCCGGAACCTCAGGCTTACGGCCTGCAGGTCGGAGCAATCGATGGCCGCGGTCGTCAAGGCGCGCTCGGGCAGGTTGTTCTCGTAGTCGCCGTTGAGGTTGTATCCGAGAACGTTCGGTCCCGTGTAGCCGGAACTCGGGTCGGGATTGCCGTACTGGCCGCCCTGCCCGGTCGGCTGGCCCCAGGCCCACAGGCCTTCGCGCGCCCAGCCCGGGTCCGTGTCCAGGTTCCAGGCGTAGACGACCTGCGGCACGCCGACCTGCAAGGACGCCGGGCGTACGGTGTCGCCGTTGCCGTCCGTCAGATTGATGAACGTGATCTGGCCGTTGTACTGGCCGATGCCGAGCTGGGCGGCGGCCGGCGCGATCGAGATGGTTACCGCGGCGCTCGCTCCCGGGGCGAGGTTGCCGTTGCCGCCCGTCACCGCGAGCCAGGACTGATCGACCGTGACGGCGTAGAGCAGATTCGACTCGCCTCTGTTCTCGAGCGTGTATTCGATGCTGCTCGGCGCGAACGGTCCGCCCTGATCGCCCTGGGCGACCAGGCCGCCGCCGGGCGACACGCGCAGTCCCGACGCGTTGGGATCGTAGAGGTCGAGCGTCAGAGGCGCCGTGCCGAGCGGATCGAGCCAGTTGCTCAGGCGCGTGCTGCTGGTGCCGCCTCCGGTCCAGCTCAACGAGAAGCGGCCGTACCAGTCGGCGAGGTCGTTGCCGCAGGCCGCGTAGCCGCCGTGCAGCTGGCCGATGATGTGCTTGCCGGGGCTGTAGAGCGGCGAGCCGCTCGATCCCGGCTCGGTGGTGCCGAGGTCCCAATCGGCGACGCGGATGTGCGTGCCGTCGCCCGGGGAGGCGGTGCCCAGGTAGCTCGTGATCGTCGTGGGATCGTATTCGAAGCTGATCGATTTCTCGTCGGTCGACGGGTGGTGGATCGCGACGGCCATCGACGGCGCGGCCCCGCTGCGGTCCCAGCCGGAGTAGGTCACGTTCCAGGTCGGGTCCGGCAAGGCGGCAAGTTCGACGAGGCAGAAATCGCTGCTGGCGTAGTTCGCGCGGAAGACGGCGCCGGTCTGGTTCTGCGCGAGCGATCCGCCTCCCTGCTGGCCGCAGATCGGACTCTGGAAGTTCCAGTACACGACCATGGACGCGGCATTGTTGCTGCTGATGCCGCAGTGGCGGGCGGTCAAGAAGTACGGCGTGCCGTCCTGGGCCGTGTTGTTGATCATCGCGCCAGTGCAGGTCCAGGAGCCGTTGAGCGTGTAGACCGCCACGCTGTTGATCTCGTCGCGCCAGGGATCGCCCTCGGGACAGACGACATCGATGTTGCACCAGCCGGCCTTCTGGGTGCGATCCTCGCCGAAGTACCGGTAGCCTTTGCCGATCTGCACGAGGCGCAGCTCGTAGTCGTATCGGCTCTCGACGGGCAGCGTCAGCTCGATGACCATGGCGTCGCCGAGGACGACCGGCGTCCACAGCTCGCCGTGCGGCAGATGGTCCAGCGCCGTGAATTCGCGGGCCAGCTCCGTGCCGCCGGCCGGGTGGATGACCAGACGGGCGCCTTTGGGCAGCCGGAAGCGGTCGAAGCCGGCGTTCAGCGAGAGCGAGCCCGGGGCCTCGACGTGGAGGCGCCAGAGCGTGAAGCGGGGATCGGGGAGGTCTTCCCAGGTCCCATGCGTCTCGGGGGTGATGGCGACCTGTTCCGCGACGGCGAAGTGCAGAGGCTCGCCCAGATCGCGGCGGACCTCGTCCGCGGCCGCGGCGGCGGCGATATCGACGGCCGGCAGGCTCAAACGCGCGACCTCGGCCAGCGGGCGGACCGCTTGCAGTTCCGAGGTGGGCTGCACCGCCGCTGCAGCCGGCAAAACCAGCAGGAGCATGGCGCTGACGGCCACGAGAAGAGATTTCGGACGGGTCATGGAGTCATCCTCGATGGGGTAAAGGGCGATGATGAGTCTATTGATTATACAACAAACCGCATTCGATCGAAACCCTCGAATGGTGCTATTGAAATCGATTCTTGAGACGGCACAGATCAGCGGCGCCCTCGCCAGTAGAGATAGAGCGACAGCAGGACGACGGCCGCCACGACCGTCCGCCAGGGGAAGGCCGGCCGGCCGGCGGGGTCGGCCGTTCGGGGTCGCGTCCGGGCGGAAGGTGCGCCGGATCCGTCGGCCGCTTCCGCCGGCAACAGATCCGCCAGGGGCACCGGCGGCTCGATCGTCACCGCCACCGTGTCGCCCGCCTGCAGCCGGGGGCCTTGCCAGCGGCTGAACTCCGGGTAGGCGGCGTCGCGAGCCAGCGTGAGGCCATCGCCGCGGACCTGGAGTTCGGCCGGCCAGGCCAGGAGGCTCCAGGCGTCGACGTCCAGGTTGGCCGCGACGGCGAGGTCGGCTCGCCTGGCGCCAGGCAGCTGCCCTCGCACGGCGATGCGCGTCGAGCCCGGAGTGAGCGCCACCGCGACGCCGCGCTGGCCGTCGCCGGTGGCGCGCACTTCGGCTCGCCGCGGATCCAAACGGTCGCCGCCGATCTCGACGGTCACTCGCGCGAGGTCCGCCGCCAGCGCAAGCCGTAGCGGCACCGCCGCGGCGGCGATCGTGCGCCGTGGCCGCGTCTCGTTCGCCACGATCGCGATGTACTCGAGGCCGAAGCCTGCGGGCGAATGGCGCACGACGACGTTCAGGCCGGTGATGCGCAGGCCGGCGAGATCTTCGGTCTGGTCGTAGCACTCGACGACCAGGGTCTTGCCTTCGCGGAAGTCCTGGCCGCGCTGCTCGGCATGGTAGGCCACGCCGTCGACCCACGCCGTCGCCGTGTAGAGGACGAAGTTGTAGAGCGCGAGGTCTGCGAAGCGCACCGAGCCGTCGACGCCATCGCGTTCGCTCACGGTCGTCGGCGTCGGGCCGGGTTCGCGCAGCACGACGCGTTGCGCGCGGGCCGGCTCGCCGGTGGTCCCGTTGACGATCTCGATGGTCACGTCGGTCGGCACGCGCTCGAGGATCGCCGTCTGACCGCCGGCGGAACCGGCGCCGCCGAACGGCCATGCCAACGCGCCACAGAGCGACACGGCGATCCGGACGCTTCGTCGCATACTGGAAGCCCTCCTCGGCGCTCGGCCGCGCCGTACGATGCCCTTCACCAGCTCCGGTCGAGGTGCCCGTGGCGTCCAGCGGCATGCGTGGCCGCGAGATCCTGGAGGAAGAGGTCCCGGTCGCCGCAGAGGAAGAACATGCCGTAGCCGGTATAGTAGCGTCGCTCCGCGCTGAACTCGTCGAAGCGCGGCGGTCCGGCGCCGACGCGGATGGGGAAGAACGCGAAGTACGGTCGGTAGTAGGCGGCCCACTGGTAGCACCGCGCGGCCACCTCGCCATCATCGGCGAGGTCGTGCAGGCGGCCGCGGTCCTGCCAATAGCGCGAGGCCAGTCGCGCGGGCAGTTCCAGGTCGGTCGGCGGGGCGCCCATCAGATAGAGTGTATGCCAGGGATCGCCTGACGGCGCGCCGATCACGGCGCGGATCCATTGGCGGCCGAACGTCGATTCGCGCCGCGGCCAGGCGGAGCGCTCGAAACCGAGGCTGTCGCGCAAGGGCGCGCTGATGTGCCAGCGCAGGTCTTCGCGCACGCCGCCACGCACGGCCCGCACCGGTACGCGAATGGCCGGCAGCTCGCGCGCGATCTGACCGGCGGCGCGCCATTCGCCCTGTTCGGCCAGCGCCAGTCCGCGCAGCAGCATCGCTTCGAAGTAGCGTTCGTCCCGCTCCGGCGACGCGACCACCAGCCACGGCCGCGCATGGTCCAGGTAGGCGAGCGCCTGCTCCGGACGGCCCTCGTCGCGCGACAGCCAGGCCAGGTCCAGGAAGATGTCGCGGCGTAGCCGGGCATGATCGCCCGCGGTGCCCTGGTCGGGGTCGACGAGGTCCAGGGCGAGCAGGGCGGCGCTCAGGGCCCGCCGCTGGCGGTGGCGGTCGCCGGCCGCGGCGCAGAAATAGCCGAGGTCGCGCCAGGCGGCGGCCAGGGTCGGATCCATGCCGGTCGCGCGGACGAGATGCCTGAGAGCCTCGGTGACGGCGGTCTCGACGCCGGCGGGCCGGCCGGCAGGATCGCTGCGGCTCAGCGCCGGCAGGTGCCCGCGCGCGCTCGCGTTGCGGTGATGGTGGACCGCGGCCAGGACGATGCGGCGCGCCTCGGCGTGGTGGTGCAGGGCCAGGCGGCGGCGGTCGGCTTGCTCGGCCTGATTCAGACGCCGGAAGAACGCGAGGCCCACGGAATCCCAGACCGCAGCGTACGAGACGGCGCTGCGATAGGCGTCGGCCGGCCGGCGCGGCCCGAGTCCCTGGGAGGTCGAGAAGTCCTTGAGCCTCAACTGCAAGAAGCGGTCGACATGGTAGTCCTGGTCGTCCCAGTCGACGTACGGTTGGTTGGTCGTGGAGAGTTCGGCGACCTGATCGACGGCCGCGGGGCGGCCGCAACCGGCGGACAGCGCGGCGCAGACGCCGCACGCCACCACGATCACGATTCGCCGCCAGCTCATGCCGATTCATACCTCCCGGCCATTTCGTTTAGAATACGCGAAAGCCGCGGCGATGTCATGCGCGCGGTGCGGGCCTGTCTTCCATCTTGGCTGGCGGGCGCCGATCGCCTACCCTTCGCGAGTGTCCCTCGACGCCCGCAACCGGGAGATCCGCGATGCGCCTCGCCCTGTTCGGACCGGCGCCGCCGCTGCGCGGCGGCATCGTCGCCGCCCAGGCGAACCTCTATCGGACCCTGGAAGCGCGCGGGCACGCGCTGCATTGGACGAGCTTCCGCCGCCAGTATCCGCGGTTCCTGTTCCCTGGTTCGGCGCAGGAAGGGCCGACCGCGCCCTGGCTCGATTGTCCCAACCGCCGCGTCTTCGTGCCGTGGGACCCCTGGTCGTGGCGCGCGGCGGCGCGCGACCTGCTCGCGTTCGCGCCCGATGCGGTCATCGCCCGCTGGTGGATCCCGTTCTTCGCGCCGGGCTTCTGGGCCGTGGCGCGACGCGTCCGGCGGCGGACGCGATGGCTCTGGCTGCTGGACAACGTCGTGCCGCACGAGCGTTACCCGCTGAGCCGGTGGTCGACCCGCCGCGCCCTGCGCCAGGGCTGCGGCTATCTCGCGCAGAGCGAGCAGGTGCGGCGCGATCTGCTGGCCCTGCTGCCCGAGACCGATCCCGCGCGGGTGCTCATGGCGCCGCATCCGGTCTACGACTACGGCGATCCGGCGCGGCCGCGACCGACGCAGGCCGCGGCGCGCCGCGCGCTCGCGTTGCCGGAGGCGGCGCGGATCATCCTCTTCTTCGGCTTCATCAAGCCCTACAAGGGGCTGGTGCACCTGATCGACGCGGCGCCGCGGCTGCGCGAGCGCTACGGGCCGGATGGCGTGCGGGTGCTCGTGGTCGGCGACGTCTACGGCGATCGCCGGCCCCTGCAGGAGCGCATCGCCGCCGGTGGCGCGAGCGACATCATCCGCCTGCACGCCGACTACGTGCCCGACGCCGAGGTCGAGACGTGGTTCGTGGCCAGCGACCTCGTGGCCTTGCCTTACGTCTCGGCCACGCAGAGCGGCATCGTGCAGATCGCGTGGAACTACGACCGGCCGGTCGTCACGACGCGCGTCGGCGGCCTGCCCGAGGTGGTCCAGGACGGGGTGACCGGCTTCCTGGTGGCGCCGGGCGACGCGCGGGCGCTGGCCGACGCGTGCATCCGCTTCTTCGACGAGGGGCACGGCGCCGCGATGGCCCGGGCCGTGGCCGCGGCGAAGGTCGCCTACTCGTGGCAGAACCAGGCGGCGGCGATCGAGGCACTGGCGGGCGGCCGGTGAGCGGTTTCAGCGGACCATGCGCTGCATCAACTCGAGCGTCGGCGAGCCGGCCGGCACCGAGCCGCGAGCGAATTCCACGAGCGCCTTCGCCGCCGCCATGTGGCCGTGATCCAGCAGGATCGTCATCGCCAAGAGCAGGCTAGGCTCGTCGAGGTCGGCCGGCGCGACCTCGCCGGCCGCGATGGCCAACGCGCGCGTGGCGTCCCCACCGTCGCGGTCGCCGGTCAGCGCGCGCTCCAGTTCGCTGGGTTCGCCGGCTGGCCAGGCGCTGGCCAGCGTACGCCGCGGGTCGCCGCCAGGATCGCCGGCGCCGGTCGCGGCGATCACCGGCGCGGGATGCAGCGTCAGTTCGACCGTGACGTCGGTTCCGGCGGCGATCGCTCGCAACAGATCCGCCACGCGCGTCTGGCCGCGCAGCAGGGCGGCGGCGCGCTCGAGGTCGGCGACGGCTGTCGCGCGGTCGCCGCGTTGCAGGTGCAGCAGGCCGCGATTGAAGTAGTTCAGGCCGTCGTGCGGCGCGAGCCGTGCGGCCCTGTCGAATGCGGCCAGAGCCTCCGCGTCGCGCCGCTCGTGGGCCAGCGCGACGGCCAGGGCCTGCCAGGCCCGGACGTGGTCCGCAGCCAGCTCGACACAACGCTCCAGCCACTGCCGGCCTGTGGCGACATCGCCACCGGCCAGGGCGGCGACGCCGTACAGCAGGGCGTGCTCGACCTCGTCGAAGCGCCCCTTGCGATCGGCGAGCGAGGCGGCTTCGAGATCGGTCCGGGCTTGCCGCCAGTCGCCCTGCAAGAGGAACAAACGCGCGCGAAGCACGCGGGCGGCGCGCGGCTGGAATCCCCGCCGGATGCACGTTTCCAGGCTGGCCAGCGCTTGCCGCCAGACGAGCGGGCTTGCTCGCGGGTCGATCTGCTCGCAGGCCAAGGCGCGCTGGACGGCGAAGCTCCAGCGGCTGCCGGCGAAGAAGTAGGTGCGGTAGGCCTGGAAGTAAGGCAGGTCGGCGTCGGGTTCGGCGAGCGCCGCGCCGGCGGGCAGGTGCCCGGTCTGCGGGAACAGCAGCTTGTAGGGGCGCTCCCAGAACGCCAGCTGCCAGAACTGGCGCGCGCGCTCCACGTCGCCGACCTCGGCCGCGATCTGGCCCAGGTCCTGCCAGAATCGCCAGCCGATGCCGGCCGGTCGCACGCCGAAGCGGCGGTACTGGAGTCGCCACGTGGCGAGATCCAGGTTGCCGGTACGCAGATCGAGCCACGCGTGGACCCAGGCGCGCAGATCGTCCGTCGTCTCGGAGCCCATGCCGGCGCCATGGCTCGATGTCTTGAGCGCCAGTTGCGGCAAGCGGGCGAGATGGATCCGCGTCGGCAGGAACTCGCCCCGTTCGGCGTGGCAGAGGGCCCGCAGCAGATCGGTCTCCGCCGCCGGCGTCAAGGCGTATTCGCTCGCCGGACCGGTCGCCAGCTCCGGCGTGTGCACGTCGAGCCACGCCAGGCAGTCGCTGAACCGGCCCTGTTCGCGCAGGTCCCAGGCCTCGTCCAGGATCAATCGACAGCGACGAGCGGGTCGCGCGCCGGCCGGCTCGCCGGGCTCGGGTCCGGCGTCGCGCAGATAACGATGCCGCGCACGCGACGCGTTGTCGCGATCGCCGATCACCTCGCTGAAGACGGCCAGATGGAACCAGGCATCGCTGCTGGTGGGGTCGGTGCCGACGGCCGTGTGCAGCCGGCGCAGGACACGCGTCATGACCTTGGCGTAGCGCGCGTCGCCGCCGACTCCCCGCCGGATCCGCGCGGCGCGGTCGGCGACGGCCACGACGGCGGCCTGGACCAGTTCGGCGGCCGCCTCGCGACGCCAGGCGCGTTCGGCGTCCGGCCGCGCGTGGAACGCCTCGGTGTCCAGCGAATCCCAGCTTGCGGCGAACGCGATCGTCGGCAAGAACGTCGGTGCCGGCCCGGCCCAGGATTCCCGCGTGAGCGCGTGCCCCGACCAACCGGGACGAAACGGCGGCACGCCAGGATCCAGGATGCGATCGAGCGCGTACCAGTCGACGGTCCGGTGGTGCGGCGTCCGGGGGGTGCGGCCGCAGGCCGCCAGGACGCCCAGCGCGGCGACGGCCAGAAGGCAGACCACGGAAGACCTGCGGAACTCGCAGCGCATGTGCATCCCCCGATCGCTGCCGGTACGTTACCGGCGCGCGGACTCGCGTGTCAAACGGCGGCGCGGCGCGACGCCGTCGGGCCAGCTCGGACTTGGCCGCCGCCGCGGCTTGCTCTAGACTGCGGCTCATCCCCGGGAGGTGCGTATGGCCGCGGTGTCGACCGGCCTCGAAGTCCTGCTCGCCGATCAGGCCGCCCGCCTGCGCGGCCGGCGCGTCGGCCTGCTCGCGCACCCCGCGAGCGTCGACCAGCGTCTGCGGCACGCCGTGCCGCTGCTGCACCAGGCGCTCGGGCGCGACCTGCGCGCGCTCTTCGGTCCCCAGCACGGCCTGCGTGGCGAGACCCAGGACAACATGGTCGAGTGGGAGGGCTACCGCGATCCGGCCACCGGCCTGCCCGTGCACTCGCTCTACGGCGAGCGCCGCAAGCCGACAGCGGCGATGCTGGCGGACCTCGACGTCCTGGTCATCGACCTGCAGGACGTCGGCGCCCGCTACTACACCTTCGTCTGGACGCTGCTGCTCTGCCTGGAGGCGTGCGCGGAGACGGGCAAGGCGGTGCTGGTGCTCGACCGGCCCAATCCGCTGGGAGGCGCGTTCGAAGGCAACGTGCTGGATCCCGCCTGGCGCAGCTTCGTCGGCCTGGCCCCGGTCCCCATGCGCCACGGCTTGACGATCGGCGAACTCGCGCGCTGGTTGCGCGCGCATTTCGCGCTGGACGTGGACCTGCAGGTCGTGCCCATGCGGGGCTGGCGCCGCGACCTCTACTTCGAGCAGACCGGCCTGCCCTGGGTGCTGCCGTCGCCCAACCTGCCCACGGCCGAGACGGCCGTCGTGTACCCCGGCGCATGCCTGCTCGAGGGCACCGACCTGAGCGAGGGCCGCGGTACGACGCGTCCGTTCGAGATCCTCGGCGCGCCGTGGCTCGATCCGGACGAGTTGATCCGCGACCGCGACCTGCAGGACCTGCCGGGTCTCGCGCTACGCCCGCTGCATTTCCTGCCGACGTTCCAGAAACACGCCGGCGTCCTCTGCGGCGGCGTGCAGGTGCATGTGACCGATCGCCGTGCCTTCCGCCCGGTGCTGACCTACCTGGCGCTCCTGACGGCCGTGCGCCGGCTCTGGCCCGAACGTTTCGCGTGGAAGCGACCGCCCTACGAATACGAGTTCACGAAGCTGCCGATCGACATCCTGGCCGGCGGCCCCGCGTTGCGCGCGGCGGTCGAGGCGGGCGCCGATCCGCGCGAGGTCGCAGCCGGCTGGCAGCGCGAAGCCGAGGCCTGGCGGCGCGCCGCGATCGAGGCGGAGTGTCTGCTCTATGGATGAAGCGCGTGGTTTCGTGCTCGCCGCCGGCCTGGGCACCCGCTTGCGGCCGTTGTCCGATCATGTGCCCAAGCCGTTGCTGCCGGTCGCCGGCGCCACCCTGCTGGACCGCGCCATCGCGGCGCTGGACCAGGCCGGCATCGAGCGCATCGCCGTCAACCTGCACCACCGGGCCGACCGCATCGCCGCGCACCTCGCCGCGCGGCCGGACGCCGCGCGCTTCCACCTGAGCCGCGAGCCCGAGATCCTCGGCACGGGCGGCGCGCTGGCCGGCGCACGCGCCTTCCTCGCCGGCGCGCGGGTCTGCGTGGTCTACAATGGCGACGTGCTTTGCGACCTCGACCTGTCGGTGCTGCTGGCCGCGCACCTCTGCCGGCGCGCTGCGGATCTTGCGCCTGCGCTCGCGACGCTCGCGCTGGTCGACTGGCCGGTCGTCAACAGCGTGCTGCTCGGACCCGACGGCGGCGTTCGCGACATCGCCGGCCGCCTCGGCGCCGCGGCCGCCGCGCCGGCCGGGTGCCGCGGCCTGACGTTCACGGGCATCGCCTGCTACGACCGCGCGTTCCTCGACCGCGTGCCGCCCGGGCCGGGCAGCCTCGTCGATGTGCTCGTGACGCTCCTGCGCGAACGACCCGGCGCGATCCGCGGCCATGTGCACACCGGCGCCTGGGAGGATCTCGGCACCCTGCCGCGTTATCTCGACGCGCATCGCCGCTTGCTGGGTCCGGGCTTCGTGAGCGCCGCCGCCGGCGCGCGACTGCCGCCCGCAGGCCGACTCGACGAGTGCGTCGTCCTGCCGGATGCCGTCGTTCCCGAGGGGATGAGCCTGCGCCGCGCGGTCTGCGGCGACGGCTGGGTGGTCGCGGAAGATGCGGCCTCCTGGCCCGAACTGAAGGTGATCGCCGCGGCCGGCTTCGCTCCGGACGCCCCTTGCGATCTGCGCTGGATCACCGGCCACGGCAGCGATCGCCGCTTCGTCCGCGTGAGCCAGGCGAACCGCCGCGCGATGCTCATGCTGGCGCCGCCGGGCGATCCGGAGACGGTCCGCTACCTGGCGATCGCCGCGTTCTTGACCGATTGCGGCCTGGGCGCGCCGTCGCTGCTCGCGCACGATCCGGCGACCGGCGCCGTCCTGCTCGAGGACCTCGGCGACGAGACGCTGGAGCGGCTCGTCGCGCGCGAGCCCGCGCGGGCCGGCGAGCTCTACGCGGCGGTCCTCGATCGGTTGGCCGATCTGCAGACCGCCGGCGCCGCCAGCCGCGCCCGCTGTCCGCTGGCCTGGGACCGCTGCTTCGATGAGGCGTATCTGCGGTGGGAGACCGGCTACTTCCGCGAGCGTTTCCTGGTCGGCCATGCCGGTCTGGCGGTCGCGGACCTCGCCGTCCTGGACGCGGAGTTCGCCGCGCTCGCCGGCGCCTGCCTGCGCCAGCCGTACACCCTGGTGCACCGGGACTTCCAGTCGCAGAACATCCTGCTGGAAGATGGCGTCGTGCGGCTCGTCGATCTGCAGGGCATGCGCTGGGGACCGGTCGCCTACGACGCCGTGTCCTTGGCCTGGGATCCTTACGTCGGGCTGCCGTGGGATCAGCGCGACGAGTTGCTCGCCACGTTCCCGGCGCGCCTGGCGGCGCGCGGCGGGCGCGCCATCGCGACCGCCGACTGGCAGGCGATGACCCTGGCCGCCGGCCTGCAGCGGCTGATGCAGGCCCTGGGCGCCTACGCCTATCTCGCGCACGTCAAGGGGCGCACCGCGTTCCTGGCGCACGTCCCTTGCGCGCTGGCCGGCCTGCTGCGCGCGCTCGATCTCGCCGCGCAGCAGCCGCCTTCGCTCTACGGACCGCCGCCCCTGCCCGCGCTGCGCGAGGTGGTGGCCTCCGTGGCGCGCAGCGCCGGGAACGACGGCCCGTAATCCTTGTTGCCAAGCAGGCCGGCGCTTGATTATCTGGCTGCGGAGCCGCGGTCCCGGCCGCACGGTTCTTCCCCGCGCGCGGCCCGGCGCGGCACGTGGCGGCGGGGCGGGTAGAGCCACGAACGGTGTCCGCACCTTGAACCGGAAGTCGGTGGCATGTTCCAGAACGACCAGCTCTTTCCGCGCGGCAGCGGGGTGATCCTGCATCCGACCTGCCTGCCGGGCCCGCACGGCATCGGCGACCTCGGTCCGGCCGCGCTGCAGTTCGTCGACTGGCTGGCCTCGACCGGCCAGAGTCTCTGGCAGGTGCTGCCGCTGGGGCCGACGAGCTACGGCGATTCGCCTTACCAGACGCTCAGCGCCGTGGCGGGCAACCCCCTGCTGATCGGCCTGGACGAACTCTTCGAGGCGGGCTGGTTGACAGGCGACGACCTCGCCCATAGCGGCAGCCTGCCCGCCGAGCGGGTGGATTACGGCGCGGTGATCCCCTGGAAGTCCGCGCTGCTGGACCGCGCCTGGGCGCGGTTCCAGAAGTTCGCCGACGAGTCCCTGCAGGAGGAGTTCCTGGCCTTCCGCAAGGACGAGCGCGCCTGGCTGCGCGACTTCACGCAGTTCATGGCGCTCAAGGAGGCGCACGACGGGCGGCCGTGGACCGAGTGGCCCGATCCGCTGCGCGACCGCGAGCCGCAGGCGCTGGCCACCGCGCTCGAGCCGCTGCGCGACCGGCTCGACGCCCACGCGTGGCGGCAGTGGCTCTTCGCGCGCCAGTGGTCGCGCCTGCGCGCCCAGGCCAACGCGCGCGGCGTGCGCCTGCTGGGCGACCTGCCCATCTTCGTGGCGCACGACAGCTGCGACGTCTGGGCGCGGCCCGACCTCTTCCACCTCGACGCCGCGGGCCGACCGCGCGTGGTGGCCGGCGTGCCGCCCGACTATTTCAGCGCCACCGGCCAGCTCTGGGGCAACCCGCTCTACAACTGGCGCGCCATGGCCCGCGAGGACTACGCCTGGTGGGTGCGCCGCCTGCGCCTCTGCCTGCGGCAGACCGACCTCGTGCGCATCGACCATTTCCGCGGCTTCCAGGCCTACTGGGAAGTGCCCGCCGCGGCCGAGACGGCGATCAACGGCCGCTGGGTCGAGGGCCCCGGCCTCGGCTTCTTCGAGTCGCTGCGCCGGCAGCTCGGCGCGCTGCCGATCGTGGCCGAGGACCTCGGCGTCATCACCGAAGCGGTCGAAGAGCTGCGCGACGCGTTCGGCCTGCCCGGCATGAAGGTCCTGCAGTTCGCCTGGGACGAGCCGCGCAATCCGTTCCAGCCGCACAACCACACGCAGAATTGCGTCGTGTATTCCGGCACGCACGACAACGATCCGACCAACGGCTGGTGGCAGCACGACTGCGACGAGACGGTGCGCGAGCGCGTGCGCGACTACGTCGGCCATGCCGTAGCGGAGCCGGCCTGGACGCTCATCCGCATGGGCCTGCAGTCGGTCGCCCACACGTTCATCATGCCCATGCAGGACGTACTCGGACTCGGCCGCGAGGCGCGCATGAACCGGCCGGGCGACGGCGACGGCAACTGGAGCTGGCGGCTGCCGGCGTGGGCGCTCGATCCGGAGCATCCGGCGGCGCGGCGGCTTGCGCACCTGACGTGGCTGGGGCGGCGCCGGCCGGACCAGCGCGTCTCGCTCTACGAGGAAGCGCGCGAGAAGGCGGCGCGGGAGGGCAAGGTTCTCGCGGGGGAGGATGTGGCGCGGGGGGAGTGACGGGAATCGCGTCGCCGTCGGGGGCTGGTCCGCCGCGCAGGTGCACGACGGCACCATCCCCGACGCACGCAGGCTCGAGCCGACGCACAAGTCGCTGCGCCACGCGAACGGGGAAACGTCGACCAGGACCGCCCCGGCAGGTCGCATCGAGGCGCTTGCGGCGCGCCGCTCCGGCCGGTCCTACTTCACGCGGTCGTAGGTCATCTCCATCCATTTGACCTCGTTGGTGCCGCTCGCGTCCGGTCCCCAGAATTCGAACACGTGCCGGTCGTCGTTGACGAATCGGGTGACCAGCTTGCAGTCCTGGTACTGGCCGGTCAGCGCGTCCACGTACCCGCCCCGGCATACCAGCTCTTTCTTCTGCGCGTCGTAATCGCCTTCGTAGGGCATGATCCCGGTGCTCATCGAGTCGAGCCACACGCCGACGTACTTCTTCTTGCCGTTGTCGTAACCGAGCAGCCCGATCCCGTCGAACGGCTGCCCCATCATCGACCCTTGGAAGCGCGTGTGCAGAAACCGGCCATCGAAGATCATCTCCGACGTTTCCGTGCCCTGCGACACCATCGGCTCTGCCGCGGGATCCATCCATGCCTTGACCGTGCACGTCCAGTTGCCTGCGCTCCTGGCGAGCAGCTCGTGCGGCGCGCCGGGCTTCGCCGCTGCCTCGTACGCCTTCATCATCTCGTCCTGGTTCAGCTGCGGCTCATCTGCCAGCGCCGGCAGGGCCAGCGCCAGGCAAGCCATCACGACCGTGATCCGATGCATCGCCATGCTCCTCGATAGGGCCCGACCGCCGCCACAACTCCGGCAGCGGAACCGACAGGATACCGAAAAGCCGATCCGCGTGCCATCCGCTCCGCGCCAACCTCCTTGCCAACCTCGCCCACCTCAGGGATAATAGGATCCGGCGGGCGTTTTCCGGGCGGACCGTGGGTCCGTCCGGCGCTTTACCCGCCGCAGCCGCCGTCGAACCCGAGGTGCCACCATGTCCGTTGCCGGCCGCACGGTCTGGAACTGGCGCGAGCAGACCGCCGCCGCCGTGGCCCGCGCGCGGAGCGATCCGGCGCGCCTGCGCCGGCGCGGCCTCTTGACCGGCCTCGCGCTGGCGATCGCGGGTACGGTCCTGAACAAGGGCCTCGGCCACGAGCTGGCCGGCCGCCTGGTGGCGATCATGGGCGCCGCGCACGCGCTGCTCGCCCTGGGGCGGCCGCACTGGCTGGGCTGGCTGCAGACGCGCCTGCTGCGTTTCGGCGAGTTGGTCGGCCGCGCGCTCGCCTGGCTGCTGCTGGGCGGGCTCTGGCTGGCGGTCTTCGTGCCTGGGGGCCTGGTGCTGCGCCTGCAGGGGCGTGATCCGCTGCACCGCGCGCCTCTCGCCGCTGGCCGCACCGCCTGGATCCCGCGCCGGCTCGTGCCCGGCGCCGCGAGCTGCGAGCGGCAGTTCCTGAGCGAAGACCGCGCCGCGAGGCATTCGCAGCGGCCGGTCGGCGCGCTGCCCGAACCGTCCCTGCTGGCCGAGCTGGCGGACCGCGGCGGCGGAGGCGACACGGCGTGAACATCATCGGGATCAGCGCGTACTACCATGACGCGGCGGCCTGCCTGTTGCGCGACGGGCGCCTGGTGGCCGCCGCCCAGGAGGAGCGCTTCACGCGCCGCAAGCACGATGCCGGTTTTCCGCACCACGCGTTGCGCTATTGCCTGGCCGAGGGGCGCCTGGCTGCCGGCGATCTCGACGCGGTCGTCTTCTACGACAAGCCGCTGACCAAGTTCGTGCGCATCCTGAAGACCGCGTTCGCCGTGGCGCCGCGCGGCCTGCCGATGTTCGTGCAGGCCATGCCGAGCTGGCTGCGCCGCAAGCTCTGGATCCCGGCCGAGATCGAACGGGAACTCGACCGGGCCGGCGCCGGTCGGCCCGGTCGTGTCCTGTTCACGGAGCACCACGAGGCGCACGCCGCGAGCGCGTTCTTCGCCTCGCCGTTCGACCGTGCCGCGATCCTGACGCTCGACGGCGTGGGCGAGTGGACGACCACGAGCCTCGGCG
>CAZJWO010000082.1:0-16488 GCA_964549735.1 uncultured Fibrobacteraceae bacterium | reverse complement strand
TGAAGGCCGAAACGGCCTGCTCCGGCGTCGGGAACGTCGCGACACCCGCGGCGTTGAGCAGCGTGATGCCTTCGGCCATCGTCCGGCCGCCGAGCCAGGCGGCGAGGATAGGCTGCTTGATCTCGCCGGCGATGCGGCCGACCGCTCCGGCGATGGACGTCGGGTTGGTCATCGCCTGGGGCGTGACGATCACCAGGATGGCGTCGACGCCCTTGTCCTGCGCGACGATCTCGATGGCCTTCCCGAAACGTTTCGAACGGGCGTCTCCGAGGACGTCGACCGGATTGCGATGCGACCACTGCGGCGGCAGGGCCTCGTCGAGCCGGGTCAGCGTGTCGGCCTGCAGATCCGCGAGCACGCCGCCGGCGCCGATGAGCGCGTCGGTAGCGATGACGCCGGGCCCGCCCGCGTTGGTGACGACCGCCAGCCGCGGCCCGCGCGGCTTGCGTTGCCTGCCGATGAGATCGACGACATCGAAGATGTCGCCGATGCGATCGACCCGGGCGATGCCGGCGCGCTGGAATGCCGCGGCATAGACGTCGTCCGCGGCCGCCATCGCGCCCGTATGCGAAGCGGCGGCTGCCGCCGATTCGGGAAAGCGGCCGGCCTTGTACGCCACGATGGGTTTGTTGCGCGCGAACGCGCGCGCCGCGGTCATGAACTTGCGCGCGTGCGTAACAGATTCGAGGTAGAGGACGATCGCGCGCGTACGCTCGTCCTCGCCGAGGAAGTCGATGAGGTCGCCGAAATCCACATCGAGCGCGTTGCCCACCGAAACGAAGTACGAGAAGCCGATGTTCTCGCTCAACGCCCAGTCGAGCACCGACGCGCAGAGCGCGCCGGACTGCGAGATGAACGCGATGTCCCCCGCGCGCGGCCGGCCGCCGGCGAAGCTCAGGTTGAGGTTCTGATGGGGTACGATGTAACCCAGGCAGTTCGGTCCGAGGATGCGCATGCCCGCGAATCGCCGCCGTTCGCGTTCGATCTCCTCCTCGAGCGCGCGGCCCGCGGCCCCCGTTTCGCGAAATCCGGCCGAGACGATGACGAGCGCCAGGACGCCGGCCTCGCCGCACTGGCGAACCAGACCCGGCACCTGCTCGGCGGCGGCGCAGATGACGCCGAGGTCCGGCCGGCGCGGCACGGCGGCCAGATCGCGATAGCAGGGGATGCCGAGCACCGCTTCGCTGGTCGGGTTGACGGGATAGACGACACCCCGGAAGCCGCCGATCAGGTTGCCCAGCAGCTTGCCGCCCACGCTTTCCGGATTCGGGGACACGCCGAGGATCGCGATCCGCTGGGGCGCGAAGAGCTGATCCAATCGATGAATGGCCACGGTTCGACCTCGCCGCATCGCTCGGGTTGCCACCACCGGAGCCAGGTTCGCGAACGCGCGTTGCGTGCGCCCGCCGCCTCCGGAAGCCATTCGAACATAACTCCTGGCCGGCTCGGCTTCCAGCCGGCGCGCCGACCCCTGGATCGACGACCGCGCAACCATCGTTGACCGGCCGTCCGGCAATGCTAAGCTGCGTCCGATACGCCGGAGGAAGAGGATGCCGAGAACTTTACCGCCGATGCGAAGCTGCCGCGCCCTGGTCCGATCTTGTCTGACCGGATTGTGCGCCGTGCTCGCGTCGCTCGCCGGCGAGGCGCACGCGCAGGCCGAGTACGAAACGCTCCGCGCGCCGGCTCTCGACGGCCTGGGAGCACGGATCCAGGCCGGTCGCTACGAGGACGCGCGCCGAGAGGTGGCCGCGTACGTCGCGCGTTACCCCGGCGATGCGCTCATGCGCTACAATCTGGCCTGTCTGACGGCCATGAGCGGCGACCCCGACGGCGCGCTCGCGCACCTGCAGGAGGCTCTGGCCGCCGGCTACCGCGACCTGCAGCGCATCCGCACGAGTCCTGAACTCGCGTCGCTCGCCGCCGACCCGCGCCTGGACGCCATGCTCGCCGAAGCGCAAGCCGCCTGGCTCGCGGACATGTTGGCGGCCGCCGTGCATCTCGAGGAAGGCGTCTGGAGCGAAACGCAGCGCCTGCTGCCCGATCCGTACGGACCGGAGCCGGCGGCCGCCGCGGCCGGCGTCCGCCTGCGCTTCGACGAGGCGCGCCTGTCCGTGGCCATCGAGCCGCCGGCCGGTGGAGCCGACGAAGTCCTGGCCGTCGTGACCCTGCCGCGAAGCCTCGAACAGCCGGAAACCGCCCGCTGGTTCGAACTGCGCGCGGAACTCGCGGCGTCCGCCCCGGTCGATCTGACCGGCCGCCATGGCCGGCACGACCGCGCGCCGTCGGCCGCGCGACTCTGGCGAGACGATGAGGCGAGCGCCTGGAGACTCGACATCCCGTGGTCGAGCCTGCACCCGTACCGGCCGCCGGTCGAACTGATGTTCGGGCTGAACCTCGTCTTGAGACGGCGTGGCGATCCGGAAGGACCGGCCCAGCGCTGGGAGCTGATCCGCGACCCCCACGCCGGCTCGCGCTTGCTGGTCTGGCGCCGCTTCATCCCGGTCGACCTCGACCCGGGCCCGGATCCCGCGCCCCTGCTCGCGGGGCGCCTGGACAGCTACTTCGTCATCGGCGACAGCCTCAGCGTGGAGCTCGGCCTGCAGGGCGGGGCGGGCGGTCCGGCGACGATCACCCTGCGCGCCTCGGCGGCCGACGTCCCCACGCGCGGCGATGCGCCCGCGATCGCCGAGGCCTCGTACGCGAGCGATCTCGAACCCGGCCTGGCGTTCTTCACCGCCGACGTGCGACTCGACCGCCTGCCCGCCCTCGGCTGGTTCGAAGTGAGCGCCGATCTGACCGCGGCCGACGGCGCGCACTACCGGTGGCGCGACCGGGGTTTCCGCTTGCCGCCGGACTGGTTCCTGCAGCAGCACGCGCGGCTCTCCCGGGTCCCGCCGGCGGAAAAGCCGATCGTCCAGTACCGGCTCATGGGCACCTTGCGCGGCCAACAGGTCTACCAGCCCCACGACGACCCGACCGCGCTGGCGACCGCGGCGCTGGCGGCGATGGCTCTGCTGGACCGCGCCGAGCGGACCGGGACGGTGTTGCCCGCGGAGGCGACCTGGATCGAAGCCGGGTTGCCCACCGGCGCCGACGCGCTGCTGGCGTGCCAGCTCGTGATGCCGCAAGAGGCGGCGCGCCGCGGCGGCGAGGTCGTGCTCGTCGTCGTGCCGGACGGCGATCAGGCCGTCGCGGTGGCCGCGGCCCTGGACCGGCAGCGGCAAGCCGCCGACCCGCGCTTCTACTGCGTGACCGCGATCGGCCTGGCTCCCGGCCAGCCGCGCGCCGCGGCGCCGCTGATCGCTGCCGCGGCGAACTGGCTGCGCGATCTGGCCGCCCCCGGCGCGCTGCGCATCGCCGGAATATCCACCGGAGCGGAGATCGCGCTGCACGGCGCCCGCGCCGAGCCGGAACTGTGGCACGCCTTGCTTCTGCTGGCCGACGCGGACTTCGATCCCGACATCCTGGCCTCGCCCGAGGCGATCCGGCGCGATCTGCTGCAAGATCTCGGCACGATGCCGATCGAGCTCAGCCTGCCGGCCGAGACCACTCCGCGGACGCAGGCGGTCGCCGCCGCACTGGACCGGCGCTTGCCCGGTCTGGTCGTGGCGCAACGGCCGGCCGCGGCCGCCGGGCCAGCGGCGGCGGCCGCCAGACTGCTGGCTTGGCGACCCTGATCCAGGCGATGCGAACCCCGGCGCCCCCGCGGGCGTCCCGCGGCGCGCTCATTCCCGGGCGAATAGCTTGCTTTCGAGCAGCATCTCGTAGATCAGATGCAACGTGCGCTGCACCTGAGGCGGCGGACCGTCCGCTTCGTCCACGGACGGATCGACGGCCGCGACGGTGTCGATCGGAGCGGGATCGTCGCCGCGAACGGCCAGGTGCGGGGCCGCGTGATCGGTCGCCGGCGCGGGATCTGACGGGACCTCCGGCGACGCCGCGACGACAGGCTCGACCTCGTGCGCCCTCTCGCGCAGGACGATGGTCGGACCCCGCACGTAGTCCCCGCCCGGCGGCACGGCGACGGGCTGCGGCTCGGGCACCGCGAGGGGACGGCCTCGCAGCGTGCTCGCGACCACCCCGATATGGTACTCGCCCGGCGATACGTTCTGGATCAGGTAGTAGCCGTCGAACTCGCTGACGGCATCGCCGACGCGACGGCCTCCGGCGTCGAGCAGTTCGAGTCCGATGCCGCGCAACGGGCGCGTCGCTTCGGCATCGCGAGCGACGTAGCCCTCGATCTCGCCCACGTAGCGGAACGGAAATGCCAGATTCACGATGCCGCCGGGGTGCACCATCGTGGTCAAGCCGGCGTAGACGGGGACCAGGAACGGGTCGTCCACGGATGTCACGTCGATCATGACATTGACGAACTGATTGGCGTGAATGCCGGGCAGGAAGGCGCGGCCGTTCGCGTCGGTCTGCACGTCGCGCCAGAGCTGGTGCCGGCGGAAACCGACCCCGGCCAACGGCTCGTCGCCCGGACCGTAGACGCCGTCGCCATCGTGATCGATGAAGGCGATGGCGATGGCGGCTCCGTGCTGTGTCAGGCGCTGGCTCGACACCTGCCAGGCGCCGCCGCCTGGCGGCCGCGCCAGCGAGGTCGTCGCCGCCAGGCCCACGCTGGCGCCGCCGAACGTGTTGTATCCCATGCGTAGGCCCAGCCGCACCGCGCGCAGGTGCCAGTCCAGGTTGCCCGACAGATAGGTCGCGCTGTCGCCCTGGAAGCTGCGCCGCGCGGAGAGCTGCCCGGTCAGCGTCGGACGGAAGGCGTGGTTGGCGGCCAGGCCGATCGAGCGCATGCCGCCGGCTCCGCGCAGGCCGTAGTCGACCTCGCCGCGAACGCGCGTGCGGCGCAGATAGCCGGCCACGAGCCAACGTCCGACCACCGCGTCGCTGTCGTCGGCGCCGCGTTCGCCGAGATAGCCCAGCTCGTGGCCGATGTTGAATCCGTCGACGGTCGTGTTCAGATTGAGATCGACATAATCGCGCGCCAGATCGGCGTCATCTTCGAAACGATCGCCCCGCCAACGCAGCCGATAGTTCAACGGATTCCTGGCGTGCGGGCGCAGATTGCCGGCCAGGCGCGATTCTAGGCGTCGCGCGAGGCGATCGGCGACCTCGGGCGTCGCGCCGCCGAAATCCGCGAACTGGGCGTAGCTCAGATACAGCGACTGATCGCCGACCATCGCTTGCGCCGACAGGTTGCCGGCGTGGCCGCCATCCAGATCGCTCACCGCGACGGCCTGCAGGAACAGACCCCGCAGCGCCTGCAGCAGCCGGGCCTGCACGTAGTCGCGATCCTGGTCCGCGACGCGGGTGCGCACCGTCGCCAATCCGATCGTCGTCAGCGGGCTCAGGCCGTACCCGAGATCGAGCTGGTGATGCCAGCCGCCGTGCTCGCCGTCGGCGGCGATCCCGTTCAGGGATCCCAGGATGGACTCGCCGAGCTGCAGGCTCGCGTGGTTGTAGAGGAACTGGCCGCGGCGCCACATGCCGGAACGGATATTGTACGTGCGCACATTCTCGCGGACCTGGCCGTTGGGCCCGTAGAGCACGGAGCGGATCGTATTCAATCCCAGCCGCAACGGCACGGCCGTGAAGGTGAAGCGGCCGGCGCCACCGACCGACTGGATGTCGTGCAGCGCACCGTTGAGGTAGAGTTCGACGTCCCAGCCGGGCGGCGCGTCGCCGTGGATGTCGATCGCCTCGAACTGCGAAACGCTACCCAGCGGCCGATTGGTGAGCGCGATGCCGCGCCCCCGCCGCGATCCGCCGATCAAGGCCAGGGCATCGCTGGTCACGTCGCCGATCTCGAATTCGGTGGCCGCCAGCGGACCGAGCAGGCCGGCGTCGCGGTCGCTGCGTCCTGCGCGCAGCCAGGCCGTCCACGGCTGACCGGCGTGCTGGTTGTAGTTCAGGAAGCCCGTGACGCTCAGCCGGGCGAGGTCGCCGCGGCTGAGCAGCGAACCTCGCCAGGTCTGCCGCTGGCGATCCGCGTTGTACGTCGCCGTGGCGTCCAGGAATGGCCAAGTGGCCAGACGGTACCCCGCCTGCCGCCGGGGATACGGCGTCGCGTCGTCTTCGCGCTTCAGGTGTTGGTCCCAGGCCGCCTCACGCTGCAGGCGCGTCAGCAGCGGTAGCGGCTCCTTCGCGCGGATGACCACCCGCAACCCCCGCAGGTCGACCTCCAGCTCGATCGGCCACCACCGGGCGAGCATCTCGCTGGTCACGTAGATGTCCTCGTCATCCACGTACAGGCAGGCCTCGCCCAGACCGTGCTGATGACCGGCGAGCGTGACGCTGCGCGCCGCGACATCGAGCCGGAAGGTCCGGCTCTCGTCGCCCAGCCAGCCCTCGCTCACGCCGAGGCGGGGATCGGCGTGCACGGCGTATTCGAGCACCGCCGCGAGCTCGCCGAGGGGCAGCAGCACCTTTTCGTCGTGGTGGTAGCCGATCAGCCCGCGGCTGGCGAGGTACCGTTCGGCGTGGACCTCGAGGATGAGCAGATCGTCGGGATGGACCGGCAGCAAAAGGTCCGGCTCGGCCGGAGCCGCTGCGGCGCCGGCGGCCGTCGCCGCCAAGAGCAGCGCCAGCGACCACCACCGCACGGACCTGCCCTGCCGGCGCGTCATGTCATCGGTGGCTCAGTTGCGACGCCCTGATCTCGGCCTGGACGTGCAGATCGCCGCCGCCGGCGGCCGTCTCGCGGTATTCGATCAGGATCCGCCCCGACTGCAGGTCGACCCCGGGCGCGCGCGCGGCGATCTCGAAGGTGCGACGCGGGTTGGGCGTGTAGATCGCGATCCCGCGGCCCAGGTAGAGCTGGGTCTCGCGTCCCGCGGCATCGACGTGGACGACCCCCAGGTCACCGTAGACCGAGCGGGTGCCGCGGCGCTCGAGCTGGAAGGAGAGGACCGGTTCGGCCCCGTTCGCCGGCGCCAGCAGGCGCGTGTTGGCGATGGCCAACTCGGCCTGGGGCTTGCCGAACCTGACGATGATCGGCACCAGCGTCTCGATCGAGGCGACCGGCCGCACGATGAACTGGTCATCACGCAGGTCGGCCGGACGCGGCGCCTCCACCTCGCGCAAGCGCGGCACCGTAGGGACCGAACAGACCGAGAGGTGGGCGCGGAATTCCTGGTCTTCGACGTCGAGACCGGCGGGCCGCCGCACCAGGATGCGTACGGTCTGCGACCCGCCGGCCGGAATCACCACCCGTCGCGGCGAGTAGCGCAGCATCTCTCCGGCGAAATCCTCGAAGCCGGCCATCGTCGAGTCGACCCGCACCAGCGTGCCGTTCTCCCGCATCGTGAAATGGGTCAGGGAGATGCGGTACGTCTCGGTGTCCTTGCTGCGGTTGGACAAGAAGACCGTCGCTGCGCGCGTGCGGCCGTCCAACAGGATGCGGTTGGGCGCCACGGAGACGCCCTGCGCCAGGGCATCGCCGGCCAGCAGCAGGACGACCAGACAGCATAATCTGCCCAGTACCTGGCCAGATATCGGGGTCGGCAGAAGCATCGCGTGCGCCTCCCGGTAGCATAAACGGCCATGCGACAGACACTTGGCCTGTTGCGACCACGTTCGTAGCGGATGGATCACGCAACCGGCGTGCCACGCGGGGCGAAGCCAGGGGACGAGAGCGTCGCTCTCGTCCCCTGGCGAAGATCCAGGCAGATCGTGCCTGAACTAGGGCAGCGTCAGCGTCAGCGTGTAGCCGAGCTCGACGTCGTTCGCGATGACGACGTCCGCGCCCACCACCGTGAGCGTCGCGCCGACGATCAGGTCAGCCGTCGTGCCGGACATGGTGTGCGAACTCGGGGTCGCCGGGACCGCGTCCTCCACCGCGCCACCATCCCAGCTGGCCGTGAAGTCGCCCAGCGTCAGACCGTCGACGGCGACGCCGGAAGCGGCGACCTCGAGAGCCACGACGATGCCGTCGCACGAGGTGACGGTGAACTCGCCCGGATTGATGGCCGCGCCGTCGAAGATGATGCTGTTGGGGTTCGAGATCGCGCCGGTTTCCGGATTGATCGTCACCGACCCGTCCGACTTGGCCAGAACGCCGAAGTTCATGGCCGCATCCTCGACGCATTCGACGCCCTCGACGATGGTCACGTACGCGATGGTCGGTACGTCAAGAGCGACGGCAGTGCCGGCCAGGGCCCAAAGCACCACGGCCAGAATCGAGAAACGCGAGAAGTTCTTCATCATCCACTCCTTGTTTTCGCCGGGGGCATCCGGCTGGCGAACTTCCTCTGGCTTCCTTCCAGTTTCTCCAGGGCTGGCTCCAAATGCTTTTCAGCCCTTGCACGAGTGCTGGATCGGACGCGGGAAGCGTCGCTTTAAGGTTTTTTTGGAAGTTTCCGGAAACGATAGGGCGCGGGCGCACACGCCTCGAGTTCTTCCACGAAGAATGTTGCGGGCCTGAATGTTGCCGATGTCGCGGCATGGACAACGACGACCTGTACCGCGAGCAATGGCTCCCGCCCCACTGTCCCTCACCCAAGTGCGGGAATCACTCGTAGGCCACCGTCACCATGTAGGCGATCTCCTGATCGGGTCCTGCGGCGATCTCGTCCGCGTCGAGGGTCAAGCGGGCGCCGAGCTGGAAGGTCAACGAGCCTGATCCGTCGAGCGTCTGTCCCGACACCGGCGGAGAGCCCAGATTGGTTTCGAAATCGCCGATCTGGAAACCCACGCCGGCGGGGGCGGACACGTCGATCGAGATCGAGCGGAAAGGATCGCCCTCCAAACGGAAGACGGCCGAGTACGTCACCCCGCCGAAGACCAGCAGGTCGGGATCCTCGAGGATGGTGTCGTCGGTCCCCAGCACGATCGAGCCGCTCCGCTTGCAGAGCGAGCCGAAACGGAGCGGAGATTCCTGGTACGCCGACAGGTCGGCCTTGTCGGCGAAACGGCGCGCCAGGGCGCCATCGAGCCGCAGGATCTTGCCCGTCTCGAATTCCAGCGGCCGGCGCGCGTGCTGTGGCGAGATGACGGTCTGGTCGCCGGCGGCCGGCGCGAGGATCGGCGCGGCCGCTACCCCTGCCGCGAGGCAGAGGACGCCGACGGCTGACCTGATCCTGGCCGCCTGCCGGTGCCAAAACGTTCGTCGGCGTTGCATCGCCTCCAGCTTTCGTCGCGGCGGCGGGGTCCCGCGATGGCGGTAACTCCCTGTCAGGCGAAGACCTCCCGGCCGTACGCCGCGGGTCGGAACCCCGTTCTACGGGTTTCCTCAACGCGGAAATGCGCAAACGACGTGCCGCAGTGCCGAGGAGGTATATTGCACGAAATGGCATTAATATGTATAATAATGCAACATCCTCCGTGCAATATGCACGGACCCAGCCCGTGGAGCTCTCTTGCGTTCGTTGATGACAGCGTCCGCTCCAATGGATCTCGCGACGCTCGCGCTGCTGGCCGCGACGATGCTCGTCGCCGCGCCGTCGTCCGCCAGAAGCCTCCAGACCCGCGCGACGGTCGTCGTCGTGGAAGTGGCGACGGCGGATCTCGACTGGCAGGATCCGGCGGTCGGCGCGGTGTGGTCGCTCGCCGGCGCCCCGGATGAACAGATCCACGTGATGTGGCAGTGGCGCACGCTCGACGGCGCGTGGCGCGCGCGGCCGGCAGCGAACATCTTGCGCCTCGATGGCGCCGGCCGCGCCGCGATCGCTGCGGACCTCAGCCCCGATACGCCCGGCGCGCTCGCCCCCGACGGGGCGCTCCCGCTCGTGATGACCCTCGTCGTCTGCCGCGAGTGACCGCCCGCGGCCCGGATCCTGCACCCCGACCTGCAGACTCGCCCGGAGGTGTCCGATGCGCCCGGAAATCCGCCGGTGTCTGCCGGCCATCGCCCTGCTTTCGACCATCGCCGCGCCCTCGCTTGCGGCCGCGGCCGTCGTGCCCAGCGCCGGCAAGGACTTCCGCGCCGCGACGTGGGGACAGTCGCGCCAGCAGGTCCGCGCGCAGGAGCAGGCGCCGGCGACGGTCGACCTGGGACCGCTGCTGGCCTTCCCGGCGACGGTCGCGGGACAGCCGTGCCAGGTGATCTACCTCTTCGCGGACGAAGAGTTGTGCATGGGCTTCTACCAGTGGTCCGACACGCACGAGGATCTCACGCCGTATTTCGCCGACGCGACCGCGCGGCGCGACGAGCTGGCGATCGCGTGGGGCGAGCCGCGGATCGAGCGTTGGGACTGGGACGACCCCCTGTTCGCCAACGAGCCGGCGATGCGCGCCGAGGCGCTGGGCCTGGGACTGGTCCGCTACGAACTGGGCTGGCTTAACGATCGCAGCCTCGTCGCGTTGCGCCTTTCGGGCGGCAGCCTCAAGGCCGACCTGGTGCTGATGTACGCCGACCGGACCCGTTTCCCGATCGGACAGGAGTCGTTCGCGAGCTTCTTCGCGCGCACGATCGGCCTGCCGACCCCCTACTACCGCTGAGTCGCCCGCCGACCTTCGCGCAGCGCGAGGCCGGCGAGCACGAGCGCGCCGGCCACCAAGAGCCGTGGTGTCACCGGTTCGTCCAGCAGCAGCACGGCGAGCACCGTCGCGACGACCGGCTGCAGGATCACGTAGAGCGCCACCCGCGACGCCTGGGTGTGCTTCAACGCCCAGAGGTTCAGCGCGTACGTCACGACGGTGGCGCCGACGACCGCGTAGACCATCAGGCCGTAGGTCTGCGGCGAGAGCGAGGCCAGCGGCGCACGCCAGAGCGCGCCGGCGCCGTAGAGCAGGATGCCGAACGCCCCCCAGGCGAAGACGACGGTCGTGGCGCCGAGCGAGTCATGCCGCGCCATGACGCGGCCGCTGAGCGCGACGTACAGGCCATAGCTGGCCGCGTTGGCCAGCGTCAAGAGGTCGCCGGCGAGGTAGCTGGCGTCCGGGCTGAAACGGTCCGCCTCGAGCAGGACCGCCACGCCCGCCATGCCGACGAACAAGCCGAGCACCTTGCGCCGCGTCGGGCGCTCCTGCCGCAGCAGAACGGCGCCGGCCAGGGCGAAGAGGGGGATGGTGCTGCAGATCAAGGCCGAGTGCGCGGGGGTCGTGCGGCTGAGCCCCTCGAGGAAGAGGATCTGGTTGAGCGTCACGCCGAGCAAGGCGCAGCCGGCCAGGTACCATCCGTCGCGCCCGCGCGGCAACCGGCGGCGCCCCGCGACGGTCAAGACCGCCAGGATCGCCAGGGCGGACACCGCCCGCAGGGCCGCCCAGGCGGCGGGATCGAGCGCGCCGACGATCACCTTGCTCGCGAGGTAGTGGACCCCGAACAGCAGCTGCACGGTCAAGAGCGCGGCGCGGACGCGCGCGGCGCCCGCTGCCGCTGGCGTCGCGGGCGCTGGCGTCGCGGGCGCTGGGGTCACGCCTCACCGCGCAGGAACGCCAGCGCCCGCGCGACCGAATCCTGCGGACTGACCTTGATCTGCTGGTCGGCGAGCCTGCCGTGCGGACCGATCACGAAATGGCTGCGGATGACGCCCTCGTACGACTTCCCGTACATCGACTTGGCGCCCCAGGCGCCGTACTTCGCGAGCACGGCATGGTCGGGGTCGCTGAGCAGATCGAACGGCAGCTTCTCCTTCTGCTGCCAGCGCTTGAGGGCGGCCGGCTGGTCCGGGCTCAACCCGAGCACGACGGCGCCGGCGGCCTGCACCGCGGCGTAGTTGTCGCGGAACCCGCAGGCCTGCCTGGTGCAACCGGATGTCGCCGCCTTGGGAAAGGCGAAGAGCACCACGGTGCGTCCCTCGAAGTCGCCGAGCGTGACCTGACGGCCGTCCTGGTCGAGCAATCTGAAGGCGGGCGCCGGTCTGCCGATCGCGAGCATGGTCGCACCTCAGAACAGCCGCCGAGGGCACTCGAAGGCGAAGAACCCGCTGCGGAACGGATTGCGGCGCGGATCGACCGTCAGGTCGAACGGGATCTCGATCTCCCGCGCGCGATCGGACGTCACCCAGACGAGACGGAAGCGGTCGTTGCCCAGCGCGTCTTGCCGCGCCTGCCCGAACAGCCGGAAGAGCGCCCAATCGCCACGGACGACGAGCCTGTGCGCGGCGAAATCCTGTTCCGGCAGCAGGCTGACCGACGCCTGGCGGCCGAAGCGTTCGACGGGCCCCTGGAACATCTTCTCGACCTGACGGCCGGTGATGTCGTGCGTGATCTCCTCCTGCCCGAGCACCAGCCGCGAGAAACGCGGGTTCGGGCCGCTGCCGCGCACGTTGACGGTCTGGCGCGGGGTGAGCCGGAAGTCGACCTCCGGTTCGGCGGCGCCGCCGTGAAAGAGCACGCGCCGCATGCGGTCCCCGTCGGCGAAGGCGCGCGTCGCCTCGGTCCGCAATCCGAGCGCGCCGTCCAGGGCGCTCTGCGGCCTCCAGTCCGCGGACACGAAGCCGTCGAGTTGGGTCTTGACGAACGAATCGAGCGTGCCGTCGCCGCGGAAGAAGTCCGCGAAATCCTGCAGGACGATGTCGTTGCTGGCCTGCCGCAGCAGCGGAAAGCCGCTGAGCTGATCACGGTAGACCGACCACACCGCGCGTTCCCACTGCTCGTCGAGATGGCGCTCGGTCGCCCGCAAGCAGGCTTGCCAGACCAGGCTGACGGGGCGGCGCAGGAACGCCTCGAGCGCCAGATCGCACCGCTTGTCGCCGCCGGGAACGATGAGCCGGGGGATTTCCTTCCAGGCGCCCTCTAGCGGCGAAGAGCCGCGGCCCTGCCGTTTGAAGATCTCGCGAGCCTGCGCGACGGCGGCGGCGAGCGTGTCGTCCTCCTGTTCGAGCTGGTACAGGAAGGTCACGAGCTTGCCGAGCTGTTCGGCGTAGGCGGCGGCCGGTTCGCGCGCCTGGTCGCCGCTGCCCTGGACCTGGAAGAACTGCTGCACGGCGTGGTATTCGGCCGCCGCGGTCTGGATCGCCTGGACGTCGGCGGGGTCCAGCCCCCGCAGGTCGCCGCGCAGGCTCAGCGCCCCGTGCGCGTCCTCCAGGAAGCGGAAGAGCACGGACGTGCGCGGCGCCCACTCGTCGAGCCGCCGATAGGCCTCGTTCACGCTCGCGGGCGGCGCGAGCTGGACCGAGCCCAGGAAGCTCACCCAGTGCGTGCGGTGATCTCGCAGGTACTCCTTCAAGAGGTCGCTGCGAATGTCCAGTTTCTCCTCGGCGAACGTCTCCTGCAGCAGCCAGTTGCTCTTGAGCCGCTGCTCGCTCTCGGCGATCCCCGCTAGCACGAGCTGCCAGCCTTCGTTCGTGAACGCGTGCGGCACCAGGAGCGAATCGGCGCGGCCGTCGCTGGTCTGGGCCAGGAGGTTGCGGTACGCCGGCTTGCTGTCCCGGGAGAAGGACGGCCCGGCCGCGTTGACGTCCTTGATGAGTCCGCGGTAGACCAGGCCCGAATCCCAGAACTTCAGGATGTAGCCGCGGGCGGTCCGGTTGAGCGCCTCGTCGGGCAGCGGCAGATGCTGCGCCGCTTCCCGCAGGTCGAGCGGATGCCGCCAGGCGTAGGCGACGTGCTCGCCCAGGCGCTGCAGCTGGCGGACCGTGCCGTCGGGCACCTCGGTCTGCCCGAACCACAGCGCGCGCAGTTCGCCGGCGATCAGCTCGGGATCGCCGTCCTCCGGCTTGGTGAGCATGCGGTAGACCTGATAGCCGCGGAAATAGCGGTCGAAGGATTCCTGGTCGCGCGGGATCTCGCGCACGAGCCTCGCCTGCAGGCGCACGTGGCTGGGCAGCAAGAGGACCTCGCGCAGGCGATCGAAGTAGACGCGGCGCAGGGCGCGTCCGATGCGTTCGCCGCGGTACAGCCCCATGTCCAGCGTCAACGGACGACGCGTCTGCCAGGCCTCGAGCTGCACGAGCCGGCTGTGCAGAGGCTCCAGCGCGTGCAGCGCGCGCGCGACGGCCTGCGGCTCCAGCGTGTCGGGTTTCAGACCCTGCGCGCCGTCGGCCAGCGTCCGGCTGTCGCGCACGAGCTGCAGGTTGCGCACCAGCGAGATGGTGCCGACGGCCAGCAGCGCGGGCAGCAGCAGGACGGCCGCCGTGCGCGCGATCAGCCGCCACGAATAGCGCCGGCGCAGCGCCCGCGCCGTGGGCCGGGCCAGGTTCTGGTCCGGGATCAGGACGTTCAGGAAGAGCGTGCGCAGGAAGCGCGGCTCGCGCGCCCCGGCGGGCACCGGCGGCGGCGGCGTGTAGCCGGCGTAACCGGGCAGACCGATGACCTGGCTCATGTCGGCGAGTACCGTCTCGGCGGGCCTCTCGGCGCCGCCCCCGGCGGCGGCGAAATAGAAGCCCCGCCACAGGGGCTGGTGCGCGTAGGCGCTGGGCGCGAACAGGGTCTCGCCGAAGGCGCGCAGCTTGTCGCGCAGCTTGTAGAGCTCCAGCGGGAAGAGGTAGGCCTGCTGCTGGGTCGGCTGATCTTGCTCGGTGCGGATGAGGCGGGGCAGGCGCCGTCGATCGAGGGCGCGCAGCAGCAGATCGAATTCCTGCGCGAAGAGGTCGCCGGGCATGGGGTTCGTCATGAGCTTGGCGCTGAACGTCGCCCCCCAGACCTGATCGCGGGCGGAGCCCTGCAGGTCGCCGAAGAATTCCTGGAAGCCGTTGATCAGATCGCTGCGCGTCACGACGAGGTAGACCGGGCACAGCAGGTCCAGGCCGCCGGCGATGCGATCCAGGCGCCGGCGCAACAGGCCGGCGCGCTCGCGCAGCCAGGTCTCGTCGCGGCTGACGAGGTCGTCCGCGGCCACGGTCACGACGAGGCCGTTCAGGGCCGGATCGCGCTGCTGCTTGCGCAGCATGTTCAGGAAGATCTCCCAATCGCCGTCCGTCGCGCTGCCCGGATCGACCGCGAAGCGTCCGTCGACCTCGAGCAGGACCGCTTGATTGCTGAACCACCAGCAGCAGTTGCTGCCGATCGTGCGCGCCGCCGCCGGATCGTCGGCCGCGCCGGCGGGAAACGGCAGGCCGCTGTGGGCGATCATCGCGCTGCGGCCGCTTTCCGGAGCCCCGATCACGAGGTACCAGGGCAGGATCGACAGCGCATCGCGGCCGCTGCGGCCGTCGGCCAGGCGCGAAGCCTTCAGGCGCGCGATGGCCGCCGCCATCTCCTCGCGGGCCAGCCGCTTGCGCGACTTGTCGTCGGGGCCGCCGGCCGCGGCCTCCAGCACGAGCGACTGTTCGATGCGATCGGCCTGCCGGCGCTTCTCGATGCGCCCGACGAGCCACGCCAATCCGAGGCCGAGCACAAGGAGCGCGCCGCCGACGATCAGGCGCCAGAAGAGGTTGACGCCCAGCTTGGCCCCGAACGCGAACAGCAGCACGAGCAGGATCCCCAGCAGGGTGATGACGAGCTTGCGGGGCTGCTTGAGCTGCTTCAGCAGGGTCAACAGGAACGACATGCGTGACTCCTTCGCCGGCGCCTTCTCAACCGGCGCCCGCGATGCTCGCCAGGGCCCTGCCGGCGGCGTGGTCCAGCCACAGCCAGTAGCCGAGGAACGCCAGCGCGACCGCGCCGGCGGCGACGCCCCAGTACCGCCAGAAGCGGCCGGCGCCGAGTTCGCTCTCCTGGCCGCCGCCGCCGCGCGGCAGCCCGTTGGGCGACAGACGCACCTCGCGCTGGTCCAGCGGCAGGTAGCCGAGGTCGCGGCGCAGCGCATCGATGACCGGTTGCAGCGCCTGCAGGCCGGTGATCCGGTAGCTGCCGGCGAAGCCCAGGGTCAGGCAGAGGTGGTAGATCTCGAGGATGTCGCGCCGCGCGCTGCCCTCGCGGCGCAGCTCTTCGAGGCGCTTGAAGAACCGCTGGCCGGCCGTGCGTTCGCCGAAGAGGTCGAGCTGCAGGGGATGGTCGCGCCACCGTTCGCGGTGCTCCCAGTCCGAACCGAGGATGACCTCGTCGATGAAGGCGACGAGCGGGAAGACAACCTCCTGCAGGTCGCCTTGCGTGTAGCCGCAGCGCAGGCCGTGCTGCTGCATCGTGTCGAGGTAGCGGCGCAGCCGATCGCGCAGTTCGGGCTCCTGGCCGTAGCGTCCGGTCCGGCGCAGAGTGACCACCAGCGAGAAGATGCCGCTGGTCAGCTGCTGCAGGGACGGCTGGGCGGACGCGGCCGCCGGCTTGGTCGTCATGGCGCCTGACCTTTCTTGGCGACCTCTCAGGCCTGCGTGGCCACCAGCTCGAACCGGCAGGTCCGCAGCTTGGCGCCGCCGACGTAGATGGCGATGGACCTCGCCTCGAGCACCGTGGGCCAGGTCTCGCCGGCGCTTTCGAGCCGGAAGTACGTGCGGCCGGCCTTCAACGGGAAGTCGCGCGGCGGCATCGGCACGTGCACCAGCGCGACGCCCGGCGTCGCCGTCTGCACGAGGAAGTCGATGTTGTGCGGCGATCCCACGATGACCTGCCCCGGCACGTCGTCGCGGATGGTCTGCTCGGCGATGTCCCCGCTGACCGCGAGGGAGAACAGCGGCCGGCCCTCGACGAGGCGCGGGTCGGTGAGGTCGGCGGTCAAGA
>CAZJWO010000081.1:15826-16519 GCA_964549735.1 uncultured Fibrobacteraceae bacterium | reverse complement strand
GACGCCGGATCGCGCGTGTAGATCATCGGCAGCAACCGGTCGACGAAGCCGTCGGCGAGCCAGCGGGCACCGTCCTGCAGGAACGTGTCGCGCGCCAGATCGGGCCGCCGGACCACGGCCGCGGAGACCTGCAGGTCCGGGCGCTCGGCGCGGCCCGCGGCGGCGATCTGCGCGACCAGGCGGGTGATCTCGTCGCGGATCCAGGCGCGGTAGGCGGCACGGCCATCCGTCGCGCGCGGATCGCCCAGGCCGCCGGCGGCGCGCCAGCGGCCGAGGCTCGCCGCGTCGCCGGGCCAGAGCCGCGCCGGGTCGAGACGGTCGCTCACGAAGCGCACGTAGTCGAGGTGCAGGCCGTCCAGCGGGTAGCGCGCGCAGAGGTCGCGCGCGACGGCCACGACATGCGCCTGCACCTCGGGATCGGCCGCGTTGGCCACCACGTAGTGGTCGTTCAGCGGCTGCGGCTCGCCGCGTTCGTCGTGCAGCCGCCAGCCGGGCCGCCGGTGCAGCAGATGGTCCGCCGCGACCGGCGGCACCAGGCCCCGCCAGAGCGGGTAGACGTTGATCCACGCGTGCAGCCGCAGGCCATGGCGGCGGGGGGGCCGGGGGGGGCGGCCGGGGGGGGGGGGCCCCCGGGGGGGGGGGCGAGGGGGGGGGGGGAAAACCGGGGGGGCCGGGGGGGGCCACGGGGCCCCC
>CAZJWO010000081.1:0-15816 GCA_964549735.1 uncultured Fibrobacteraceae bacterium | reverse complement strand
TCCCTACACGACGCTCTTCCGATCTGGGATCGAACCCGGGATCGGCGAGCAGAGGCGCATCAGGATCACCGGGATCGCCGGCGAGCAGCTCCTGGCCCCACGGCTCCAGCTCGCTGCGATAGAACGCATCGGCCTGGCCGCGCACCTGCCAGTAGACGTCGGTGAAGCCCAGGCGCGCGGCGTCATCGAGGCACCGGTCGACGTCCGCGGCGGTCCGGTAGTCCCAGCGGGTGATCCACAGGCCGCGCGTCGCGGCGGGATCGCGCGCGGACGGCGGCGCCGTGCCGCCGCAGCCTGCCAGCAGACCGAGCGCGCAGATCATGCCCCACGCCGCCTTGCTCACGAGCGCTCCAGGGCGTCGGCCTGCTCGCGGGCGTGGTAGCTGGAGCGCACCAGCGGTCCCGCCTCGACCCACGCCAGACCGAGCGAACGGCCCAGGTCGGCCAGTTCGGCGAACTCGGCCGGTTCCAGATATCGCTCGACCGGATGGTGCGCCGCCGTCGGCTGCAGGTACTGGCCGATCGTCAGGACCGCGACACCGGCCGCCGCCGCGTCGCGCATGACGTCGGCCAGCTCCGCACGCGTCTCGCCCAGGCCGACCATGATGCCGGTCTTGACGGTCAGGGATCGTCCGGCGGCGTCCGCCCACCGGCGCGCCTGGCGCAGGACCTCCAGCGAGGTCGCGTAGCAGGCCTCCGGGCGCAGGCGCGGATAGAGGCGCGGCACGGTCTCCAGGTTGTGGTTCAGCACCGACGGCGCCGCCGCGAGCACGGTCCGCAGGGCCTGCCCATCGCCGCGCAGATCTGGAATCAGGACCTCGATGCCGCAGTCCGGATTCAGGTGGCGGATCGCCGCGATGGTGGCCGCGAAGTGCGCGGCGCCGCCGTCGGGCAGGTCGTCCCGCGTGACGCTCGTGACGACCGCGAAGCGCAGGCCGAGGTGCCGCACGGCCTCGGCCACGCGCTGCGGTTCGCCGCCGTCCAGGGGCGCGACGCCGCCGCCCGGCACGTTGCAGAACGCGCAGTGCCGCGTGCAGCGGCCGCCCATGAGCAGGAACGTCGCCGTGCCGCTCTGGAAGCATTCGCCGCGGTTGGGGCAGTTCGCCGATTCGCAGACCGTGTGCAGCGACGAAGCGCGCAGCAGGCGCTGCATGCGGTTGTAGGCGGCGCCGCCCTGGCGCGGCATCACCAGCCAGCGTGGTTTGCGGCTGCCGGCGCGGCGCTCCATGGCTCAGACCGTCGCGGCCACGCGGCAGAATTCGCGCACCTGGAAACGTCCCTCGGCGAACGCGACCCGGCAGGCCTCGTGCGCCGGGTCGTGCTGGAAGACCAGCAGGTAGTCGTCCTCGACGGCGCGGCTCAGCAACTGGCGCTTCTCGCTGAGAGTCAGCAGCGGATTCAGATCGAAGCCGGCGACCCACGGCAGATGGACGTGGGCATCGGTCGGGATCAGATCGGCCAGGAAGACCAGAGTACCCTGTCCGGTATGGAACTCCGCGATCTGCATGCCGGGAGTGTGGCCGTTGGCGGGCACCAGTCGCAGCTCCGGCAAGACCTCCCGGGAACCGTCGAGCAGCTCGAGCCGACCGGTGGCGGCCAGAGCGGCGAAGTCTTCGCGGCGGAAGCTCGCCCGATCGCGTTCGCTCGGGTTGTGGGCCCAGTCCCACTGCTGCCGCTGCACCCACCAGTTGGCCTCGGGGAAGGCCGGCACCATGCCGCTGGACAGATCGAGGCACGCGCCGCCGGCGTGGTCGAAATGCAGATGGGTCAGGACGACATCGGTGATGCTGGCGCGGTCGACGCCGGCGGCCTCCAGCTCGATCAGCAACTGGCCCGCGCGCCGCTGCATGCCGTAGAGTTCGCGCTGCTTGGCGTCCCAGCGATCGCCGATGCCGGTATCGACCAGCACGCGGCGGCCGTGCCCGTCCGCCAACAGGCAGCGCAGCGCCACCGGGACCCGGTTGCGCTCGTCGGCGGCGATCCGCTTCTCCCACAGCGGTTTCGGTACGATGCCGAAGCTCGCGCCGCCGTCCAGGCGGAAGGCGCCGTCGCTGAAGATCGTGAACGTCCACTCGCCGAGTTGCATGCCGGATGCGACCTTTCGCTGGAACCCACGGGATCGGCGACACGCCGGCGCGCACGTCCGCCGGCGCTGAATGTAACCCAGCCGCGGCGCCGGCACAACGCGGGGCGGCCGCTGCGGCTGCGGGAAGCGCTAGATGTCGCGTCCGCGTGATTTTGCTCCAGCGACCGTACGCGGTTCTGACGTAAAGAAAAACTGGGCTAAAGTTCAAATCATCGGGACCGATCCCGTCAAGGCTTTCGAGCGGTGATCATCCGGAGGGCGAGGGAGTCTCCGGCCGTCGCCCATCGCCAAATGAAAGGATCGTCTCATGATGTCGCGATTCACCCTCCGCGCGCGTCTGCTGCTGACCGGACTGGCCATCGTGATCGCGCCGCTCGTGATCATCTCCGGCGTCGTGGTCACCAAGCAGAATCAGATGCGCGACGCCGCGGCAAAGGAATGCCGTCAGCTCGCCTACGACGATCTCGACCACATGGTCGAGGGCATCCGCGCGTTGTGCGCCACCCAGCAGGACGTCCTGCAGACCAACGTCCGCAACGGACTGGCCGTCGCGCGCCACGCCATCGCCCTGCACGGCGACGTGACGACCTCGGCCGAGACCGTGACCTGGGAAGCGGTCAACCAGTTCTCCGGCCAGAGCACGACCGTGCAGCTGCCGAAGCTGCTGGTCGGCCAGGAGTGGCTGGGCCAGAACCGCAGCGCGGCGGTCACGAGCCCCGTGGTGGACGAGGTGCGCGAGCTGGTCGGCGGCACCGCGACCATCTTCCAGCGCATGAACGATCGTGGCGACATGCTGCGCATCTGCACGAACGTCATGCAGGAGAACGGGCAGCGCGCCATCGGCACGTACATCCCGGCCGTCAACCCCGACGGCAATCCGAACCCCGTGATCCAGACCGTGCTGGCCGGGCGCACCTACGAGGGGCGCGCCTTCGTGGTCGATCGCTGGTACATCACCGCGTACGAGCCCCTGCGCGGCCCGTCCGGCGACGTGATCGGCGTCAGTTACTTCGGCGTGCCGATGGAGTCGGCCACCGCGCTGCGCAAGTCGATCATGGACATCAAGGTCGGCCAGACCGGCTACATCTACGTCCTGGACAGCAAGGGCAACTACGTCATCTCGCACAATGGCACGCGCGACGGCGAGAACATCCTGCAGGCCCGCGACAGCAACGGCGTCTTCTTCATCCAGGAGATCATCGCCAAGGCGAAGGCCCTGCCGGCCGGCGGCATCGCCGAGCAGTTCTATCCCTGGCAGAATCCGGGCGAGAGCCGGCCGCGCATGAAGGTGGCGCGGATCGCGTACTTCGCGCCTTGGGACTGGGTCATCGGCGCGGGCTCCTATGAAGACGAGTTCCTCGCCGCCGAAGCCGCCGTCACCAGGATGAGCCGCGAGACGCTGGTCGCCATCGCGATCACCGGCCTCGTGGCGATGGTGCTGGCCGGGCTGCTCTGGTTCCTGACCGCGAGCCGCATCAGCCGGCAGCTCGGCAACCTGGCCGGCAATCTCGGCCACGCGTCGGATCAGGTCGGCAGCTCCTCCTCCGAGATCGCCGGCGCGAGCCAGCAGATGGCCGCCGGCGCGAGCGAGCAGGCCGCGTCGCTCGAGGAGATCGCCGCGTCGCTGCAGGAGATGTCGTCCGCGACGCAGCAGACCGCGGCGAACGCCAGCTCGACCAACGAGGAGACGGTGTCCGCGGCGGAGGCCGCCCGCAAGGGCGTGCAGGCGATGAGCCATCTGTCGTCGGTCATCGGCGAGATCAAGAAGAGCAGCGACGAGACCGCGCGCATCCTGAAGACCATCGACGAGATCGCGTTCCAGACCAACCTGTTGGCCTTGAACGCCGCGGTCGAGGCCGCGCGCGCCGGCGAGGCGGGCAAGGGGTTCGCCGTGGTGGCCGAAGAGGTGCGCAACTTGGCCCAGCGCTCGGCCGAAGCGGCCCGCAACACCGCGACGCTCATCGAGACGAGCCAGCAGAGCGCCGACGGCGGCGTCAAGGCCACCCAGGAGGTCGGTGCGATCCTCCACGAGATCACCGGCAGCGTCGACCGCGTCAAGCAGCTCGTCGGCGACGTGGCGACGGCCAGCCGCGAGCAGGCCGAGGGCATCGGCGAGATCAACACGGCCGTCAGCCGTCTGGACCAGGTGACGCAGACCAACGCCGCCAGCGCGGAGGAATCGGCGGCGGCGAGCCAGGATCTCGAGCGGCAGGCCGACACCGTCAAGCACGCGGTCATGGATCTGCTGCAGCTGATCAACGGGCACAGCGAACGCCAGATGGCCGCGTTCGACCACCATGCCGCGGCGCCGCGGCCTCTGGCGAAGCATACGGGTCCGCCGGCGGCCGCGGCGCGGCAGACGATCGCCGCCGCACCCAAGGCGACTCGCCAGCACGCGAAGCAGGCCGTCGCCCGACCGCAGCCGGCGCGGCAGCTCGTGCCGGCGGGGCATGCGCCCGCCGACGTGCTGCCTCTGGACGACGACGACCTGGCGGACCTCTGAGAGGGCGCCGGGCCGCCGCGCCCGGCGCGACCATGTTCACGGCGCGGCGGCGATGGCACGCCGTGCTGACCGGGCGCCGCCCCGAATCAGGGGCGGCGCCCCTGTTTCCCGGACGACGAGCCCCACCAAGAGCACGACGCCTCGGCTCGATCTGCGCCGCCGCGCGCGAATTTGCTTGCCCCGCGGCGCGCGGCGGCTATCTTCCGCCGCCGAAGCCTCGTCGTGCGGGGAGCCGGTGCGATGCTCACATTCATCCTGCTGTCGTTCTCGTCGCTGTTCGCGGTCATCGACCCGCCCGGGTGCATCCCGTTCTACAGCGGCCTGACCTCGCACATGTCGGCCCGCCAGAAGCGGCGCACGTTGCTGCGCGCCCTCGCCGTGGCCTTCTGCGTGCTGGCGGCCTTCGCCTGGTTCGGCTCGCATCTGCTGGCCCTGTTCGGGATCACGATCGACGCCTTCCGCATCGCCGGCGGGATCATCTTCTTCGGCATCGGCTTGGACATGCTGCAGAGCCAGCCCCGGCGCTGGCGCACCGGCATCGGCCGCGCCTACGCCCACGACCAGGAAGCCGCCGCGGCCGTCCAGGACGAGGACGACCCATCGATCACGCCGCTCGCGATCCCATTGCTGGCCGGACCGGGCTCGATCACGACGGTGATGGTCTTGCGGCCGGAGATCCCTGGCCCGACCGGCGCCCTGCTCGTGACCGGCGTCGCGCTGGCGATCCTCGTCCTGACCGGCATGATCCTCGCAGGAGCGGACCGCGTGCTGCGCCGGCTCGGCCGCACGGGTCTGCGCATCATCGAGAAGCTCATGGGGTTGCTGCTGACGGTGATCGCCGTGCAGCTCGTCATCGACGGCCTCGTGCCGGTCGTGCGCAGCATGCGCGGCTGACGCGAACGGGCTCACCCGCGGCCGCGCGACGCCAGCAGACCGCACCCCAACCCGGCCGCCGCGAGCGGCGCTCCGGCCAGCACCCGGGCGTAGACCTTCTCCGTCTCGCCGACTTGCCTGGCGAGCGTGAAATGCTCGGCGACGCGCTTGCGCCCGCTCCGGATGCAGCGTTCGCGCAGGGCGTGGTCCGCCAGCAGCCTCTGCAGCGCGGCAGCCAGGGCCTCCGGATCCCCCGGCGGCACCAGCAGGCCCTCGCTGCCATCGCGCACGATCTCGCGGCTGCCGCCGGAACGCGTGGCCACGACGGGAACGCCACAGGCCAGCGCCTCGAGCGTCACCAGCCCGAACGGCTCGGCGAGCGAGGGCACGACCAGCACGTCCAGGGCCCCGACCAGCCGTGACGCTTCGTCGCGGTAACCGCAGAACTGCACCGGCAGGCGCAGACCGCGGGCCAGCTGCCGCAGCCGCTGGACGTAGCCCATGTCCTCGCCGGCGCCGCCGACGAGCGCCAGTTGCAACCCGGGCCAACGCCCGCGCAGCAGGGCGGCCGCCCAGAGCAGGAATTCCAGCCCCTTGGTCGCGCACAGCCTGCCGATGCTGCCGATCACAGGTCCGCCACGGGGCGGCAGTCCGAGCTCGCGCTGCAGCTGGGCCTGGTCGCCCGCCGAGGCCGGCGCACGCACGCCGTTCAGAACGGTCACCAGGCGGTGCGGCGGCAGGCCCGAAGCGAGCAAGCCGTCGCGCACGGCCTCGCTGACGGCGATCATCGCCGCGAACCGTCGCAGCAGCGGCCGCTTGAGCTGCGCCCAGGCGATGGGCCGCAGCTGATGGCGCGTGCCGACGTTGCGGATCGGCGTCGCGAAAGTCGCGGCGGCCGCGATGTAGTAGTCGCGCGGATTGTGGGTGTGCAGGATGTCCAGCCGCAGCTCGTGCAGGCAGCGCCGCAGCGCCGCCATGCCGGCCGGCTCGAACCAGTCGACGAGCCGCAGCCGGCGCACCGGCAGACCATCGGCGGCCAGACGCGCCGCCAGAGCGCTGTCCGGCCGCACGAGGCAGCTCACCGGGTGCCCCCGCTCGGCCAAGCCCAGCGCCAGGTCGCGCAGGTGGACCTCGCCGCCGTAGTAACCTCGCTGCGTGCTGAGCAGACCGATGCGCATGCCCCGCATCATGCCGCACCGGGCTCCCGGACGCAAGCAGCCCGGTCGCGCGTCCTCGCGGACGCACCGACCGGGCTGCGAAGGACCGCTCCGGCGGCCTACTTCAGAAGCAGCATCTTGCGGACCAGGCTCTCGCCACCGGCGGTCAACCGGTAGAAGTAGACGCCGCTGGCGACCTGGCGACCGGCGTCGTCATGGCCCTGCCACGCCACGGAGTGGTGTCCGGCCGGCATGACGTCGCGCACGAGGGTGCGCACCTTCTGGCCGCGCACGTCGTACACGGCGAGGTCGATCTGCTGCGGCGCCGGCACCGCGAACCGGATGACCGTCATCGGATTGAACGGGTTCGGGTAGTTGCCCTCGAGCGCCAGGACGACCGGGATCTCGCGCTCGACCGCCGTGATGACGTCGATCCCGTGCGTCAGACGCAGGCACCAGCCGTTGAGCGTGCCCTGGTCCCACGACGCGTGGTCGCTGACGACCAGGCTCCAGGTGCCCGCGATCGGCTCGCCGATCATGTCCTGCAGGTTGCCGGACGGCGCGAGCTGACCGGGATACCAGCCGATGATGTCGTCGGCGCTGCTGCCGGTGCGGTTGTGCAGGACGACCTCCCGGCCGCTCGGCGCCCGCAATACGACGCGCAGGTCGCCGATGTACGTGTGGCTGATGTTGACATAGACCGCGACGTCGGTGACGTCGGCGTCGATCTCGAAGTCCAGCGAGGACGTCGTCGTCTGGTTGTCGAGGATCGGCGCCGCGGGATCGATGCACACCTCGGTGACCTCGACCGGGGTCAGCAGCAGGTTCAGGCCGGAGACCGTCTCGCCTTCGGTCAACGTCACTTCGAAGGACGCCGTCGCCCAGCCGTCCAGGCTGGCGACGATGTTGTACGTGCCGGCGTAGAGTCCGGTCAGGGTGAAGCTGCCGTCGCCCTGGGTGACGACCGAGCCGCCGCCCGGCACCGCGCTGACGGTGACGCCGGCGTGGGACTGCTCGCCGTACAGGAACGCCACGCCGCTGACCGTCGCGTCGCCCTGCTCCGGCGTGATCAGCCAGTGGACGGTGTTGTGCAGCAGCTCGGTGCGCCCGGCGCCGAGCTGGCTGTAGTTGAAGGCGAAGAAGACGAACTGGCCGCCCTGCGGATCGGGATTGCTGTCGTAGCAGATCACGCTGGCGCGCGTCGGCTGCGACGACCAGCTGCCGGCCACCTGCGCGCCCGCCGCCGCCGTCACGTAGTCGGACGACCCGTAGCCGGAGTAGTTCAAGGTGATCGGCCCGGCGATCTGGTTCGGCACGCTCATGACGTGGTGGCTGGCGTCGGCGACGGTCACGTTGCCGGCGCTGTCGCCGTTCCAGGCGCTGACATACAGGACGTTGTTCAGGAACGCCGAATCGTTGTAGTTCATGCGGTAGGCGACCTCGCCGCCCTCGACGAGCAGCTTGCCGCCAGCCGCGCGGTGGGCCGTCAGGGCCGCGCGCAGGCTCGTGCTGCTGAGCGGCGTCGTGCTGCCGCCGCTGCAGTAGATGACCAGATCGTAGAGGCCCCACGTGGCGGGATCGGTGGCCGCCGCGGCCTGGACCGTCACCGTGTAGCCCAGTTCCTCGAGATCGGTCGCGATGTCGGCGGCCGCCCGGCCGGCGTCTTCGAGGTAGCCCGCGGCCAGCTCGACGCCGTTCTTGCCGAGCTTCGGTTCGACGAAGCGCGCCATGACGCTGTTGTCGTCCAAGAGCAGCAGGTCGCCCTGCGTCGGCTCGAGCTGGAAATCCTCCGTGACCGCGGCGGCTTCGACGACGACCGCGCGCGATTGCGGGATGAAGCGGAAGCTGCGCACGTCCACGTTGTACGTGAAGAACGGCAGCGCGGCGGTCTCGTACGCGCCGGTCGCCGGATCGGTCTGGGTCTGGTGGTAGAGGGCGCCGTTGTCGGTGCGGTAGATGCGCACGACCGCCTCGAGCGGGCTGGTGTCCTCGGTCGACGTCACGACGCCCGCGATGACGCCGCTGGGCGCCTGGTGCATCGCGATCTCGTGGTCGTTCGGACCGAACAACAGGAAGTACGTCTCCTCGTGCGCAAGGTAGCCGAACTTGCTGGCGTACAGGTCGTAATAGCCGACCGGCAGATCCTCGCCGTAAGCGAACGCGCCGGACGCGTTCGTCTCCAGGTCGAAGAGCGGCGTGCCGGACGGATCGGCGCCCGCGGCGAAGCCCAGCAGGCGCACGCCCGCCAGGGGAGCGCCGCCCGCGTCGGCGTCGCCGACCGTTCCGGCCAGCGTGCCGAAGGCCGCCACGACCGCGATCGGCTGCTGGAAGATCTCGTAACCCGGCCGCGTGATGGTGGCCATGACGGTCGAGAGCTCCGTGGGCGTGACGGCGAGGGTCGCCGAGACGCCGGCGACTTGCTCGGTCAGGTCCAGCCCGCCGCCGCGCAGCAACAGGGTGAAGCCGGCATCGGCGACGGAGGCATGCACTTCGCCTTCCAGATGCGGCGTCAGGGTACCGTCCATGCCGATGCCGGGCACGCCGGCCGTGACGCTGGGTTCGTCCAGCGGCAACGCGCCGGTGACCGGCAGGCCTTCGCTGAACAGGTCGTAGGTGGCGCCGATCTCCTTGCCGCGCACCAGCAAGACCTCGCCGAACTCGGGCAGGACCGTGATGACGACCTGGCCCAAGCCGTCGGTCTGGACGGGTGCGCTGGCGAAGCCGAAGCCGAGAATCTCGACGAGCACGTCGTCCAGGCCGTCGCCGGTGTCGGGGTCGGTGACGGTGACCGTGACGTCCGTGGGCACGCCGACCGGCACCGAGGCCGGATCGATGACCACGTTCGCGGGCACCACGGCCAGGATCGTCGCCTGGTACGTGGCCGCGTTGTAACCGAACGCGGTCAGCGTGAGCTCGCCCACGTCGGCGATGTCGCGGACCATGACGAGGTCCACGTGGCCGCTCGCATCGGTCGTGCCGGTGCCGTAGATGACGCCGTCGCCGCTGAGGGTCACCGTGACGCCCGGCGCGCCGGCATCGACGCTGAACGTCGGCGCGAACAACGGCACGACCGGCAGGTGGTCCATCGCCAGGACGGCCGGCGTCAGCGTGCGGACGACCAGCGAGCAGTCGCCGAAGAGGTTGTACTGCTCGACGAGCTGCAGGCCGGTGCCGGTCTGGCCGTAGGTGTCCAGCACCTTCATGATGCCGCCGTGCACGAGCACGCCGATGACCTGGCTGGCTTCGGCGCAGAGCAGGTCGACGGCCTCCTCCTGCATCACGCAGGGCGGTACCCACGGGGTGCTCGTCGAGGATGCGTACATGCCGACCGCGCCGCGGGGCTGCTCGGGCGTGCCCGTGCGCATCCAGGCCTCGGCGAAGCTCTCGCCGATGGCCGAGATGCCGCCGTTGAGGCAGGCCACGTCGATGATCCACGGCCAGGCCGTGTTCGTCAGGGCGTGCACGTTGGAATTGTTGAACGGCACGTTGCTCCAGCTGGTGCCCGAACCGTGGCCGATGTAGTTGACCAGCGAGCGCCCCGCGTTGATCGCGTTGGCGATCATGGTCGTGCTGCCGCCCTGGCCCTGATAGATCTGGTCCATGTGCGTGTAGTTGTAGGCGAGCAGATCGGCGCGCAGCCATTCCATGCGCTCGATATCCGAGGGACTGCCCTCGTTGCTCGCGATGCCGGTGCCCATGTGGGTCCAATCGGCCGGCGCGACGATGTCCCGCTCGTGCTGGATGAACTTGTTGATCTGGGTGGCGACCTGGGTCGCGTTGATGGCCGAGATGCGGCTGATCAGGGCGTCGGGATAGACGTCGCTGCCGGCCAGCCGCACGTACCGCGTGTCGTCGTCGGCGCTCTCGTAGGCGCCGCTGTAGTGCGGCACCTGCGGCCCGTCGCCGACGAGGATCACGTAGGCGAGGCCCTCGGGGCTGTTGTAACGCGTCTGGATCGCGTTCTGGATGCCGGCGACCGTGCCGCCGACGCTGCTGGTGGTGATGAGTTCGACGTCCAGGCCGCGCTGCATCTTCCAGGCGATGAACGGCTGCATGGCGCTCTCGAACGCGTCGTAGCTGACGATGAGCAGCGGACCTTCGGCGCTGTTGAGGGTGTACTTGGCCGCGCCGTCGTAGTTCGCGAAGTGGTTGCGGTACATCGCCGGGAAGGGCCGGTGGATCGCCCGCGGCGGATCGGTCAGCGCGTTGACGCCGCCGTCGCCCTCGGTGACGACCTCGTAGGTGACGCGGCGCAGCAGGCGCAAGACGCCGCGATCGACGTCCCACTGGACGGGGAACAGCCGCACGGCGACGCCGCGGTAGTCGCGCATGATGTAAGGCTCGCCGGCCGCGGCGATCTCGGACGGGAAGACCCCGCCCGCATAGGCCGGACCGTACTCGTAAGGCACCGTGCTCGGGTCGACGCTACGCAGGATCGCGCCCCGGGCGGGAACCACCGGCAACGTCGCGATATCCACGTAGTCCGTCTTGAGGATCCTGACCTTCGGCGTGCCCAGGTCCGGAACGATCAGGGCCGTCGTGAGGTACGGCAGTTCGGGCTCGCCGCGATCGAGCAGCTGGACGCCTCCCGGCATGCTGATCTGGACGTGCTCCGTGCCGTTGACGACGACCGTCTCGACCTCGAGGCCGGGAACGACGATCTCGACCAGCGTGCGGCCGGAACCGACCTCGCTGACGGTGACGCTGGGAGCGCTCTTGACGGCTCCGTCGAAGCCGATCCACTCGGCCTGTCCCGCGGCCGCCAGACAGAGCAGCGACAGGACGGTCAAGGTCGTCCGCATGAACCTTCTGTTCATCGTGGTCCTCCAGAGGGGGGTATCATGGCAGCCAAAGTTAAGGCCCGAGCCGTATAAGCGTATCACTTGTCCGCGTGGTCTCCAACCCTCGCTTTTCAAGACGCGACCTCATGCCCTGCCGACAAGCAACCTCACGAAACGCAAATCAATGAAAATACGACACTTGATCAGATTCGGCCGCGCCCGGGCGCGCCCGCGCCGGCAGCCGCGGGATCCGGCGCCGCTCCACCGCGCCAGCCTGGCGGACCGCCGCCGGAAAGGTCACGATGCTGCAATAAATGACTCAGACGCCCGCGGCGGGGTCCGGCCGCACGCCTAGCTTCAAGGCGACGAGATCGCGGTGCGCGATGTCGAGCAGCCGTGCCGCCCGCTGCATGAGCGCCTCTTCGCGCGCTTCCAGGCGGCCGTCGCTGTAGACGACGCGCCACATGAGGCGCAGCACCTCGCGCCGCTCGTCGCGATCGAGCTGGTCCGTCAGCAGGCGAGTCGCCGGGAACAGGTCCGGACCGCTCTCGGCGGCGGCGAGCATCACGAGTTCGGCCGTCTCCTCGGCGGGAAGATCGAAATGCCGGCTGACGAGCCGGGCGATCTCGCGGGCCTCGCCGGCGGCGAACTCGCCATCGGCGCGCGCGGCGGCGACCAGCAGCAGGCACACCGACCGCTTGATGCACTCCTGGCGCGCCGTCGGCTCCGCGCCGCGTTCGCCGAACCATCTGCGCAGACCGTCAAGCATGACCCGCCTCCTGCCGGCGCCAGGTCGCTTTCGGCAGCGTGAGGACCTCGTAGGCGATCGTGCCCAGCCAATCGGCCAGCAACTCGGCCGAGATGCGGTCGGCGCCCTGCGCTCCCAGCAGCACCGCATCGTCGCCCGCGGCGGCGTCCGCGATCCGCGTGACGTCCGCCATGCAGAGGTTCATGCAGATGCGCCCGCAGAGAGGCGCGCGCCGGCCGCGGATCAAGACATGCGCACGGCCGGACAGGGCGCGCGGATACCCGTCGGCGTAGCCCACCGGCAGGACCGCGATGCGGCTGTCGGCGGGCGCCAGCCAGGTGCGCCCGTAGCCGACGGTCTCGCCCGCCGGCACGTGCCGGATCTGCGCGACACGCACCTTCCAGGCCAGCGCGGGCTTCAATTCGAAATCCTGGCGGCCGGCCATCGCCGCGGCGACGCGCGTTTCGCGGCTCGGCCAGATGCCGTACGCGGAAACGCCGACCCGCACCAGGTCGTGATGCGCGTGCGGCCATAGCAGCGCCGCCGCGCTGCAGCTCATGTGGCGCAGGAGATCGCCGCGTCCCGCGTCGCGCAGGCGCGCGATCCAGGCCTCGAACCGGGCCTGCTGCTGGCGGGCGAAGGAATGGTCGGTCGTATCTTCGATGTCGGCGAAATGGCTCGAAAGGCCGACCAGCGCGACCGCGGGCGCGGCCGCTAGCATCTGCAGCGCCGCGGCGAGTTCGGCCTCGACGATGCCCTGGCGGTTGACTCCCGTCTCCACCTTCAGGTGCAGCCGGCCGGCGCCAGCCGCGATCGCGTCCTGCAGGGCGGCGAGCGAGCTGACCGTCAGGTCGCACGACAACGCCGCCGCGGCCTTCGCCTCCGCCGCGCTGGCGGGCCCCAGGACCAGGATCGGCGCCGTCACGCCAGCCTCGCGCAGCTGCGCGCCTTCGGCGACCGAGTGCACGCCCAGCCAATCGGCTCCCGCGGCGAGGAAGGCGTCGGCGGCGAGGATCAGTCCGTGGCCGTAGCCTTCCGCCTTGACGATCGCCAGCAAACGCGCCGGGGGACGCACCAGCCGGCGGAAACCGGCGAGGTTGGCGCGCAGGGCGGCGGTGTCCACCTCGATGCGCAACCAGGCATCGGGGATCGCGGGTGCCAGGGATGGGGTCGGCATGCGCGGCATTGTCGGCAGCACCAGTTCCGCTGTCAAGGCTCGCCGCGCGCCGGACGGCCGGCAGGCGCGGCGCGCGTCGCTTGGCGGCAGCGATCAGCCGTTCACTACGTGTCGTGCCGGCTTTCCTGCTGGCGCCGCTGGCAGGCCTGAGGGTCCTCGCACGTCCCGTAGAGCTCGAGCCGATGCTTGAAGATCTTGAAGCCGCTCTCCTCGGCCAGCTTGTCCTGCAGTTCGAGCAGGCGCGGATTCGAGAATTCGCGGATCATCCCGCAGTCCAGGCAGATCATGTGATCATGATGTTCGATCTCGTTGCGGCCTTCGTAGCGAGCCAGGCCATCGCCGAACCGACGCTCCTCGACCAGGCCGCTCTCGACCAGCAAGTGCAGCGTGCGGTAGACCGTCGCGTAGCCGATGCGCGGGTTGACCCTCTTGACCTCGCGGAGCAGCTCCTCCACCGAGATATGCCCGTGCAAACGGAAGAAAACCTGCACGATCGTGCTGCGCTGGCGCGTGGTCTTCAAGCCCTTGGTCTGGATGAACTCCAGGAAGGCCGCTTCCTTGTCCTTGATGAACCGTTCATCCGCCGTCTTGGCATTGGTTTCGACGGTTGCCATGTCGCCCTCGCTCTCGCAAGTAAGAAGGAGCGTTCCGCCCCGGTCACATCCTGATAACGAGATTCAGCAATTGACTATCTACGCACGGCGCCGCGCGCCCGCAAGGGAGTCGAAGCGATCGCGGCGCGAGGTCAGTCCAGCAGGACGCGACGCAGGCAGGTCGACCCCTCCGGCAGGAGCCACAGGTAACGGCCGTCATGGGCCAGCAGCGTGTCGCGGCCGCGCGCGAACCAGTCGTCCGCCGCGACCGCGTCGCGCTGCTGGAGGCGCGCGCCCCGCAGCCGGGTCAACAGCCCGGTGCCGGCGTCGGTCACCCAGAACGAGCGGCCATCCCAGGCCAGACCGCCGGGCGAGAAGCCGGGCGCGGCCACCGAACGGGTCAATTCGCCGTTCACCGGATCGAGGCGATCGATACGCGCCAGATCGCGGTCGGTCAGCCACAGCCAACGCCCGTCGAAGGCCAGCGCCATGGGCCGGTGGCCCGGCGTCGGATACGCCGCCACGACCGCGGCCTCGCGAGGATCGATCTTGTAGAGGAGCGAGCCGCCCTCGCGGTCGTCGCCGCAGCTATAGAAGAATTCGCCGTCCCAGGCCAGGCCGCGCGCCAGCACCGCGGTGAAATCGGCTTGCCAGTGGATCGAGCCCGCGACACTGCGAACGACGAGCATGACCGGCTGGCGCGAATGTCCGGCGGCGCTGTCCGGCTGCGTCACGAGCAGCGCGAGGGTGTCGGCTCCCGCCCACGTCAGGCCGGTGATGTGGCCGGTCGCCAGGTGCAGGCTGTCGGCGAGGGTCGCGCGCAGATCGGCCCTTGCCGGCAGCGCCAGGCAGGGCAGCAGCAGCAACGGCAGCAGGCGCGTCATGGTTCCTCCGGCGGTCGGCCGGCCCGTCTGGCGGCGGCGAGACGGGCGGCGCGCGCGAGCAGGGTTCGGAGTTGCGGCAGGTCGATGGGCTTGACCGCCGTGAGATCCACGCAAACGGTGTCGGCGCCGGCGAGTTCCCGCTCTCTGCCCCAACCGGTGAGCAGGACCACGGCCAACGCGTGGTCACGCCGTCGCAGTTCGGCGGCGAGTTCGGCGCCGCTGCGCCCGGGCAGGCCGAGATCGATCAGCGCGACATCGCAGGGCCCGGCGGCCTGCGCCGCCAGAGCGGCGGCATGGTCGGCCGCCGGCACCGGCCGATGGTCCATCGCCGCGAGCAGCTGCTCCAGCATGTCGCGCACCGCCGGGTCGTCGTCGACGACCAGGACCCGCAGGCCGGCGGGTTCGATCTCCGCTGCGTCCGCGACGGGTGCGCCGAGACCTGCCGTCGCGAGCGGGACGGTCAGCCGGAAGCAGGCGCCGCTGGCTGCCGGTTCGTCCGTCAGATCGCCGCCCCAGCGCCGCGCCAGCTCCCGCGAACCGGCCAGGCCCAGCCCGCGGCGGCCGGTCGCACCCGCCGGCGCGCCGGTGGTCACGCCGGCGGCGAAGAGCCGCGCGCGCACGTGCGGCGCGATTCCCGGTCCGTCATCGCACACCTCGAGTCGCAGGTAGCCGCCCCGGACGACGACGCGGCAGGCGACCGTCAGGTCGGCCGGGCGCGCCGCGACGGCGTTGGCGAAGAGGTTGCCGAGGATCCGTCGCAGCGCAGAGGCCGGCATCGCGACCGGGGGCGCCGGCTGCGGCGCCCGCAAGCGGCAGCGCGCGACGGGCAGATGCAGAGCGCGCGCACGGTCCAACGTCTGGCGCCAGGCGGAGCGGATCGCCTCCGCCGGATCGGCGATCGCGGCGGGCTCGTCCGCCAGCATGGCGGCGGGGGGGGCCGCCGCGATGGGCGCCGCCCCCGCCCCCCCCCGCACCCGCCGCGGCAGCGCCGGCGCGCGCGGCCGGCCCCGGGTTG
>CAZJWO010000080.1:0-16786 GCA_964549735.1 uncultured Fibrobacteraceae bacterium | reverse complement strand
CGCCCGATGCGACGACGCAGTTCCCCCAGACCCTGCTCGTGGACTGGGTGCGGGTGTACGGGGTGCCGGACTGACCGGAGCGGCAGACAGGGAACTGCGTTCCGCTTACCGGCCGACCAGCGACATCCCGCCCTCGCCGCGCTCCGCCGATCAGAGCGACAGGTGCAGGTAGGTCTGGATCTCCCACTCCTGGCCGCGGTCGAACCCCGGCAGACGGCCGCCGCCGGTCGGGCTGTACCGAGGCGAGTGCTCGTCCAGGGATCGCCACTTGCCGCGCAAGCCCAGGCGCGTCTGCGGCTGGCCGAACCAGCGCGGCGAACCGAGCGCGTACGACACATCGGCCAGCAGCTGCAACGGGAACGTCAGGTTGAAGTCGCGATGGTAGTCGTACGGACCCCAGTCATTGATCTTGGCGTGCGTCGCGAAAGCCAGCGGCCCGTGCGTCAGGCGCGCGTCGACGCCGTAGCGGTGGATGACCCGGTTGAGCGTCGCGTCGGCGCCGGAGGGATCGTAGCCGCTGGGTTCGGCCATGCCGGCCCATAGGTTGGCCACTAGGCGGGTTCCCGGAGCCAGGCGCGAGACGAGACGGCCGCGCACCTCCCACAACCGATGAGCCGGCGGCGCGCCCGCGAAGGGATAGGTCGTCGACCCGTCCTCCGCGATGAAGATGGCCGCGTCCTGCGTCGTCGGCAAGTCGCGGTGCACGAGGCCGAGACTGCCCGCGAACCGCGCGTCCTCGCGCACGTCGTTGTCCCAGGCCCAGAACCAGGTGGCGGGCGTGGGGTCGTACGTGACGAGCAGCTCCGCGCCCCTGGTCTCGCGATTCGCGCGCACGGCGAACGGATCGTCGAGCACGTTGCGCGGACGGCCCGGCGCGGGCGCGTCGGCGGGCATGGGGCCGACGACAGGCTTCTGCCACAAGACGTTGGGACCGAACTGGAAATCGCCGAGATTGTACGTGATGCCGGTCAGCACGTTCTTCTGATTGCCCGAACCGGAGTCCTTCAGGCTCCAGCCGGTGTAGGTGATCACCTCGGTCGGTCCGGCGTCGGCCACCAGGCCCATGTACGCCGCCTGGGCATACCAGCGCAGCGGACCGCGCTGCGCCGAGACCTTGCCCTTGAAACCCCAGGTGTCGCCGTCCTTGATCCTGTCCTGCAGCACGCGATAGCCGTCCGCCGTCTCGTCCACGAGTTGGAAGAGGGCGCCGACCTTGGGTCGCCCGGACCAGAGCGTGCCGAGCTCGATGTCCAGCGGGCCGCGCCGCGTGACGACCTGCGCCGACACCTTGCGCGTCTCGGGCAACGGGATCGCGATCGACGTGTTGACGGCCGACTGCGGCGCGATGTCCTCGTGGTAGATCACGGTCGTGGCGAACGGCCCCACCTGACGCTGGTACTTGACCAGCACCGCGGGGTTGGCGCCCCACCAGAGCTGCGGTCCGAACGCGAGCTTCAGGCCGTCCAGCGTGCGCTTGCCGGCCACCTCGAGGCCGATCGGCGCCATGCCGTTGTAGATGTCGATGTTCTCGCCGTAGTAGGCGTTGCGGTAGAGACCGAAGAAGTCTCCCTCGAAGCCCCAGTGCAGATGTCCGGTGCGGTAGAAGCCGTCGAGCTGGAACCAGCGGTCGTCCCAGCTCACCGAGGCCTGGTACACCTTGACCCGCTCGCGATCCTCGACCTCGAACGACCGGGCGCCGTCGGTCGTGGTGTAGGCGCGGCCGCGGTTCTCGTAGAAGATCTCGTCGATGGGGTTGGCCGGCACGTTGCCGAGGATGTTGACCGAAACGCGGCCGGTCACGTTGCGCGCCGGGTTCGCCTCGACATCGATGTAGTACGACTCGAGGTGATCGAAGCCGCGGAACCGGGGATACGCCGTATCGCCCGGCAGCTCGGTGGCGGGAGTGCTCGTGCGTTCCCCGCCGGTGTTGAACGTCTCGAACTCGAGGCGCACGCCGGCCACGCGCGCGATCTGGCTGCGTTCGGCGACCAGGGCGGCCCGATCGCCCCGCGCCTGCAGCTCGACCGCCGCGGGCCGGATCGCGGCGAAGTGCGCGCGGATCGCGCCGAGATCCGTCGACGCCGCGTACGGATCCAGGCGGAACGCCTGCTGCAGCGCGTAGTACGCCGCGCGGGGGTACACGTCGTAGAGGCTGCGATGGTCGGGCCACCCCTTGGCCGTGATGCCCCACCACTCCTCGTTCATGTTGTTCTCGCCCTCGACGTAATCTTCGGGGTAGCCGGCGTTGGGCCACGACGCGTGGGTGTCGTGGATGTCCAGCCGCTCCTCCTGGCGGTATTTCCACCAGCCGTCGCTCCACTGGAAGACGAGGCCGCCGATCGCGTTGCCGGCGCGGCCCTTGCCGGCCGATTGTTCGTAGATCTCGCGCCACTGGCCGACCAGATACCGTGCCTGCATGACCTGGTCCTCCCGCATCTCGCGGGCGTGCCAGGCGTCGCAGCCGAACTCCGTCTGCAGGACCGGCCGGCCCAGCTTTTCGGCGACGACGTCGTAGAGGTCGCGGACCGAGATGCCCCGGTAGACGTTGGTGCCGAAGATGTCGATGTTGCGGCACTCCTCGGCGATGATGTCGATGTATTGCACGTCGCCGTTCGCGATCGCGACCGGCGCACCGGCGTCGCGCCGCTGGATCTCCGCGGTGATCGCGCCGAAGAGCGAATAGAGATGGCGGGCGCGGGCCGCGTCCCGCTCGCCCTCCGGCAGCGCTTCGATCTCGAAGGACGACCAGGAGAGCCCGTAGTTGTTCTCGTTGCCGAGCAGCCACATCAAGAGGCCCGGCGTGCCGCGGAACTCCTCGACCAGCGCGATGATCTCGGCGGTGACCGCCTGGCGCAGGCGCGGATCCGAGTAGTCGACCGCGGCGATCCACACGCCGTCGAGCGTGAATCCGTAGCGCGCCATCGGGTGGTTCAGCACGGTGAAGATGCCGTAATGCTCGTAGATGTAGCGCACCCAGCGCGGCGGAACCCCCACGTACTGCCGGATCGCGTTGACGCCGAGGCTCTGCAGCAGCGGCATCTCGCGCGCCAGGGCGTCGACGATGACGTCGTCCGGCTGGCTCCAGAGGCTGAAGTTGTAGTTCTCGCCGATCGGTACGTAGTCCCAGTTCATGCCCAGGACCATGAAGTCCCGCCCGTCGACCTGCAGGCGCTGGCCGCCGTCGTCGGCGACCACCCTGACAGTCGGCACCTCGCTGGCGACCGCGGCGCCGGCCGCGACGCCCGCCGCGGCGCACAGCAAGAACAGGAGCGTCGGCCACGTCACGGCGCCTGCGGCGCGATGGGGCACGCGGCCCGTGCGGTTGGTGCGTTGCGTCGTCAAGGCGGCCTCCTCGCGATTCAAGGTTGAAGCCCGTCGTCCACCGCGCGCGCGGCGATGGCCTGTCGATACCAGAATGCACTGTCCTTGGGGATGCGCGCGCCGGAGGCGGCGTCGACCCCGTAGAGACCGAAACGTCGCGTGAATCCCTGCCCCCACTCGAAATTGTCCAGCAGCGACCAGGCGAAATAGCCGCGCACCGGCTCGCCGGCGGCGATGGCCCGGTGGACCGCCAACAGATGGTCGCGCAGGTAGGCCACCCGGCGCGGATCGGCGATGCGCCCGTTCGCCGGCGGCGGATCGGCGAAGGAGGCGCCGTTCTCCGTGATGTAGATGGGCGGCGGGTCGTATTCGGCGCGCAGACGCCGCAGCAGCGCGACCAGCCCGTCGGGATAGACTTCCCAGCCCATCTCCGTGAGTTCTTCGCGCGGCGCGACGGCGACGGCCCGCGGCTGCCCGTCCGGGCCGGCGGCGAGCACCGTGCGGCTGTAGTAGTTGACGCCGAGGAAATCGAGCCGAGCATCGACGCGCGCGAGGTCCCCCGGTTCGACGAACGGGAGTTCGGCGCCGGCGAGGTTGCCGCGCCGGACGCGATCGGCGATCGCGTCTGCAGGATAGCGACCGCGCAGCAGGGGATCGAGGTACCAGCGGTTGAAGAGACCGTCGAACTGGCGCGCCGCGTCGACGTCGGCTTCTGCCGGGCTTCGCGGCGACGCCGGCGAGAGGTTCAGCACGATGCCGACCTGCGCCGCCGGCACGAGGTCGCGAAGCACGCGCGCGGCCAGGCCGTGCGAAACGAGCAGGTGGTGCGCGACGCGCAGAGCTTCGCGCGGATCGCGCCGGCCGGGCGCGTGGTCGCCCTGCTCGTGGCCGAGCGTGGCGATGCACCAGGGCTCGTTGTGGGTGATCCAGAAGCGGACGCGGTCGCCCAGCCGGCCCGCGACCGCGGCCGTGTAGTCGGTGAAGCGGTCGATCGTCGCGCGCACGCCCCAGCCGCCGCGATCCTGCAGCGCCTGGGGCAGATCCCAATGATTCAACGTCAGGAACGGCTCGATCGCGGCGTCGAGCAGCGCGTCGACAAGCGCATCGTAGAAATCGAGTCCGACCGTGTTCGCGGCGCCGCCGCCCGCCGGCATGACGCGGGACCAGCTCGTGGAGAAGCGATAGGCATCGACGCCGAGCCAGCGCATCAACGCGACGTCGTCGCGCCAACGGCGATAGTGGTCACAGCACGTATCCGGGCGCGAACCATCATCGATCCGTCCCGGCTGCCGCGCGAAGCGGTCCCAGATCGACTCGCCGCGACCACCCTGATCCCAGCCGCCTTCGATCTGCTGGGCGGACGTGGCCACCCCCCAGACGAACTCGGCAGGAAAGTGGTGCAGGCCCATGCGAGTCGACTCCCCGGGACCGGACTCTCGTCGCACTCTGTGCGCGGCGGTGCAGCAGACGCCACGAAAAATCCTTTGTTCGGATGCCGAACATAGTGTATGATGGTGTCCAACCTGTCAAGGCCTCTGTGGGGCTCCCCGAAGCCGGGCGCCGAGCCCGGAGGCCGGACGAAACGGTTCCGCAAGCGGGAGGCCAGAACATGCGTGAACGTCTGTTGGCTTGCGCGGCGGCCGCGTTCTTGATCAGCTCGATTCCCGTCGCTGGTCAAGCGCTGGCGCCCTACAGCCAGGATTTCGAAGGATTGAGCCAGAGCGATGTCGGCGCGCTCGCCGCAGACGGGTGGCTCGTCTATGGCAACGTCTTTACGGCGGGCGGCTCCTACCTCTACGGCTATGGCCCCTTCCCGGCGCCCAACGACGGCGCCGCGTTCTGCGCGATCGCCGTCGGCGAGGGCGGTAGCGAGCAGGGCGACCAGCAGCTGGCCGTCTACAGCGACTACAACAACACCGACCATGGCAACGGCAACCGCATCGAGTCCAACGTCTTCCAGGAGCAGATGATCGCCGCCGGCCAGGTCGGCGAGACCTGGCGCTTCGCCTTCCAGGTCAAGCGCGGCAACATCGAAGGCAGCTCGACCGCCGTCGCGTTCATCAAGACGCTCGATCCGGCCAGCGGCTACGCGTTGACCAACTTCCTCACCGTCGACGTGACGGCGACCCCGACCGAGTGGAGCGGCAATTCGCTCACCATCGCCATCGACGCGGGCCTGGTCGGCCAGATCCTGCAGTTCGGCTTCGCGAACACGGCGACCAACTACGAGGGCTCGGGGATCTTCTACGACAACGTCCAGTTCGGCCCGGCCGAGGTGACCGTGCCGGATGGCCGCGCGATCGCCGGCGCCGCGTTGCAGCAGAACTTCCCCAATCCGTTCAATCCGGCGACCACCATCGACTTCACCCTGGACCGGTCCGGCAGCGTCGAGCTGGCCGTCTTCGACCTCTCCGGGCGCCTCGTCGCCACCCTGCTGCGGGACGAGTTGGCGGCGGGCGATCACCGCCTGGTCTGGAGTGGGCGCAACGACCGCGGCATCCCGGTGGCCAGCGGCCAGTACCGATACGCCCTGACGACAGCGACGGGACGCCTGACGCGGAGCATGATCCTGCTCAAGTGAGGCCCAGCCGCCGGGGGCCGCTCGCGACGCGGCCCCTCGACCTCTCCGCCGGACGGTGACGCATGAGACGACAGCTCGCGCAGGCCGCGAAACACCGGACGCCGGCCGCTGGACCAGAGAGCGCCGGGGGCGGCTTCGTCGAGCTCGACGGGGAGCCAACCTACCGCATCTCGGCCTACGACCGTCTCGCGCCGTTTCTGATGACCCTCGCCAGCGACGCCGACCTCTGGATGTTCGTGACTTCCGGCGGCGGCCTGACCGCGGGGCGGATCGGCCCGGATGGCAGCCTCTTCCCCTACCTGACGGCAGATCAGTTGCACGACGCCCACCACCACACCGGACCGTTGACGTTGTTTCGGCTGGCCGGACCCCACGGCGCGCCGACCTTCTGGCAGCCGTTCGGCGCGCCACCAGGCGAGCATCCCGCCATCGCGCGCCATCTCTACAAGGACGCCCTCGGCTGCCGCATCGTCTTCGAGGAGATCGAACACGCTCTCGGACTGCGCTTCCGCTACCGGTGGGCCGGCTGCGACGAGTTCGGCTGGGTGCGTACGGCGACCCTGCAGAACACGGGCTCTGCGCCCGTAAGGGTCGAACTGCTGGACGGTCTGCGCAACATCCTGCCGCATGGAGCGCCGCTCGCGCTCCAGCAGCGGTCGAGCAACCTGGTCGACGCTTACAAGAAGAACGAGATCGACGCCGCCACCGGATTGGGGATCTTCTCGCTGACGGCCGGCATCACGGACAAGGCGGAAGCGCTCGAGGTGCTGCGAGCCAATATCGCGTGGTGTTGCGGACTGGTCGAATGCCGCCGACATCTCTCGCTCGACGCCATCTCGGCCTTCCGGCGGAGAAAGCCCTTGCCGGATGCGCGGGTGCTGAACGGCCGGCGCGGCCACTTCCTGGCGAGCGCGGCCATCTCGCTCGAGCCGGGCCAGGCGGCGCGCTGGCATCTCGTGGCCGATGTCGGCCGCGACCACGTCCAGATCGCCGAACTGCGGCGTCGCCTGCGGTCGGGCGAAGACCTCGCCGAGCGGATCGACGCCAGCCTGGCGCGGGCGGCAAGCAACCTGCGGCGGATCGTCGCCACCGCCGATGGACTGCAGCTCTCGGGCCGCCCGGAAGCCTGGACCCATCACTTCGCCAACGTCCTCTTCAACAGCATGCGGGGCGGGGTCTTCGCGCAGAACCATGAGGTCGAGATCGCCGATTTCCTGGAGTTCCTCGCCGTGCGCGACAGGCCGCTGGCCGACCGTCATCGGGAGCGCCTGGCCGAGATGTCCGCGGCGTTGTCGATCCAGCAATTGCGCGCCCACGCGCACGGGACGGGCGATCCGCATCTGGAACGTCTCGTCCACGAATACCTGCCGCTATATTTCGGCCGGCGGCACGGCGACCCGAGCCGACCCTGGAACCAGTTCACGATCCGCGTACGCAAGCACGATGGCCAGCGCGCGCTCCACTACGAAGGCAACTGGCGGGACATCTTCCAGAACTGGGAGGCCCTCGGCGAATCCTTCCCGGCGTTCCTGCCGAACATGGTCGCCAAGTTCGTCAACGCCTCGACCGTCGACGGCTTCAACCCCTACCGCCTGAGCCGGGATGGCGTGGACTGGGAGACGCCCGCACCGGAAGATCCCTGGCGCAACATCGGCTACTGGGGCGACCACCAGATCGTCTACCTGCTGCGCTTGCTCGAGGCCCTGCACCGGCATGATCCGGCGGCGATCTCATCCATGCTCGGCGCCGCGGTCTTCAGCTACGCCGACGTGCCCTATCGTTTGAAGCCGTACGTGGAGATGCTCCAGGACCCGCGATCGACGATCGTGTACGACACCGAACGCGCGGCGCTCCTTGCCGAGCGCGTCGCGCGGCGCGGCACGGACGGCAAGCTGCTGACCGCGGCCGACGGCACGGTCTACCAGGTCAACCTGCTGGAAAAGCTGCTCGTGCCGGCTCTGTCCAAGCTGTCGAATCTCGTGCCGGACGCCGGCATCTGGCTGAATACCCAGCGGCCGGAATGGAACGACGCAAACAACGCGCTCGCCGGCGGCGGCGCTTCGGTCGTCACGCTCTGCTATCTCCGCAAATTCCTGGCTTTCCTGGCCGACATCTGCCGCGAAGACGGCGACGCCGCGCTGCCCGTGTCGACGGAGGTCGCCGACTGGTTCGACCGGGTCGCCGCCGTCCTGCGCCACGAGCCGCACCCGGTCGCCGCCGGCCGCGGCGCGGCGCGCGGTCGCCGGCGGTTGATGGACGCCCTGGGCGACGCGTTCTGCGCCTATCGCCGGACCGTCTACGCGCGCGGCTTTTCCGGTCAGCGCCCGGTCGCGCGGCGCCGAGTCGCCGACCTGTGCCAGGCCGCCCTCGCGTGGATCGACCGCAGCATCGAGGCCAACCGCCGTGCGGACGGGCTCTACCACACCTACAATCTGCTGGTTTTCGCCGGCAGCGGCGCCGAGGCGAGCGTTGCGATCGACCACCTGCCAGAGATGCTGGAAGGTCAGGTCGCCGTCCTCGCCTCGGGGGCGCTCGAGCCGGCCGCCGGCCTCGCCGTGCTCGACACGCTCTTCGCCAGCGCCCTGTACCGCGACGACCAGCGGAGCTTCATGCTCTACCCGGAGCGCGATCGGCCCGGTTTCCTGGCCCGCAACCTGGTACCCGACGCGCGGGTGCTGGAAATTCCCTTGCTGATGGACCTCCTGGCCGCGAGCGACCGTTCGCTCCTGGTTCGCGACGCGTCCGGCACCTGCCGCTTCCACGCCGCCTTTCGCGAAGCGCGGGATCTGGACAGCGCCCTGGATGATCTCGCGCGGCGACCGGCCTGGGCCGAAGGCGTGGCGCGCGACCGCGCCGCGGTCCACCTGCTGTTCGAGGAGGTCTTCCAGCACCGGTCCTATCTGGGTCGCGCGGGGGTGATGTACGGCTACGAGGGGATCGGCTGCATCTACTGGCACATGGTGGCGAAACTGCTCCTGGCCACCCAGGAACTCGTCCTGCGTGCCGAGCGCGAGGACCAGCCGGCGGCGGTGCGTCGGCGGCTCGCCGGGCTGTATTTCCGGATCCGCAGCGGTATCGGCTATGAGAAGTCCGCGGCCGAGTATGGCGCGTTCCCCACGGATCCGTACTCGCATACCCCGGCCGGCGGCGGCGCGCAACAGCCCGGCATGACCGGCCAGGTGAAAGAGGAGATCCTGTCGAGGTTCGGCGAACTGGGGGTTCGTCGCGAGTCCGGCACGGTGGCGTTCCAGCCGGTCTTGCTGCAGGCCAGCGAATTCCTGTCCGCGCCGGCGGAGTTCTCGTACATCGATCTCCAGGGTCGGACCCGTGTGCTGCCGCTCGGCCCCGGCAGCCTGGCGTTCACCCTCTGCCAGGTGCCTGTGATCTACGAGCAGATCACCGGCGCCACGCGGATGGACGTCGAGTTCAGCGACGGTTCGGTCCACTCGCAGCCGGGGGCGACGCTCGACGGCCAGCTGGCCGCGGAGGTCTTCGCAAGGAGCGGCCGGATCGCCATCATCCGAGTCGGCATCCCGGCCGACTTGCTGCGTTGACACCGCAACCGCATCGTGCACGGACGATCAGCCGGGCGCCTTGACCGTGGGAGGACAGCATGCACGAGACCTATTCATCGTCGTACCTCGCTCGCATCGTGATCGTCGCTCTGGCGCTCGGCGCGGGCCTCGTCTCGCCGGCCGCCGGCCAGTGCATCCTCGCCAACCCCAGCTTCGAGCTCGGCGGGTCGGGAGGCGCCGTGTTCGGCGGCTGGAACCAGTTCGGCGCGGTCGGTTCGGTCGCCATCGCTTCGCACGGCTCGCGGGCGGCTCGCGTCAGCGGGCCGAACAGCGGCGGCTGGGGCGTGTCGGGCTTCTGGCAGCGACTCGATAGCGCGCCGGGCGAACAGTGGCGGGCCACGGGCTGGGTTTCGCACCCGGGCGGCAAGCCGCTGACGGGCCCGTGCGTCGCCCTGGTCAACATCGAGTGGCGCGACGGCGCGGGCCAGCTGATCGACTTCGACTCCTTCACCGTCGCCGACGCGACCACGCCCCGGGATGCCTACGCGGCGTTCAGCGTGCAGAGCAGCCCCGCGCCGGCGGGCACGGCCGCCATCCATGCGCTGTTCGGCGTGCTGCAGAGCCCCGGCGATCCCTCGCCCGATGTCTACTTCGATCAGGTGACCGTGCACGGCACGAGCGAGCCGACGATCGACGATCTGCAGTGGGTGGATTTCCCCGGCGGCCGGACGCTCGATTTCGCCGGACGGTCCTCGCGCGTCAAGGGCCCCGGCTTCTACGGTCCCGGTCCCAACGTCTTCTGCGACGCTACGCAATGCGTCTGGGTCGACGCGCAGGGTCACCTTCATCTGACGCTCGCCAATCGCGGCGGCACGTGGCGGAGCACCGAGGTGGTCCTGGCGGAATCTCTCGGGTACGGGGATTATGTCGTGACGACCGAAGGCCGTCTCGACCTCATCGACCCGCACGCGGTGCTCGGCATCTTCCTCTGGCAGTACGGTCCGTGCTGGGACTATTCCTACCTCTGGTGGAATCCCTACAACGAGATCGACATCGAGTACAGCCGTTGGGGCAACCCCGCCAACGGCATCGCCCAGTTCGTCGCGCAGCCGTACGACTTCCCCGGCAACCTCGTGCGTTTCGATGAGACCTTCGCCGCCGGGCAGGTCGTGAGCCATGCGATGCGTTGGCTCGACGACCGCGTCGAGTACCGCGTGTGGCGCGGCGCGGCCGACGAAGAGTCGGCCGCAACCACGATCCATGCCTGGACCTACACCGGCCCTCACATACCGCGTCCGGAGCAGCCGCGACTGCATCTGAACTTGTGGAAGCTCGCGGAGAATCCGGCCTCCGCGCAGGAGGTCGTCTTCAGGGACTTCACGTTCCGGCCGGCCGCCGCCGCGACCGCCGTGGCCGACGGCGACGGTTCCGCCGCACCCGCCGCGCCGGCCGGTCCGGTCCTGACCGTCGCGCCGAATCCGTTCAACCCGCAGACGACGTTGCGCTTCACGCTGGCCGCAGACGGACCGACGACGCTCGACGTCTATGACCTGGCCGGCCGTCGCGTCCGGACGCTGCTGGATGGCCATCTCGTCGCCGGAGAGCACCGTGTGACCTGGGACGGACGCGACGACGGCGGCCGCGCCGTCGCCTCGCGCGTGTACCTCATCCGACTGCGGTCCGGGGATGTCGCCGATGTGCGGCGGGTCGCCCTCGCGCGGTAGCTCGTGGAGTCGCTCCTCGACGAAGCGGGCCCCGGCAGCCTTGGCCGGGGCCCGACGAGAACACGGGTCGCGCGGGACGCGCTGCGCCGATCTACCGGAAGAGCGACTTCACCCCGCTCCAGCTCGTCTCCTGGGTCGCGACCTGCCCCTCGTTGCGGAACGCGACGTTGTCATAGAAGATTCCCGAGCCCTCGTAGTTCGTCGCGACGCTCACGAAGCCGAATTGCAGGATCTGGCCGACGAGGCCGGCATCGATCTGCAACGACACCGAATAGCCGCCCCACGTGCTCGGAATGCTGGTCATGTCGGCGGTGATGAAGTTGGTCATCGCGTAGCCGCTGGCCGGATCGAGCGTCTTGATGAAGGCCGCGGCGGTCGTCGCGCCCTCGATGTTGCCGCGCTTGGCCTGGAATTCGAAGATCCAGGTCTGGTCGACGGCGGTGACGTCGATGACCTGCTCCTGGAACACGTTCGCCTCGATCCAGGCGCCGTCGCCGTGGTTGGTGTTGTTGTAGTCGCTGAAGACGACCAGCTGCTGGGCGCCCTGCTCCGCGCCGCCCTCGCCGGACGCGATCGCGCTGAATGCGGCGCCGTCATTGGGCGCGGGGAATACGCCATAGCCGTACCAATAGGACCAGTCCGGGCCGAAAACGTTGCCGAAGACGACCCAGCCGTCGGCCGCCAATGCGCCGGTATCACCCTGGGACAGTCCCTCGAAGTCCTGACTGTAGGGGATCAGCGCGAAGCTGGCGGCGGGCATGATGCCAACCAGGGTCGCGACTGCGAGCAGAGCCTTAACTCGATCGTTCATGTTCGCCACCTTCCTGCAAGGAACCGAAGCGCTCCGGAGGATCCCGGGTCCGGACAACCGGACGCATACATTGTATACTATGTTCGGAGACCGAATCAAGTCCGAAATGCGAAAATAGAAGAAATATCCGACATTTGGGGCGACTTCGCGTTAAATGAATTAGATTCATCGACATGCGCGCGTATCGGTTAGCCGCGCGCGGCCATCAACGGGAGTCGAACCACGATGCGACCACAGTTGGCCAGCCCCACGTGCCTCGCCGGCGCCGTGCTCGTCCTCTCGCTCTCGGGTTGCGCGGGCCTGGGTCGGACGCCCCCCCTGGCGGAGCGCGAACCAGTCGCGTCCCGACGGCCTTTCTCGCCGTTCGTCGAAGGCCGTTGGATCGGCAACGCCATCTGCTATGGACCGTACCGCGACGGCCAGCGGCCGGGCGGAGCCGTGCCGACCGCGGCCGAGATCCGCGAGGACCTTCATCTGATGGCTCGGCACTGGAGCCTTTTGCGCACGTATGGCTCGAGCGAATTCGGCCGCACGCTGCTGGCGCAGATTCGCGCGAGCGGAATCGAGATGAAGGTCATGCTCGGCGTCTGGATCGCGGCCGAGCAGACGCGCGAAGAGCGCGGCGTCCTGATCGAAGATCTGCCTGGCGCCGCGGCCGCGAACCGACGGGAGATCGCCGCGGCGATCGAACTGGCGGCGGCGTATCCGGATATCGTCGTGGCGATCTGCGTCGGCAACGAGACGCAGGTCTACTGGTCGCCGTACCCGTGTCCCATCGATCTGCTGATCGACGCCATCCGCCAGGTCCGCGCGGCGGTCCTGGTGCCGGTGACCACCGCCGACGACTACCACTACTGGACATCGCCGCCGAGCCGAGAACTCGCCCGCGAGGTCGACTTCCTGACGGTGCACGCGCATCCCCTGTGGAACGGCCGGCAGCTCGAGGACGCGATGCCCTGGTTGCAGGAACAGGTGACCGCGATCGAGGCGCTGCATCCCGAGCCGCCAGTGGTGATCGGAGAAACGGGCTGGGCCACCTCCGTGGCCGACGTCGGCGAAGAAGCCCGGCTCATCAGAGGCATGCCGGGCGAAACCCAGCAAGCGTCGTTCTACGCGGCGGTCCGCGCGTGGGCCGCCGCGCGGCGGATGCCGACCTTCATCTTCGAGGCCTTCGACGAGAATTGGAAGGGGGGCGACAATCCCGCCGAAGTGGAGAAGCACTGGGGCCTGTTCCGCGCCGATCGCACCGCCAAGACGGCCCTGAGCGGGGACCAGGAGGACGCGCCCGCCGCGGCACGGTGACGCCAGGATACGTCGTCGCACGGCGGGCGCCAGCCGGTGGGGTGGGCGAAGAACGCGGACGGGCGGTCGACCGCGACGTGGAAGCGGAAGAGGTGGAACTGGCTGTGTTCGAAGGAGACGAAGCTGTCGAAGGCGAGGTCGCGGAACTCGCGGTACAGGTCGACGTTGTCCATGCCGCGACATCGGCGCCCTTCAGGCCGGCAACATTCTTCGTGGAACAGCTTCGATCGTGGCCCGGCTCGGTTGCGAATGGCGGCGGCTGCGCACTCGTCAGCGAGCCAGGACCACCCGCCGCGCCGCGGCGCCGGTCTCGCTCTGCAGCCGCACGATGTAGACTCCCGACGGCACGGCGCGGCCGGCGCGGTCCAGACCGTCCCAACGCGTCGTGAAGCGACCGTCTGCCGCGCCGTGGACGTCGACTGACGCCACACGGCGGCCTGCCGGATCATACACCGCGAGCGTGGCGCACTCGCCGCTCCGCAATTGCCCGGCGAGATAGAGGTGCGGGTTGAACGGGTTCGGCCAGGCTTCCAGGGTCGTCAGGGCGAGGGATGTCGGAGCGTCCTGCGCGGCGACCGGGCTGTCCGGTCGGGCCAGCATGATCTGCCGCGGCTGGGGCACGCCGGCGACGGTATCGACGAAGGACCAAGCGAATACGGGCTGGCCCGTCGCCGTCAGATCCATGGCCACGTGGTCGCCGAGTCCGATCGATGCGTGGCCGTCGAGATCGCCGCCACGGTCGGTCCAGCCGTTCGCGTTCCAGACCCAGTACTCGAGGTCGCACCGTACGAGCTCCATCAGCTCGTTGGCGCCACGCTGCAACCAGAACGCGTGGACGCGTCCCTGCGCGTCGATCCGGATCACGGGCGAACGCGGCCAGTCGAAGTAGCAGACAGGTACCGTCAGCTGGTGCGGCCCCGACCAGACCCCTTCCGCATCCTGTCGCGTGGCATGGATGACGTTGCACGGGCAAGTCGGTTGCGGGCCGAGCGACAGCACGCAGTGATCGCCCGCGTCGTCCGCGGCGACGTCGAACGGTGGGCCGTAGAGATACGGAAACGGCACCGCCACCTCGGGCGACCAGCCCCCGTCCGGCGATCCGCTCCGGTAGACGAGCGTCGAGCCGTCACGCAGGAAATAGACTCGCGGCGACGGCTGCGGCCAACCCGGCACCGCCGTCACTTGCGGCGCGGCAGGCCCGTCGACATCCGCGGCGATCACGGTCACGTCGCCGCCGTCATTCTTGCGGATCCGCAGCAGGAGGACCGAGTGTTGGCGGCCGGCATCCGCGCCTTCGAACGCGATCCAGGCGACGTCCCAGCCCGGCTCGGCGATCCCGTAGACGTCGAGTCCCGCGTATGTCAGGTCGTATCCGGTCTCGATGACGTGCGGCGGATCCAGAAATTGCGTGCCGTAGGCGAAGTTGAAACAGATGCGGGAGCCCGTCGTCCAGACGAGCATCAGTCCCCGCCACGTCCAGACGACCTTCGCGGCGGATCCCTCGCCGTGGTGTTGCGCGTCTGGCGTAAGAACCTCTCCGCCCGCGGCGAACGTCGGCAGACCGCGCGTCCAGATCTGCCGGTCTGCGTCCTGCCAGGCGACGAGCGTCGATTGCTCGGGCGACTGGGCGACGGACGGCAGATCGCAATCCACGGCGCTATCGCTGATCGGCTCGACGATGAGTGCAGAGGCGGGAACGGTGATCAGGAGCGCCGCGCACAAGGAACGAAGGCGCGTGACAAGAGACACGGCAATCCCCTCCGTGTCGAAGATGAATAGGAAGCGTCGGCGGTGAGTCTAGCATAAACGCGACGCTGCGGCGGCATATTTTGGCCGCTGCGCCGGTCTAGACCTGGGGCCTTCCGCGAATCATTCGGCAATGCCGACCTGGAATCGCTCATCCAATCGATACACATAGGGTAGACTTGCCGTCGGATATGTGATATAAACCATCTTGTATCTTGGCGATGCCTGTGGACTCCTGGCCGGCGCCAGTGGTCCGCGATATCGCCCTGGCGTACGCCGAACCAGTTTCCACCGACTCGCGGAGGTATCTGCCCATGGCCTCGCCCACACGCCCGTCACCGTGGCCGCCGCTCGCGCTCGCGCTCGCCTTTGTCGTCGTTTCCGGCCTGACCGGGTGCGGCGGCGACGACGGCGGCCCTACCCGCCCGAATGGGCCGCAGACTCCGAGTTCCTTCGATCAGGTCACCGCCCTCAGCCAGGCCCAGGCCGCGACGCCGCAGGCCGTGGTCCTCGTCGAGTCGATGACCGCGCTGGCCGGAGGCGTCGGCAAGGATGCCGGCAAATCCTACGGCTGGAACGCCGAGACGCAGCGGTGGGAATACGACCATACGACCAGCGCCGCCGGCTACGACTACGAATGGTTCTACACGGTCCAGTATCTCGACGGCGAAGGCCTCGCGCAGCAGTTCGTGAGCGGCGCGGCGACCGTCCTTCACGACATGACCGGAACCGGCGCCTACAACGGGACGTTCGGCGAGGCCACCGTCGAGTACGACTACAACTACCGTTACAGCACGACGGTCACCGGGCTCGCGACGGGCACGCTGACGCTCGACGGCACCGGTGGCTGGGACTTCGACTACCGGTACCGGTCGCCGCAGACCGACTTCGACCAGAGATACGAGGTGAGCTGGCAGGTCCTGCCGCCGGGCATCGTGCGCGCGACCGGCGGCGGCTGCCCCACCGGCACGATCCGCTACGACTTCCCGCCGTACTATTCTCTGGTCACCTTCAGCGGCGGCGACACGGCGACGTCCGTGCTGTACGCGGCGGACGGAACGCCGGTGCCCGGCGGCTCGAGCACGAGTCCGGTCCGCTGCACGCCCTAGCGTCCGGTTCGGGCGCCATGGTATCCTGGCCCGGCAGCCCGTCGTGCCGTACGCTCGGTGCGCCATCGCCCCGGAGGGTCCCGTGCCAGACTACCTCATCGCCGGTGCGACCCTGGTCGACGGCTCGTCCGCGCGACCGGGCGGCCTGCGCACCGCGGGCGAGAGCATCGCCGAAGTGTTGCCGGCCGGTCTGGCCGGGCACGACCTCGCCGACCTCGCCGCGCGCCATGGCTGCGAGGTCGTCGATGGCACGGGTACGTGGCTGATTCCGGGCGCGGTCGACCCCCACGTGCACTTCGGGCTGCGCGCCGGGAAGGTCGCCACGTCCGACGATTTCTTGACAGGCACGCGCGCGGCCCTGGCCGGCGGCACGACGACGATCATCGACTTCATCACTCCCTCGCGCGGCGAGGCGCTCATGGCCGCCGCCGAGGCCCGCTTCGCCGAGGCCGCGAGTTCGACCTGCGACTACGCGCTGCACGCGAGCGTGACGCAGTGGCGCGAGGGGATCGCCGGCGAGCTGGACGCGTGCCGGCGGGCGTGGGGCCTTCGTTCGCTCAAGCTCTACCTGGCGTATCTCGAGACGATCGGGCTGGCCGGCGAGCCGCTCGCGGCCGCGATGCGGGCCGCCGCCGACCTCGACCTGACGGTGCTGGTGCACTGCGAGGACGGTGCGC
>CAZJWO010000079.1:0-16912 GCA_964549735.1 uncultured Fibrobacteraceae bacterium | reverse complement strand
CGACGACCACGCGCTGCGCACGCACGCCGCAGGCGTGCTGGCCGATCTGCCGGGAGACGCCTCGCGCCGCCTCGTGCTGGCCGCCTGGCAAGCCGAGTCCGCGCGCGCCGACGCCGGCGTGCAGCTGGCCCTGGTCCAAGCGATCGCGCGCCTGTTCGACCCCGCGCTCGGCGCGGACGGCAGGTTCGCTCCGCGCCGCCAGGAGTGCCTGTTCTTCGCGGCGCCCGGCCGGCACGCCGCCAGCGCCGCTCCCATCGATTCGTTGCTCGCGGATCGCGACGCACCGGCCATGCGCGCGGCGGCGGCCGGCGCGCTGCGCGCGGCGTTCGACCATCGCGACCTGCGCCTGCGGCTCGCGGCGCGCGAAGCCGCGGTGGCGACCGGCCTGCTGCCGGACGACCTGATCCCGGCCGCCGCGAGCCTGCGCGAGACCCTGCCCGCGCAGCGGCGCCACCCCGGACAGCCGGCCGCCGCGCCGCCGACCGCGACGCCGCGCGTGCGGTGCGTGACCGATCACGGCGTTTTCGAGATCCGCCTCGATCCCCGCCAGGCGCCGGAGGCGACGGGCGCCTTCCTGGCGCTCGTCGCGCAGGGATTCCACGATGACCTGACGTTCCACCGCGTGGTCGCGGACTTCGTCGTGCAGGGCGGCTGCCCGCGCGGCGACGGCTGGGGCGGACCGGCCTGGACGCTGCGCTGCGAATACTCGCGCCGACCGTTCGCGCGCGGCACCGTCGGCATGGCGCACGCGGGCAAGGACACCGGCGGCAGCCAGTGGTTCGTGTGCCTCTCGGCGCAGCCGCACCTCGACGGCCGCTACACGGCGTTCGGCGAGGTCGTGCGCGGTCTGGAGGTCCTGGATCGCCTGCAGAAGGGCGACCGCTACCGCCTCGAGATCATCGCGCCCTGACCGCCGCTGCGGTCGCGGCCGCGGCGCCCGCGGTCGCGGTCAGCCGCGCAGCGCGCGAGCCAGCGAGTTCCAGGTGGGCGAGCTGCCGTAGAGCAGGATGCCCGCCCGGAAGAGCCGCCCGCCGGCGTGGTGCGCCCACCAGATCGTCAGGCCCAGCAGCAGCCAGCTGAGAACGACCTGCCAGACCGGCGGGTTGCTCACGCAGACGCGCAGGAACATCAGGATCGGCGTGAAGAAGGGCACCAGCGACAGCACCACGGCCAGCGGTTCGTCCGGCGCGCGGATGACGACCATCATCAGGACCATGGGCAGGATCATGCCCATCGCCAGCACCGTGCTGAACTGCTGGGCGTCCTGCACGGAGTTGCTCATGGCGCCGACGCCGGCGTACAGGCTCGCGTAGAGCAGATAGCCCAGCACGAAGAAGACCAGGAAGTTCACCCAGATCCAGGGCCCGAAGACGCTCAGGCTGACCTCGGCGCCCGCGACCGCCACGCCCTGGGCCGAGACCAGGACGCCGGCCGCCGCCCAGATCAGGACCTGCGTGAACGCCGCGAGCCCGATGCCCAGGACCTTGCCGGCCATCAGCTGTTCGGGGCGCAGGCTGGCGAGCAGCACCTCGGCCATGCGGCTGGTCTTCTCTTCGATGACCACCGTCAGGTTCTGCTGGCCGTAGAGCAGCACCATGAGGTAGATGACCATGAGCAGGAAGATGCCGCCGACCAGGCCGACTTCCGCGCTCTGGGCGGTCTCCGCCGCCGCGGACAGCTGCAGCGAGGACCATTCCGTGCGCGCCAGCACGTACGCGTGCTGCTCCGGCGGCACGCCGGCGCGCCGGAAGCGCTCCTCGCGCAGGAGCTGGTTCAGCGCCGGCCGCAGCGACTCGTCGCGCAGGACCGTGGCGCTGACCGCCGTGTTGTAGAACACGAGGTTCGGTTCGGCGAAGAAGTCGGCGGGGATGATCAGCCCGGCGTCGATTCCCTTGCCCAGCACGCGCGCCTTGAGCTGCTCGGCGCAATCGGCCTCGTCGCCCGCGCAATCGAGCGCGACCAGCCGCACATGATCGTCGCCGCTCTGAGCCAGGGCCGCCTCGAGCAGCTCGACCAGGCCGCCGTGCAGATCCAGGACCGCCACGGTGCGGGCCTGGCTGCCGGTCGCCTGCGCCAGCAGAGTCGGCCCGACGACGATCAGCGCCATGAACAGCGGTCCCAGCAGCGTGCCGATCAGGAACGCCTTGCTGCGCACGCGCTCGAGATACTCCTTGCGGATCACGATGAGCACCTTGCTCACGGTCGGCTCCTTTGCTCGTCGCGGCCGCGGCGCTGGCGCCTGACCGCCGTCAGGAAGATCTCGCTGAGCGTCGGCCGGTTGGCCGCGAAGTAGGACAGCGGGCCGGCGGCGGACAGCGGCGCGAGCAGCGATTGCGCGTCGCGGTCCGGCGCGAGTTCGAGGCGCCAGGTGCCGCCGTCCAGCCGCCGGTCGGCGACGCCGGGCAGATCCGGCGGCGGCTCGCTGCCGTCGCGGTACGCAGCGCGCACCATCTGGAACGGGAACTCCGCCCGCACGGCGTCGAGCGTGCCGTCGAGGATCTTGACGCCGCCCTCGATGAGGCAGACCGCGTCGCAGATGCGTTCGGCTTCGGCCAGCATGTGCGTCGAGAAGAGGATGGTCGTGCCGCGGGCCTTCTCGGCCAGGATCAGGTTGCGCAGCAACTCGATGTTCAGCGGGTCGAGCCCGCTGAAGACCTCGTCGAGGATCACGACGTCGGGCTCGAAGATGAACGTCGCCGCGAACTGGATCTTCTGTTGCATGCCTTTGGAGAGATTGTCGACCTTGTGCCGGGCGTAGTCGGCCAGTTCGAGCCGCTCGAGCCACTCGGCGGCTCGCCGCACCGCCTCGCGCCGCGCGATGCCCTTCAGCTGCGCCAGGTAAGCGAGCTGGTCCAGGCAGGTCATCTTGCGGTAGAGGCCGCGCTCCTCCGGGAGGTAGCCGATGCGGTCGCGCAGGCGGTGGTCCAGGGGCCTGCCGGCGAGGGTCATGGTCCCCGCGTCGGGCAGGATGATGTCCATCAAGCAGCGGATCGTTGTCGTCTTGCCGGCGCCGTTCGGCCCGAGGAACCCGTAGATCGCCCCGCGCGGAATGGTCAGGCCGACGCGGTCGACAGCCAGCTTCTGGCCATAGCGCTTGACGAGACCTTCGACCCGCAACATCGGTTCGCCGACAGGCGGCAGCGCGAACGGGGCGGACGCCCTGACCATCTCACGTTGTCCTTTCGTGGCGGCCTCGCGAGTCCGGCGGCTCGCCGCGCGCCTCGCGGCTCTCATCAGGCGCCGCGGTACGCCTCGCGCCAGGCCAATGCGATCTGCAGCTACCCTGCCCGAGACTCCTTTATGCGACCGCGAGACGAGGGGTCAAGTCAAAACAGCGTTGCCAAGGCAAACAGACGCCCGGAGCAGCTCTGGCCGGCCGCTCCGGGCGTCGATTCAACCTGCGGCGCATCCTTTACCGGGGGCTGGCGGTAGACCCTCAGGATGAGAGAGGTGTCGATCCATCGGCCCCGCGCCTTGGACCGCGGTGCAAGACGACCGCAGGTTAATGCTGCGTCGGGCGGATCAACCGCCCGTGATGACTCCATGATGACAGACGAAAGTCACAATTCTGTCACGGGGGCTGACTATTTTTTATTTTTTTATGATATGCGCCCTGCAGTCCGCGTGGCCGCGTTCGATAAAATCATCCCGCATTTGTTATAATTCCCGGCTTGGAGGAACCCTTAGAACCGTGATAAAATTAAGCTTACGTGATCTGCCGGCGCGCGCGGACGCCCGCGCCGCCGAATCGGACCATCTTCCGCGGGCGGTGTGCCGACCATGCATGATGCGAAACCTGCCGGCAGGACTCTGCTGCTGATCGAGGACGATCGGGATCTGGTCGAGTTGCTGACCCGACACCTGCGCAGCGAAGGTTTCGAGGTCGTCGCCGCGGCCGACGGCCCCGCGGGGCTGGCGGCATTCGGCGCGAACGCTTTCGCGCTGGTCATCCTCGACTGGATGCTGCCGACGCTGCCGGGCCTCGACGTGCTGCGCGCGATCCGCGCCCAGGATGCCCGCACGCCGGTGCTCATGCTCACCGCGCGCAGCGAAGAAGCGGACAAGGTTCTCGGGCTGGAGCTTGGCTGCGACGATTACATGACCAAGCCGTTCTCCGTGCGCGAACTCGTCGCCCGCATCAAGGTGCTGCTACGGCGCGTCGAGCACGCCGAGGAGTTGGCCCGCCTCGCGGCTGGCGAACGCACCCTCGACCTCGGACCGTTGAAGATCGACCACGACAAACGCAAGGTCGAGGTGCGCGGCCAACCCGTCCAGCTGACGGTCAAGGAATACGACCTGCTCCACACGCTGGCCGTGCGACCGGGACGCACCTTCAGCCGCCGGCAGCTGCTCGACCTGGTCTGGGACCAGGACGCGGAAATCTATGAGCACACCGTCAACAGCCACATCAATCGCCTGCGCAACAAGATCGTGTTGAACCCCTACATGCCGCAGCTCATCATGACCGTCTGGGGCTTCGGCTACCGCGTCAACGAGGACTACATCTGACGGCGGCGGCCGCGGGACCGACCCGCGGCCGCTGCGAGGACGGCGCAACATGGCGTGGCCTCGCCTGCTGACGACCCTGCATGCGCGGGTGACCGTGCTCTTCCTGCTGCTGCTCGTGGCCGTCGGCGCCGTCTACTACGCGTGGATGGCCCACAACGTGTTCACGACGCCGTACCGGGATGCCGAAGAGGAGCACTGGTACAGCCACGTCGCCGCGGCCCAGATGGATAGCCTCGCGGCGCTGGCGGCCGGCGCCGACGCACGGATCCTGCAGGAACTCGCCATGCGCTACGGCGAACAGGTCGCGCGGTTCGAAGCGGAGATGGTCTTCTTCGCGGCCGCCAGCGGGCAGGTGCTGGCCGCCAGCGATCCGGACAGCCTGGCCGCCGCGATCGGCAGGATCGATCCGCAGCTGCTGCACGACATGACGACGCCGCAATGGTCCTTCGCCACGATGTATCCCGAACCGGCGAACATCAACGCCTACGTCAACCGCATCTTCTACGTCGCCCCTGTCGCAGGCGCCGGCGGCGCGGTGCAAGCCTATCTGGCCGGCAGCTTCCGGCCGGTGGTCCTGAGCGCCGCCGACGTGACCATCGACGTGCGCAAGCTCTGGCTGCAGGCGATCCTCGTCGCCCTGGCCGGCAGCTTCCTCGTCGGCTGGGTCGTCATGGCCTGGCTGACCCGCCGCATCCATACCCTGTCGACGGCCGTGTCGGAATTCACCGCGGGCCGGCTCTCGCATCGCGTGCGGGACAAGAGCCCGGACGACCTCGGGCGCCTGGGCCGCGATTTCAACGCCATGGCCGCGCGGCTCGAGGCGCTCATCGGCCAGCTGCGCGACAAGGAGACGTTCCAGCGCCAGCTGATCGCCAACATCTCCCATGATCTGCGCACGCCCATGGCCTGTCTGCGCGGCTACATCGAGACGCTCGACCTGAGCCAGGGCCGGACGGCGACCGCCGACGATCAGCACAGCCTGCAGATCATCCGCAGCAACCTCGACCACATGGAGCGACTCATCGACCGGCTGCTGCAGCTCTCGCGGCTGGACGCCGGCCAGATGCCGCTGCAGACCGAGGAGTTCAGGCTGCCGGAACTGGTCGACGCGGTGTTCGACCGCTGCCGGGCCCAGGCCCTCGAACGCGGCGTCGCGCTCGCTTGCCTCTACAACGACGATCTGCCGCCGGCGCTGGCCGATCCCCTGCAGATCGGGCAGGTGCTGCAGAACCTCGTCGAGAATGGCGTCAAGTTCGGCCGCGATGGCGGCAGCGTCACGGTCGACATGCAGGTCGCCGGCAGCGGCCTGATCGCCGTCACCGTGCGCGACGATGGGCCGGGCATTGCGCCGGCCGACTTGCCGCACATCTTCGAGCGCTTCTTCACGGGTGATCGCAGCCGCAGCGAGAAGGGGCAGAGCAACGGCCTCGGTCTGGCCATCGCGGCGAAGATCGTCGAAGGACACGGCAGCCGCCTGCTGGTCTCCAGCCAGCCGGATCACGGCGCGAGCTTCCGCTTCACCCTGACCGCCGCCGCCGCGCTCGCCGCCGAGGCCAGCGAAGCGTGATCTCCCCCGCTCGCCCGCCGGCAGGGCGCTCGGCGCCGCCGCAATGGCGAGGACCCGCGGCGCTGGACGCCGCGGGTCCTTCGTGCGGACGATGGCGCGCCGCGCGCCGGTTGCCGCGCTAGAGTAGCGACAACTCCTCCTCTTCCAGCGGAATGACCTCCTGGGCCTTCGCCGCGGACGCCGCACGCGTCCGGGGCGCCCTGGCGGCCTTGGGCGCCGATCGCCTGGGCGCCGCCGGCCTCTGCTGCGGCGCCTGCTGGTGCGCGTGGTGGTGGAAGGCGACAGCCGTGCTCGCGGCATGCGCGCCGCTACCGCCGACCATCGCCAGCAGCTCGCGCACCATCGCGTTGAGTTCGTCGGCCTGGGCCGACAGCTCCTCGCTCGCCGACGCCGACTCCTCGGCGTTCGCGGCGCTGGACTGGGTGACCTGGTCCATCTGGTTGACGGCCTGGTTGATCTGCTCGATGCCCTCGGTCTGCTCCTTGCTGGCCGCGGCGATCTCGCTGATGAGGCTGCTGACCCGGTTGGCGGCCTCGCTGATCGATTGCAGCGACTCGCCGACCTCCTTGCTGATCTGCACGCCGTTGTTCGAGTTCTGTACCGACTCTTCGATCATCTGCGCCGTGTTCTTCGCTGCCTCGGCCGATCGTTGCGCCAGGTTGCGCACCTCCTCGGCCACCACTGCGAATCCCTTGCCCGCTTCGCCCGCGCGCGCCGCCTCGACGGCCGCGTTCAGGGCCAGCAGGTTGGTCTGGAAGGCGATCTCGTCGATCGTGCCGACGATCCGCGCCGTCGCGTCGCTGGACTTCTTGATGTCGTCGATGGCCTGGCTCATGCGCTGCATGGCCGCCAGGCCCTGGTCGGCGCTGTCCTTCGCCGAATCGGCGAGGTCGCTCGCCTGCTGCGCGTTGCCGGCGTTCTGCCGGGTCATCGAGGCCATCTCCTGGACGCTGGCGCTCGTCTCCTCGATCGCGGCGGCCTGCTCGCTCGCGCCCTGGGCCAGCGACTGGCTGGCCGACGAGACCTGCACCGCGGCGCTGGCGGTCTGCTCGGCCCCGCGCCCGAGACCGTCGGCGATCCGGCGCAACGCGTTGTTGATGCCGCGGCTGATCAGGATGCCGAGCGCCATGGCGGCGACCACGCCGATGAGCATCGCGATGAGCGAGAGGGCCTTCAGGAAGCTCGCCTGGCCATCGGCCTGCGCCACTTCGGTCCGCGCGACGTCGCGATTGATGTCGACGATCTTGCTCAGATGCGTCAAGGCCTCGCGTTGCCGCTGGGCCACCGGCCCCAGGATCTGCTGTTCGGCCTGCTGGAGCAACGCCAGGGCGCCGTCGGCCTGGTCGCGCAGATTCTGCATGCCGGCGAACGTGCGGTCGCAAGCGGGCGCCAGCTGGGAGCCATATAACGCCAGCGACTCGTTGCGGCGCCCCTCGTGCATGAGCTCCTTGGTCCGGCGGACCGCCTCGTGGAACTGGCGGTGGGGCTCTTCGAGCTGCTGGATCTGCTGGCGCACCTGTTGATTGTCGGTCTGGAAGCTCTGACACCACCGGCCGAACGCGCAGCCGGTGTGGCTTTCGCCTCCCTCGAAGGCCTGGCCGCTCTGGATCATCTGCAGCACCTGGGCCTGCAGCCGATAGTGATCGGCGTGGAAGCTCTCTAGGTTCAGCTTCATTAGGGAAGGATCTTGAATGCCCATCTGGTCGAACTGGCGGCTCAGCTCGATCGCCCGGTTGTTCTCGTTGCGCCAGGTGTCGACGGCGGGCACGAACTGCCGCCACGCTTCGGCTTCCTCGCGGGTCTGCGGCAGCGTTTCGTAGACTTCCCAGGCCGCGCGGTAGATCGCCCGCGCGCGCTCGAGGTTGGCGGCCTGCTCCTGGCGCACGCTGGCCGGCAGACCCGGGATGGCCAGGGTGAGCACCGTGGCGCGGATGTCCTGCAGCGCGCTCTCGATCGTCAGCGAGGCATCGACGCTCGGCAGACGCACCTCGCCGAGATCCTCGACCGTCTCCTGGCTTGTGACCGCGCCGTAGTAGCCGACGATGCCCAGCGCGAGCGTGATCAACGCGACGGACATGAAGGATACGATCAGCTTCTTGCCGATGGTCCACTGGTTCTTCATTGCACGCTCTCCTTCAGTGTGCGACGTGCCGCAAGTCCCATCAGTCCACGGGCAATACTTATGGCTCTTCTCGATGGCTGCTGCCCGCGACGGCGTCATCATGGCGCGGTGTTGCCGATCGCGCCTCGGAATGCTGCGTAGAGCATCGGCGCTGCGGACCCCGGCATTAAAGAAATAATTACGGGAGATCGATTCCTGATTGATGTCGGATCACGCCGAACGCCAGCGATCCGGCGCGCGCTAGCGCAGCAGTTCCCGTGCCACCGGTACGGCGCCGGCAGCGGCCAAAACGAACAGCAGGACCGCCTGCAGCGGCTCGCCGAGCAGGAGCTTGCCCAGGCCGAAGAGCAGGCCGTAGACGAGCGCCACCCCGCCCAGCCACGCGAGCACGGTGTGCCGGTTGAGGCCATCCGGCGCGACGTCGCGGCACGATCGCGCCACGGGGCCCCAGGCGCCGCCGGGCCGCACCCGGCGGTAGAACGCGGCGAGGTGCTCCGTCGGAACCGGGCGCGTCGTGAACGTCGCTATCAGCCACGCGAGCACCGAGACCGGCACCAGGATCAACGCCTTGTGGTGCGTCGCCAGCGCGAGGTCGCCGATCAACAGAGGCGTGGCGAAGAGCCGGTACGCGGCGCCGGCCTGCACGGCGCTGGCGACCTCGAAGCCCAGAGCGATCACGACGCTCGACGCGAGCGCGACGATCTCGCTCCAGGCGTTGATCCGCCACCAGAACCAGCGCAGGATGAGCACCGGCCCGACCCCGGCGCCCATGGCCCACACGAAGAGCCAGGCCGTGCTGATGTTCGTCAGGTAGAACGCGACCAGCGCGGCCAGGACCATCATCGCCGCCACGCAGAGCTTGGCGACCAGGACCGTCTCCCGCGCACCGGCACGCGGGCGCACGAAGCGCAGGTAGACGTCGTTGATGAGGTAGCTGGCCCCCCAGTTCAGATGCGTGTCGACCGTCGACATGAAGGCCGCGAAGAAACTCACCAGCATAAGGCCCAGGAGCCCCGGTCCGAGCAGCTCGCGCATGAGCAGCGGGTAGGCGGTCTCCGAATTCTGCCCCGCCGGCAGGACCGGGAACAGGACCAGCGAGGCCAGGGCCGCGAGGATCCAGGGCCAGTAGCGCACGGCGTTGACCGCGATCACGTACCAGAGGGTCGCCGCGCGGGCATGGCGCTCGTCGCGGGCCGCCGCCATGCGCTGGATCAGGTAGCCGCCGCCGTCGGCGTTGTGCGCCGCCCACCACATGACCGTGATGAAGACCAGGAAGCGGAAGAAGTTGTCTTCCAGACCCAGGCCGCCGCCGGGAATGAACGCCAGGGTGTCGCCGTGGACCAGCGGCGATTCGGCGAGACGGGCCTTCAACTCGCCGAGACCGCCGATGCGCGCGACCGCGAGCGCGGCCAGGACGATCGAACCCGCCATCGCCAGGGCGAACTGCGCGACATCGGTCACCACGACGCCCCAGAAGCCGGCCAACAGGGCGTAGAAGAGGGCGAACGCGGCGCCCGCCAGCACGGCCACGGTGGGATCGATGCCCAGCACCGTCTGGGCGACCGTCGCCATGCCCTTCAGCACCCAGCCCAGCACGATGAAGTTGTAGAGGATCGCGAAGTAGAAGGCCTTGAAGCCCCGCAGCGCGGCGGCGGGGCGTCCGGCGTACCGCAGCTCGATGAGTTCGTTGTCGGTCATGACCTGGGCCCGCCGCCAGAACCGGGCGAACAGGAAGACCGCCAGCGTCTGCCCGAGCACGTAGTGCCAGCCGAACCAGTTGAACCAGATGCCGTGATCGCGCACGAATCCGGTGACCGCCAGCGGCGTGTCGGCGGCGAACGTGGTCGCCACCATGCTGGTGCCCAGGATCCACCAGGGCAGGCTGCGGCCGGCCAGGAAGTAGCTGCCGGCGTCCTGGCTCGCGCGGCGGCTGAACGCCACGCCCAGCGCGACCGTGCCCGCGAGATAGAAGGCGATCACGAACCAGTCGATGGCATGCAGCGCACTCATGCCGGCCATGAAACCACGGCAGGCCAATCGGGGCAAGCGCAGGCGGCGCGAGAGCGGATCGCTGGAGGCAGATGACTGCGCTCGGCCGCGCGACGGCGGATTCGCCCCAAGGGTCCTACTCGGCTTCCAGCGACATCTTCAACGTCCGCAGGACCCAGTCCCAAGCGCGGTCGAAATAGGCGTAGCCGCGCTGCCAGTCTTCGCCGTCCTGCCAGCCGTGCTGGGCGAAGCGCACGCGGACCGCGCCGTTCTCGGTCGGATCGAAGAGGATGACCACCTGTGTGCGCGCGTCCGCGGCCCGCAGCGAGGCGATCGCCGGTGGGAAGGTCCATTCGAACGCGAGCATCTCCAGCGGCAGGAAGGCCAGGATGCGGCAACCTTCACCACCCCGTCGGCCATGCTCGTCTGGTTCGAGATCGAGGAACCATTCGTAGGGACCCCCGACGCGCAGCTCGACGCGCGCCTTTCCCGCCACCGGCTCGAGGCCCGCGGCCGTGGTCCACGCGTCCCACACGCGCTGCTGCGATGCCGCGATGACGACCTCCTTGCGCAGCACGAGCAATTCCGTCGCGTCGGCCGGCAATGGCAGCCAGGCGCTTGTCAGAACGGCCGTCAGGCCAAATAACGCGAGAGGCTTCATGGCACCCACTCCAGCATCGCGGCAAGGCCGCCCTTCCGGCGGAAAGGCGGCCCCGTCCGGTTTTTTCGCCGATGTCAGCGGAACAGGCTCTTGACGCCGCTCCAGGTTTCCGCCTCGACCGCGATCGCGTCGTTCGTCGAGATGGTATCGAAGACGATCTGATCCAGCCAGGTGAAAGGAGGCAGATGCAAGTAGATGTGCTCGCGGTCGGGGTTGGGCATCAGCAACCAGTACTCGACGCGCTGGCCGGGCGCGACCTCGAAGGCGCCCAGCGGCTGGCCGACGGTGGGATCCACCCAGCCGTTGTCGATCGGGTTGGGTCCGTTGACGCCGGAGACGGACGGCGCCCCCTGACCGCCGTACGTGATCTGGATCCAGATGTGCTTGAACTCGTAGTCGTCGATCCAGTTGACCAGGAAGAAATCGATCTCCCCGGGGAGTTCGAACGTCTGCGCGACGCCGTCGACTCCTGGTTCCCCGGCCCAGAAGACCGTCTCGCTGGCATGGGCGTGCGTCACCGCGTCACCCAGCGCGTGCGTGCCGTCGCCGACCGTCTGCAGCAGATCCGGGTAGATGTTGTAGCGGTCGGGATTGAAGTCGGTGACGAAGTCCCACTCCGCCATGACGGTCAAGGGCTCCCCGCGCCAATCCGGCGGCATGAAGTCATCGGCGAGAACGGGGCTGATCGCCAGCGCAGCGAGAAGCAGAACGATGGCCATTGGGCGCATGGCCACACTCCTTTCGCGCGGCGTCCGGAAGGCGGCGGGCCGCCCCCTCCTCGATCGAGCCGTCTTGTCCGGCGTCGGCGGAACCATGCTAATGGATCTGCCGATCCATCTTCAATAGCAAGAGATCTTTACTGCGTTCAGCCCCCTCGGCGGATCGGGAATCGCCAGTCCCGCACCCGTGGTCCGGTCAAGCCATCCGCGCCACGATCGCCTCGGCGAAGCCGGAGCAGCGGACCTCGGTCACGTCCCGCCGCCCCTCCCCGAGCATGAGGCGGGCCAGATCGTACGTCACGTGGCCGTCGGCGATCGCGCGCTCCATGCCGTGCAGCACGAGGTCGGCGGCCTCGGGCCAGCCCAGATGCCGCAGCATCATCTCGGCCGAGAGGATCAACGAGCCGGGGTTCACCTTGTCCTGGCCCGTGTACTTGGGCGCCGTACCGTGCGTGGCCTCGAAGAGGGCGATCTCATCGCTCATGTTGGCGCCGGGCCCGAGGCCGAGGCCGCCGACCAGGGCGATCGCCGCATCGGACAGGTAGTCGCCGTTGAGGTTGGGCAGCGCCATGACGCTGTACTCGCCGGGGCGGGTCTGGATCTGCTGGAAGATGCTGTCGGCGATGCGATCATTCAGCAGGATCTTGCCGGCGGGCATGGTGCCGCCGTGCTCGTCCCACAACGCCTTTTCCGTGATGAAGACGTCGCTGTACTCGCGGGCCGCGAGCTCATAGCCCCATTTGCAGAAGCTGCCTTCGGTGAACTTCATGATGTTGCCCTTGTGCACGAGCGTGACCGAGGGCAGTCCATTCTGGATGGCCCACTCGAAAGCCTTGCGCACCAGGCGCTCGGTGCCGAAGACCGAGATCGGCTTGATGCCGATGCCGCTGTCCGGCCGGATGCGACGGCCGGTCTTCTGCTGGACGAGTTCGATGACCGCCAGGGCCGTCTCGCTGCCGCGCTCAAAGTCGAAGCCGGCGTACACGTCCTCGGTGTTCTCGCGGAAGATGACCATGTCGACCTGGTCGGCGTACTTGTTGGGGCTCGGCACGCCGGGGAAGTAGCGCACCGGACGCACGCAGGCATAGAGATCGAGGTGCTGGCGGAAACGCACGTTGATCGACCGGAATCGCTCCGTGACGTCGGCGGGGCGGCAGCCGTGCTTCTGGACGAGTTCTTCGCGCGTGCCCTGCTTGCCCGTCGCCAGACAGACGTGCGTCTCTTCGCCGACCGGCGTGGTGAACGGACCCTTGATGGCGACCTTCAGATAGCCGATCGCCTGGATGGTCTCGGCGGGCAGTTCGCTTCCGTAGCGGTGCAGCCCCTCCAGGCCCGCGAAGAGCGGGCACCAGGCGATCGCGCGCCGGCCGCCGTAGGCGTGCTGGACCGCCGCGTCGATGACGCGTTGCATCGCCGGCGTGATGTCCAGGCCGATGCCGTCGCCCCGCAACAGGCCGATGATGGGCCGATCGCCGACCAGCAGCTTGCCGTTCTGGTGCCGAATCAAGTCGCCTGCCGGAATTTCGACGTGCTGGAAATCCATCCGAGGCCTCCCGAGTGCCGGAAATGAACAACTCCCGCGTCCTGGCACGCGGAAGTATAGAGCCGATTCCGGCCCGCAACCACCGCCGCAGGCGTCTCAATCGCTCGGCAGGAGTTGTCCGTCGGGAAGTTCGACCCAGAGCCAGCCGTCGCGCTTGGCGGCGGCCGTCTGCAGGCGTTGGACGAAGTCGGCGAGCCGCGCCCGCTGCAAGGGCTTGGTCAGAAATCCGTTCATGCCGGTGTGGCGGCACTTGTCGCGGTAGAACTGCGTGGCGTGCGCCGTCATGGCGACGATCGGTCCCTGGTAGCCGCAGGACGTGCGCAATGCGCGGGTCGTCTCGAAGCCATCCACGTCCGGCATCTGCAGATCCATGAAGACCACGGCGAAGGACCGCTGCGCGACCGCGGCCAGCGCGTCCTTGGCCCCCGCCGCCACGGTCACATCCATCTCCAGCGATTCGAGCAGCTTGCGCGCGACGAGCTGGTTGACGGGATTGTCTTCGACCACCAGGACCCGCCGGCGACCCGCCGCGTGCTCCGTGGCGGCCGATGCGCCTGGTTCTGGCGATACCGCCGGCAGCGGCAGCAGGATCGAGAAGCGGCTGCCGTCCCGCGCGCTGCTCTCGACCCACATCCGACCCTCCATCAGGTCGACCAACCGCCGCACGACGGCCAGCCCGAGACCGGAGCCGATGAGACCGAAGTCGACGCCGTCGTAGTCGTCGTCCGCCAGGATGCGCTCGATCTGAGCCGCGTCGAGGCCTCGGCCGCTGTCCGTGACGCAGAACTGCAGCGCTTCCGCTTCCTGCGCCATCTCCAGGACCACGCGGCCGCCGGCCGGGGTGTACTTGATGGCGTTGTCCAGCAGTTGATCGAGAATCTGGCCGCAGCGCTGCTCGTCGCCGCGCACTTCGACCGGCACCTTGGCGCCGACCCGCACCGCGAAGCCGACGCCCTGGGCGATGGCGTGCTTGCGCCAGCGGTCGGTCGCCGCATCGAGCAGCCGCTGCGGCGAGAAGATCTCGTCCTTCAGGACGATGCAGGCGCTCTCCAGCCGCGTGTAGTCGTAGATGCGATCGGCCAGGGCGACGAGCTGTCCGGCCGCCTCGCGGATCAGCGCCAGCGCCTCGACCTGGACGGGCTTCAGCTCGTCGAACGCGAGCACGTCCAGCATGCCGAGCACGCCGTTGAGCGGCGTGCGCAGTTCGTGGCTCAAGGCGGCCAGGAAGCGCACCTTGCCGTGGTTGGCGGCGACGGCGCGGCGCAGGTCGCGCCGCGCCTCGAGCGTATGGTCGTTGATCGAGAGGTCGGTCACGAAACCGAAGAACTCGAGATCCTCGTGCGGTTGCGCGTCGGGATCCTGCACCAGGGCGGCCGAAAGCGAGACGGGGATCAGGCTGCCGTCGGCGCGGCGCATACGGGTCTGGAAGTCCTGCACCCGGCCTTCGGCGATCAGGGCGTTGATGAGCCGGCGCCGGTCGGCCGGCGGATCGTAGAATTGCGTATTGAGCAGCGGCGTGACCGCATCGCGCATCTCGCGCTCGGTGGCATAGCCCAACATGGCGAGCATGGCCGGATTGGCGCGTTGCAGGCCGCCGCCGACCCGCGAGAAGAAGATGCCAAGGTTGGCGTGCGTGTAGAGATGACGGTAATGGCGTTCGGAATAGGTCAACTGCGTGAGGTAGGCGCGCTGGTCGAGCACGGCGGTCGCGAGGTCGACCAGTCGTTCGAGTACGGCACGCTCGTCCGGCGCGAGCGGTTCATCGCCGCGTCGCAGGACGAGCAGCCGGCCGCCGTTGGCGATCCGCAGCCGCAGGTCGCCGGCCACGAGCTTCATATCCCGGTCGGCGTCCGCATCGCATGTGGACGTTGGCGCCGACACCGGCAGCGAAGGCTGCGAGATGTCGCCCGCGCCGGCGATGCGGGTCCAGCCCTCGCGGCCGTCCTGGTAGATCGCCGCGCCGCGGTAGCAGAACGGGTATTGCAGCAACTGCGCGACCAGCGCCTGGCTGAACTCCTCGGGCGACCCTTCTCCTTCGTCGCCTGCGGCGAGCTCGACGAGCGCGCCCAGCGCCTCGCAGCGCCAGGCGTCTCCGCAACGGTTGCGGAAATCTTGTGTTTCGCGAGCGGACGTCGGCATAGGACCTCTGGCGGCGCAGCTCCGGTTCAGCGTACCGTGTGCTATCGGCCGCACACGAACGAACTTGATGGCAGGCCGAATCGGAATCCCGCGAATCGAGTATGGTTTCGTTCGGACGAGCAGGAGGTCCCGACATGCCGGAGGCCGACAGACCGCGCGTCCTGGTGCCCGTTGCGGACGGCAGCGAGGAGATCGAGGTCGTCGGGATCGTCGATACGCTGCGCCGGGCCGACGTCGCCGTGACACTCGCCGCCGTGGGCGACGACCTCGCGGTCACCTGCTCACGCGGCGTGCGCCTGATCGCCGACACCCGGCTCGAGGACCTCACGGTGCTCGCGTTCGACCTGATCGCGTTGCCCGGCGGCATGCCCGGCGCCGAGCATCTGCGCGCGGCGCCGGCGCTGGCCGAACTGCTGCATGCGCAGGTCCGACGCGGCGGGTGGCTCGGCGCGATCTGCGCCGCGCCGGCTGTCGTCCTGCAGCCGCTCGGACTGCTGGCCGGCAGGCGCGCGACCTGCCATCCGTCCTTTTTCGAGGTGCTCGATCCGGCCCTGCGCAGCGAGGAGCGGGTCGTCGTCGATACGGCCGGCCGCCTTGTGACCAGCCGCGGTCCCGGCACGGCGCTCGAATTCGCGCTGGCGCTCGTCGGCGTATTGTGCGGCGAAGAACGCCGCCGGCAGGTCGCCGCGCCGATGCTCTGCGGATTCTAGCTCACGGCGGCAAGCACCTCGGGCGCCGCCGCCAGCGCCCGCGCGACGGCCGCCTCGTCGGGAAGACCGGCCTGGGCCGTATGCGGCTTGCCGCCGCCGCGGCCGCCGACGCGCGCGGCGAGGTCCTTGACCAACTGGCCCGCGTGCAACGCGCCGGAATCGACGAGGTCTTGCGTCAAGGTCACCAGCAGCGTGCCCTTGCCTTCCCACGCGGCGCCCAGCACGACGACGCCGCGGGCGCCCAGCCGATCGCGCGCGTGATCGCCGAGCTGCAGCAGGGCGTCGCGATCGGCCGCCGGGACCATCGCGGCCACGAGGCGCAGTCCGCCGACCTGCTGCGGTTCGCCGAGCGCGCCGGCCAGACCGGCCTGGGCCGCCGACCGCTCTTGCTGCTGCAGCTCCTTGCGCAAGCGGTCCCGCTCGGCGAGCAATTGCTGCACCTGCTGCGCCAGGCTGCCGCCGCTCTGGCGCAGGATCTCGGCGAGGTCGGCGAGCTGCTCGCGATCGGACTGCTCCAGCGCGAGGGCGGCCTCGCCGCAGACCGCCTCGATGCGCCGCACGCCGGCGGCGATGGACCCTTCGTGCGTGATCCGGAACGGCCCGATGTCGCCGGTCGCCCGGCAGTGGGTGCCGCCGCAGAGCTCGAGCGAGTAGCGCGCGCCGGGCTCGACGCCCAACCGTGCGGCGACCGCGAGGCCGCCCGCGATCTCGATCATGCGCACGGTGTCGCCGTACTTCTCGCCGAAGAGCGCCATCGCGCCCGCCGCGCGCGCCTCGGCCAGCGGCACGTTCTCCCGGCGCAGGACCGGCTGGTTGTCCAGGATCGCCCGGTTGACCAGATCCTCGATGCGCGCGATCTCGGCGCGCGAGAGCGGCCGGTCGTGACGGAAGTCGAAACGCAGGCGTTCAGATCGGAAGAGCACACGTCTGAACTCCAGTCACCGCTCATTATC
>CAZJWO010000078.1:0-17157 GCA_964549735.1 uncultured Fibrobacteraceae bacterium | reverse complement strand
CCCCCACCTCCCCCCTAACCTACACTCTTTCCCTACACGACGCTCTTCCGATCTTTCCGATTCTGGCTGAAGTTGAAGCTGAACGCCCCCGACAGGTTCCGATTGATGTTGTAGCTGAAGCGCGGCTGCAGGGTCAGGCTCTGCGTGCCTTGCTGGGCCTGCGGGTAGGTCGCGCCCGGCACCTCGCGGTCGGTCGTGTTGCGGGAGAAGCGCAGATCGACGGTCATGTTGAGGTTAGCCGGCTGGCCGGGCCGGTACAGGCCGAGCCTCGCCAGCAGCGCCTGGGCCTGGAACTCGTGCTGCAGCTGGATGCCTGCCTGGAAGCGCCGCGTATCGGTGATGACGCCGCTGGCGACCTGATTCTCGGTGCTCAGGCTGCCGTTGAGGTTGAGCGACATCCCGCTCTGGAAGGTCATGCCCCAGCGCGGCGCCACGGTCATGCTGCGCCGGGGATTGTAGAACGTCTCCGTGTAGTTCGGCACGTTCTTGCTGTGCCGGTAGGAGACGTCGAAGGTCGAGTTGCGAAACCAGCCCGCGGTGGCGTCTCGCGGATCGCCGCCGAAGAGGCCGAGCTTCTGCAGACCCGTGATGGACAGGCGCAGATCCGGCCAATCCTGATTGTAGTTCCACGTCTGGCTGTCCAGCGTCTGCTGCATGCTGCGGGTCAGCCCGTACTTGACGTCCAGAGCGATATCCCGGGTGACGCGCGTCTTGGTCGAAAGGTCGAGCTTCTCGCTCTCGGTGAAGCGGAGCGTCGCGAAAAGCGAATCCGGGATCTGCGGTTCGGTGTCGAAGCCGAGCCGATAGGCCAGACCCGGACCGGTGCCCGTGTAGCGGCCGAATCCGCTCGTGCGTCCGCGCGTCAGGCTGAAGGCGATGGGTTCGACCTGGCGCAGGACCGACAGCAGCGGCTCGACGAGGCTGCGCGGAGTGAATCCCTCGCCCGGCGCGGCGGTCGCGGGCGCCGTGCCTTCCTCCCGCAGGCGCTCCTCGGCCTGCCGCAGCAGCCACTCCTGCTCGGCCTGTTGGCGCTGATCGGGCGTCATCTCCTGCCAGCCCTCGATCTCCGCGGGGTCGAACTGCTGGACGGAGTCGCGCCGCTGCTGCTGCTGGAGCCGCTGCTGCTCCTCGATGAGACGCTGCTGCTCCTGCGCGGTCCCACGTTGTTGGGGCACCAGGTCGGTGACGATCTTGCCCAGCGGGAACTGCGCGCGCACTTGCCAGTCCGCGCTGTTGGCGATGCTCTTGACCTGCGGCGGGTCGCCGGGCTGCGCGACGCCCGGTCCGTGGTCGTCCGTGAACGACCCCTGGAAGGTGAGCGTCGGCCGCAGCTCGTTGAGCGCGCGCAGACCTCGCCGCAGCGGGGCGAAGACGCTCGACGACGGCAAGGAGGTGGCGCGCGGCACGATGAAGTTCAGCGTCAGATCCTGCGAGAACCGGTTCTGCTCGCCGATATTGATCCCACCGACTTCGTGCCGGCGCAGCAGATCGCGTTCGGAGCGATTGCGGTAGTTCGCCGTGACGACCGGCAGCGGCCGGTATTCCATGCTCCCCGACAGCAGGCCCGGCTTGCTCCTCGTCTGGGTCGGCGCGAAGATGGTGCCGTCGAGATCCTTGCGGTACCGCGTGCCGTCCGTGCTCGTGAAGCTGGCCGACCCTTCGAAGCGGTTCGGCAACACCGCGACGGCGCTCAGCAGCGGGACCTCGCCCAGCAGCGGCACGTTGCGGAGCGTCGTCTGGCCGGTGAGCTGCAGGTTGTAGCTGACCGACCCCTGCAGCGAGGTCTGGTCGGAGACCTCCGTCGGATTGTTGCGGCTGGTGGTGCTGCCGGAGAACTGGACGTTCCAGGGATCCAGCAGATAGCGAGGCAGGGCGGCCGCGCTGCGGCGCCGGCTGAGACGCGCCGAGAAGCTCTCGCGGGTGTCGATGCTCGTGTAGAGGTTGCGCCGATCCGGGTCCAGGATCTCGATGTCGCTGTTGACCTCGTATTTCGGACGGCTCGTCGATTCGCGACGGCTGACGCTGATCGGGATCTGGAAACCGGCCAACGGCACGAAATCGTCGAGGCGGAAATTCGTGGCGAAGCTCCAGTCCTCGGTGAGCGCGCCCTGGCCTGCCGCCGCGTTCAAGCCGTGGAATTCGGCGTCGCGCCGGCGCCAATCGAAGTCGACGCGCAGCGCGTCCGCCAGATTGAGGCGCAAGCCGACGCTGTTGGCCAGGCCGATGTCGCGCTTCGCGCCGGACAGGACGATGTCGTTGACGCGGATCTGGCCGCTGATCGTGCGTCCGGTGTTGTTGGCCAGGCCGAGATAGAAGCGGGTGATGCGGCGCAGATCCGGCCGGCCGACGACCCGCGCGCGGTAGATCAGGCCGTCTTCGGAATCGGCGATCTGACCCAGGATGACGCCCGCGGAGTCCGGCGGCAGGTTCTTGAGGTTGGACAGCTCCGCGAGGTCGAGACTGACCCGCCGCCAGCCGTCCCCGTGCGGGGTCTCGTCGAACTTGAGGTTGACCTCGTAATAGTTGGTCGTGTCGGCGCCGAAGCGGTAGAAGAGATCGGCGTCGGCGATGTCCCCATCCTCGCAATGCCACCACCAGGCGACGCGATTGTAGCGCGTGTAGTCGTCCCCCTGGGCCGACACCTGGCGTCCGATCCGCACCAGATGGTCGGGGCTGAGATTCTGGACGTCCAGGATCAGCGACGATTCCTTCTCCGGTATGCTGTTCTGCGTGCGGATCGGGAACGGCGGCGCGTAGTCCGGATTGTCCTTGTTGTTGATCTCGCCGATGAAGAACCGCTCGTCGGGACCCAGCTCCGACGGCGCGACGATCGCCTGGGTGTCGACGCGGCGGATCCCCTGGCGTTCCCAACGGCTGCCCAGGAACGACATTTCGGAGAACTGCAGGGTGCGCGCCGCGGGATCGTCGCCCTGCGGCAGGCCCATCTCGGGTTCTTCGTACCAGATGCGCATGTGGCGCACCGCGGCGATGTCGGCGATGGCGGACTCGTTGATCGGCAGCACGTCGCTCATGCGGATGCGATACTTGCGCCAGGCCGTGCCCTCGAGCGAGGCGTCCGGATGGTCGACCGCCACGTCCACCAGGGGCTGGGTCTCGCGCAGATCGATCGTGATCGTGAAGTACCCGTTCTGCAGGTCGAAGCGCGTGTTGCCGTCGAGGTCCTCGCTGTCCTCGTAGTTGTTGCCGGCGGTGTTGTTGATGAACGGGTAGATCCCCGGGTAGCCGGCGACGTTGCGTTCGACGCTGAAGGCACGGCCGGGGCGCGCCACCGTCTGGCCGCGGACGACCGCGTCGAGACCGACATCCTCGACGCTGGCGTTGAAGATGCCGTCCTGGTTGATGTCTTCCCGCTGCCAGGTCCCGAACTCGATCTCGCCGTCGGCGTTCTCCCAGACGAAATCCTCGCTGAGCAGACCGAAGTCGACGTGCAGGCGCCCGCGGCGGCGGGTCGGATCCTGCTGCCAATCGTTGACCCAGAACTCGATGAACTGCGACTTGCTGAGATCCAGTCCGGTGCGGCTCAGGCCGCGCATGATGCCGCCCCAGTTCTCGGTCTGCCAGCCTCCTTCCTGGCGCATGTACAGCGTCAGGGCCGGCTGGGTCTCGTCGCGCTCCTGTCCGACCAGCTCCGGATTGAGCCACCGGCGCAGCACCCGCGTCTCCGGCGCGTACCAGCGGATGTCGCCGACGCGAGCCTCGTGCCGCGGCAGCTGGCCCAGGTCGCCAGCAGCGCCGATGACCGGCTGGACCGGCAGGCTGGCCGGATACCAGCCGAGGCGGCCCAGTGTGACGAGGACCGTGCTGGCGGCGCCTTCGAAATCCTCCAGGTAGGCCTTGTCCTTGGTGTTGGGATTGGGAATCGAGACGGCGGTCTCGCCGCTGACGACGAGCGTGCTTTCGCGTTCGCGCCGGCCGCGCGCCAGCACGTTGATGAGATCGGTCAAGAAGTTCGAGCGGAAGGTGTGGTTCAGGTTCAGATTGCCGACCAGCGTGCGGCTCGGCTCCTCGCCGAGCTTGGCCTTGTGCCCGACGATGCTGTTCGATTCGTAGAGCCAGGTCGTGTTCAGCTTGCTATCGCGCCCGAGATCGTAGCCGAGGTTGAAGCCGAGCAAGCTGCTCTGGCCGCCGCCGAAGAACGGCGCGTACTGGTAGTTGACCTGGATGTTGCTGTCCGGCGTCAGCCGGCCGGCCGCCTCGCCCTTCAGCTCGATCGTGCCGAAGAGGTAGTCGACCGTGTAGTCGACCTCGTTGACCAGCGTCTGGCCATCGAGCGTCACGGTCACCGAACCCTGTTCGATGTTGGAGACGCCGAGGTTGATGACGCTGCTGGCCGCGGCGTGGACCGCGACGATGCGGAATTTGCCATAGTTCTGGTAGTCGCTGGGCAGGGTCTGCCAGGAGTAGATCTCCGGCGTGCGGTCTCGCGCCAGCCGCGTGTCCGTCCAGGTCCACGCGTCGTTCGGCCGCGCGTAGTTCGCGTACGCGCGGTAGGCCTCTTCGTCCGCCGCGAAGGGGAACGGGAAATCGAGCGGGAAACGCAGCAGGCCGTTGTCCAGATCGAAGATCACCGTACGGTGCTTGTCGACCACATCGTCGCCGCCCTGCACGCCCTGGGCGTTCTCCCGGTCCAGGCCGAATACCTGCAGGTAGGTCAGCGCGGTGTCATGGTAGTCGGGATTGTCGACGAGGCTGCTGGTCTCGATGCGCAGGGCGAAGCTCTCGGTGTCGATGTTCGTGCCGCCGAGGGGGTAGATGTTACGCAGCACGTATTGGAACGTATAGTAGTCGCGCTGCGACGGCTTGAGCAGCTTCATGCGGTAGTAGCTCTGGTCGCCGATCTGCAGACCCCGCGAGTCGCCGCGGTTGGGATCCTCACCGATCTTGATGCGCTGCTGGCTCTGGCTGTTGACGACCTCGTAGGTCACGGCCAGCACCTCGTCCGGCAGCAGCTGCTGGCGCAGATCGATGGCGACGATGTTGTCGTTGACGTCGCGCAGGAACGTGAACGTGACCGGACGCCATACCCAGGCCTGCTCCCAGTGCTCCAGCGGGATCGCGTCGATGACCCCCGGCTCCCAGCGCCCGCTGGAGTCGATGGCCGCCGCGACGTACTGTACGTCGCCCGGCTGCGGCGTGACGCCGCCGAGCAGCCGGTAGGCGCGCACCGACGTGGCATCGATCACCTCGCCGGCGACGCGTCCCGGCCGGTCCGGGTGCCGGTAGCCGAGGCGCACGTGCGCGTCGTTGACCAGTTGCGGCAGGTCGAGCCGGAAGAAGCGGTTATTGAGGTAGTTCCACGACGGGATGATGTGCTCGGTCACCTCGCCGCCGCGGCTGTTGAACGACTTCGAATCGGACTCCGATTTCTGCTTGGAGGCGACGACCGCGAATTCCGCCGGACCGAGTTGGCCGGTGACCTTGATGCCGAACAGCCCCGACTGGTTGGAGCTATAGCCCAGCAGCTGCCCGCCGGAGAGCGTCAAACCCACGTCGCCCGTCTCGATGCTGCGGATGATATCATCCTCGTCGCCGACGTAGCTCAGCTTGATCTTGGTCGCCTCGGGACCGAAAGCCTCGCTGTTGTGATCGACCTCGATGAAGATCTTCTCTCCGATCTGGCCGGAGAGATTCACCATCAGCTGCTGCTCCATGTTCAGATCCGGAAACCAGCTCTGCTTCTGCTGGAATTCGTTGGGCCGGAACTGGTTGCTGCGGGTCGTCTCGCCGGTGATGCGGATGCTCTCGCGGCCGGTGATCCGGATCTGCGTCTTCTCGCCGCGGCCGATGATCATCTCCAGGGTGCGGGGCAGCTTGATCGGGATCGTCAGATTGATCAGGCCTCGGTCGCTGTCCGCCCTCCGCCCGCCGCCCGCGACGTCCATGGCCGATTGGCGGCGCAGGATCGTCATCACCGCCCATTGGCGCGTCAATCCGGTGTCCAGATCGTCGAGGAAGAGTTCGACTTCCGGCGCGTCCACGGGGCGCGGCGGGTAGTAGCTGAAGCCACCAGGCAGCCGCCGCATGGACGGGAACAGAAAGAACCAGTCCGGGTATCTGACGACCGTGTAGACGCCGGTGAAGCCGTTGGCTTCGACCACCGCGGATTCCCGGTTGAGATCGAGTCCTGCGCGCCTGATCATGTGCGCCTGGATCGCGGTATCGAGGCCGGGGCGACGAGCCTGCCGCAGCGGGTCGACGCCCTGGGCGAGCAGGCGCTCGCGCATGACGAGCCGCTCGACGCCGAGCAAGCGCGGATCGCGGGTCGTGCGCAGCGCCGGGTCCAGGCCGTAGAGCAACGGGCCGGGATATTCCGGCGAGGCCGCGGCCGGCGGCGCGCCGCCGGCCAGCCAGGAGACGAGCATGACCGCGAACAAGGCCTCCGCGCCAGCGCCCCCGCCGAGTCGGCGGCGGCTGCTGGCGCGGCAAGTGGTCGGCCTCCGGCGCGCGGTCAACCCTCGACACTCCTCGTCGATACGCTACCATGGACGCCGCAGGCCGCGACCGGCCCGGCGGACGCCGTCTCTTCCAGAGGTCGCCGTGCCCACCGGACCGGACGGCCGGCGGTGCCGCGCCCGGCGCCGCACGGCCCGTCCGCTGCCGGATCGCCGCCGCCGCGGGCGACCGGCGAGCAGGCCGCCGGCCGGCCGCCGATGATAGACCCGCTCCGTCGGGCGAGCCAGATCGGATCCGCAGATGCGCTTGCTGGACAAACACTTACTACAGGCGGCGGTGGGACCTTTCTTCTTCGGGCTCACCACGATCACGTTCCTGCTGATGATCGACAATCTGCCGCGTTATGTCGACATGTTCATCAGCATGGGGGTGCCATTCGTGGTGGCGACCGAGGTCCTGATCCTCAGTTTGGGCTTCACGCTTGCATTATCCGTTCCAATGTCCGTGCTCATCGCTGTGTTGATGGGCGTCGGTCAATTGGCAGGCGACAACGAGATCACGGCCATGAAGGCCAGCGGCATCAGCCTCTGGGCGGTGCTGCGCCCGCTGCTCGCGGGCGCGGCCGCGATCGGCATCGGCCTGGCTGCGTTCAACCACTACGTCTATCCGGAATCGAACCACCAACTCGTCAACCTGCTGCAGGACATCAAGCGCTCGCGCCCCATGCTGGACATCCGCGCGCAGATCTTCACGGACCTCAGCGAGGAGATGACGATCTACGTCGCGACCAAGGACGACCGCACCGGCGAGATCTCCGAGATCTCGATCATCGAGAAGGAGAAGCCGGGCGAGCTCGGCCCGCGCGTGACCACGGCCGAGCGCGGCCGCATCATCACCGACAGCGCCTCCGGCGCCATCCAATTGGAGCTGTACGACGGCGAGATCCATGAGCTGCCCGACCCCGCCGAGCCGTTGAAGTATCAGGTCACACGATTCGGCCAACGCTTTGTCGTGCTGCAAGATATGAAGCGCGAGATCCAGCCTTCGCAGCGCCAGACGCGGGGCGACCGCGAGATGAACCTGACCGACCTCAGGGCGGCCTCGCAACGCCAGCTGGAACGCCTGCAGGACAGTCGGCAGCACGTCGCCAACCTCAACGCCGACGTCGTGCACTGGCAGTTCCGGCTGCTGGATCCCGATCAGCGCGACCAGTTGCGCCGCCAGGCCGCGGCGGGCGCGGCCGAGCTCGGCGCCCGCATGAGCGGAACGCGCCGCAAGGTGGACCAGGTCGCGAGCCAGATGCGCGCCCAGGCGACCGTCGCCGACAGCCACATCCGCCGCTCCAACAAATTCATGGTCGAATACCACAAGAAACTGGCCATCCCCGCGGCCTGCGTCGTCTTCGCCTTGCTCGGCATCCCCATGGCGGTCAGCGCCAGCCGCAGCGGCCGGGGGGTCTCGATCGGCCTGGCCATGGTGGTCTACCTGATCTACTATCTCTGCCTGGTCGGCGGCGAGAAACTCGCGGATCGCGGCCTGCTGCATCCGGTGCCGGCGATGTGGGCCGGCAACGTCGTACTGCTGGCGGTCGGACTGCCGCTCTTCTTCCGCGCCGTGCGCGAGACCACGTACCTGCAGCTGCGCCTGCCCGCCCGCTGGCAGCGCCGCAGGCCGGACGGGCCATGAAGATCCATGAGCGCTTCATCCTCGGCACGTTCCTGCGCTACCTGTTCTATACGCTCGCGGGCTCGTTCATCCTCTTCAGCCTCGTCGACCTCTTCAACCACCTCGGCAGCCTGCTCGACAACAACGCAACCGCCTCGATGACCCTGCGCTACTACCTCTACAAGGGCGCGTGGATCTTCGACCAGGTCCTGCCGATCGCCGTCCTGATGGCGACGCTGTTCACGATCGGAACGATGGCCCGCTACCTCGAACTGACCGCGTTCTACGCCGCCGGTCTGTCCTTGCTGCGCGTCGCCCGACCGCTCGTGATCGCCGGCATGTTCTTGACCGTCATCTCCCTGGCCTGGCGCGAATACGTCCTGCCAGAGGCCAATCTGCGCAAATGGCAGGTCTGGGAGGTGGAGATCCACAAGAAGACGGAGACCCTGCGCCCGACCCGGCAGATCGCCGCCACGGGACCGGACGGCCGCCTCTACTACGCCCGCCGGTACGATCCGACCACCCAGACCGTGACCGGCCTGAAGGTCATGGCGATGGAGGGCTCGATCGTCACCGAGCGTCTCGATGCGCAGGTCGCGCAGTGGGACGGCCAGCACTGGATCCTGCAGCAGGGCACCCGCCGCCGATTCGACGGCGACGTCGAGAGCAGCGAGTGGTTCGACACCGTGCGCGCGACCGAGCTGACGCTCACGCCGCGCGGCCTGTACCGCACCCGCGTCCGCCCGGAAAACATGACGATCCGCCAGCTCCAGGACCACCGCGACCTGCTGCGGCAGACCGGCGGCGATCCCACGAGCATGGACGTCGACATCCAGTTCCAACTCGCCTTCCCGCTGGTCAACCTCATCGTCGTCTGCCTCGGCGTCATCTTGGCTTCCGGCCCGCGCAAAACGACCATCGCCTCCGGCTTCGGCACGACCCTGCTCATCGGTTTCGGCTACTACCTGCTCATGATGTTCGGCCGCTCCTTCGGCCACAACGGCGTCCTGCCTCCCGTGGCGGCGGGCTGGCTGGGCAACGCCGTCTACGCGGCGGCCACCGGCCTGCTCTTCCTGCATGCCCGCCGCTGACGTCGGCGGCCGGCCGGCCTTGCCCTTTTCGCTGGACTCCTTGCCCGCGGCGACCTAGGTTTATACATTGATCCGGCCGCGGTTTACGCGCGCCGGACCGATCGCTGGCCGCACCCGCCAGCCGGGTGCTCCGTCTTCGCAACCGCCCGGAGCAGTTGATCTTCATGAGAAAGCTAGGACTGTACCTGCTGCTGGCCGCGCTGACCGCGTTCGTGGTGATCGGCTGCGGCGAGGACGATGATCCCAAGCCCTCGATCACGCGCCTGTTCGCCAGCGGCGATTGCGGCGTCGTGCCGATGCGCGTGGACTTCCGGGCCGACGCCACCGGCGGCAAACCCCTGTCGCAGCCGACGGGCGGCAACAACTGGCTCAAGATGACCTGGGATTTCGGCGACGGCACGGTCGTCGAGGACGGCGCCTCCATCGCGTACCATGTCTACCGGACGCCCGGGCTCTTCACGGTGACGATCACCGCCGAAGACGATCGCGGCGAAACGGCGTCGCGCAGCCTGCAGGTCGAGGCGATCGCGGACACGCTGAGCGTCGAGGCCTTCTCCTTCGTGGACGACGTGCCCGGCACGGTCATCGAGGCCTGCAAGCCGCTGCAGATGAGCGCCATCGCCGCGACCTGCGGCTACGACCCGGTCGAAGACACCGACGAACGCTTCGTCTTCCGCTGGCTCGTCGGCGACTCCATCTATCGCTCGCCGACGCCGCTGCATTCGTTCCTACCGGACCTGATCGGCGAGGATCAGATGATCGTCCTGCGCCTGGAGGACCCGGGGCTGTCCTCCACGCGCAGCGACACGATCATCGTGACGGTCGTCGAGAGTCCCGGCGCCGATCTGTCCCTGACCGCCGACTGGCTGCTCTCGACACCCGCGAGCGGCACGCCGATCCTGCAGATGGTCGATCCGGCCGTGCCGAACAGCGCCTTCACCTACACGATCCGCCTGCGCAACGACGGACCCGTGGATGCCTACACGCTCCGGGTGGCCGGCACGCTGCCCCGCATCCTGCGCATCGCCCAGTACAGTTCCGGCACGCCGTCGAGCGGTACGGTCACCTACGACCCGGCGCTCGCCATCAAGCGCTGGGTCTGGCTGGTGCCCAAGGTCGCCGCGGGCGGCGAGGAGACGCTCGACATCCGGTTCGTCAACGAGGTCCCCTGGACCCAGAATCCGCTGGAATTTTCGGCCCGCCTGACCGCGTACGCGTGCGATCCGGATACGACCAGCGGCCAGACGATCACGGCCGAGCTCCGTCTGCCCGTGCGCTAGCCCGTGCGCTAGCCCGTGCGATCGCTCCCGGCGCGACTTCAACCCACGGCGCGCTGCAGTTCGGCCACCATGTCGGTGCGCTCCCAGGCGAAGCCTTCCTCCTCCCGGCCGAAGTGCCCGTAGGCCGCCGTCCGCCGGTAGATCGGCCGGCGCAGATCCAGACGGCTAATGATCCCGCGCGGCGTCAGGTCGAACACCTTGCGCACGGCGGCGGTCAGCCGGCTGTCCGGCGCCTTGCCCGTGCCGAAGCTCTCGACCGCGATCGAGACCGGCTCCGCGACGCCGATCGCGTACGCGACCTGCACCTGGCAGCGGTCGGCCAGTTCGGCAGCGACCAGGTTCTTCGCCACCCAGCGGGCGGCGTAGCTGGCCGAGCGGTCGACCTTGGTCGCGTCCTTGCCGCTGAAGGCGCCGCCGCCGTGGCAGGCCATGCCGCCGTAGGTGTCGACGATGATCTTGCGTCCGGTCACCCCGGCGTCGCCCTGCGGGCCGCCGATGACGAACTTGCCCGTAGGATTGACGTGGCTGCGGTAATCGGACCAGGGGACGTCGAACTCCTGCAGCACCGGCTCGATGACGTGCCGGCGCATGGCCGCGGCGATGTCCGCATGCTCGATATCCGGGTCGTGCTGGGTCGAAAGGACCACGGTGTCGATGCGCACCGGCCGCTGATCCTCGTACTCCACCGTGACCTGCGTCTTGCCGTCGGGGCGCACCCAACCGAGCGTGCCGTCCTTGCGCACCCTCGCCAGCCGGCGGGACATCCGGTGCGCGAGCGTGATCGGCAGCGGCATGAGGACCGAGGTCTCGCGGCTGGCATAGCCGAACATCAGGCCCTGGTCGCCGGCACCGCCGGTGTCGACGCCCATGGCGATGTCCGGCGACTGCTCGTCGATGGCGGTGATGACCGCGCAGGTCGTCGCGTCGAAGCCGAACTCGCAGCTCGTGTAGCCGATCTCCCGCAGCGTCTGGCGCACCAGGCGCGGGATGTCGACATAGACGGCCGTCGTGATCTCGCCGGCCAGCATCGCCAGGCCGGTGGTCACCAGCGTCTCGCAGGCCACGCGACCGTTGGGGTCCTTGGCCATGATGGCGTCGACCACGGCATCGGAAATCTGATCGGCGACCTTGTCCGGATGGCCTTCGGTCACCGATTCGCTCGTGAAGAGATGGCGCTCGCTCATCGTTGCTCCTTTGCGGTCAGTTCACAGAAATCGCCGATGTTGATCGTCCCGGCGACACCCTCGACGCGGCAGTGCTCGCCGACCAGGCTGCCGGCGAGCCGGCAATCGCGCAGCACGCTGCCGGCGCCGACGATCGTGTCGCGGATCTCGCTGTTCTCGACGACGACGCCCGGGCCCAGGCTGACGTAGGGCCCGAGCCGCGAGTCGGCCACGCGGGCCGTGGGATCGCAATGGCAGTAGCCGGCGGTCACCGCCGCCGCATCGCGCGCGAGCAGGACGCGGTTCGTCTCGAGCCAGGTCTCCTGCTTGCCGCAGTCGTACCAATCGCTCACCTCGACGGTGCGGAAGGCGTGGCCCTCCTGCAGCATGATCTGCATGCCGTCGGTGAGCTGATATTCGCCGCGCGTGCGCCGATCCTCGCGGATGATCCGCTGCAGGGCGTCGAACAGCGCACCCCCTTCGCGGAAGAGGTACGCGCCGACGATGGCCAGATTGCTCGGCGGCACCTCGGGCTTCTCGACGAAGCCGGTCACGCGCTCGCCGTCCTTGACCACGACGCCGAAGCGCCGCGGATCGTCGACCTGACGGACGCCGATGACGCTCTCGCGGCTCGTCAGCAGGGTCTGGTAGTCGGCCTTGAGGATCGTGTCGCCGAGAACGCAGAAGAAAGGTTCGTCGCCGACCGCTTCGCGGGCCGTCCAGACGGCATGGCCGAGCCCGAGCCGGCGCTCCTGTTCGACGTAGACGATGTCCAGCTCCGGCCGCGCGGCGTCGAACCACTCGCGGACAGTCCGGCCGTAGTAGCCGACGATGACCACGAACCTCTCGATGCCGGCGGCCGCCAGATCATCGACGATGTGCGCCAGGATCGGCCGGCCGGCCACCGCCAGCAGGGCCTTGGGCTTGTTCAGGGTATGGGGCCGCAGCCTGGTGCCGATGCCCGCCGCGGGGATGACGGCTTTCATGCAGTCTCTCCTTGTTCAGTCGCCGCGCAGCCGCGCCTTCAGCGCGTCGATGCGGGCGATGGGCACCGGGTCGATCCCCTTGACGATCGCCAGCTGCGCGCTGACGTGATCGCCGAACAAGATGAGGCCCAGCACACGGGTCAGGTCATCCGCGCCGCTGGCCCAGTACTCGTGGACCGCCGCGAACTGGCCGGCCAGCAGCTGCACCGCGGCCTCGACGCACCGCGCCATCTCGGCCGGCAGGTCCGCGCCGCGCAACACGACCAGGGTGAAGAGGTCCCGCTGCGACGCCGCCAGATCCCAGCCGACGATCTCGTTGTGCGCCAGCTCCGGAAAACAGGCGTGGTGGCCGGGCGCCTTGGCGTTCTCGTTGAGTTGAGCCAACCAGCGGCGTCCGGCGCCGTGCGCCTGGGCGCCGGCAGTGTAGATCACCGGGAAACGACCCGCCAGGTGTTTCGCCAGCGCGCGGGCGTCGGCGGCCGTGCCCGGTCGACCGTCGGCTCGCTGCACGAGCGTTCCCTGGGCGATCTGCCCGCAGGCGGCGGCGATCGCCGGCGCCGGATCGGGCAGGCAGTCCAGCCGGTGCAAGAGGTGCAGCAAGGCGCCGAGCGAAGCGCCGAGCAGCGTCCGCGGCGGTTGTCCGCCGGGCGTCTGGACGGCAGGGAAGCCGTCGCGCTGCCTGGCCATCGCCAACAGCCGGCCGCCGCCGGTGACGGCCAGCAGCGGGCAACCGCGTCGCCGGGCCTCGGCCGCCGCCGCGAGCGTCTCGTGCGTCTCGCCGGACTGGCTGCAGGCGATCACGACGGTCCGCTCGTCGACCCAGGCCGGCAGCCCGTGATCCCGCCAGACCAGCAGCGGCACGGTCAGGCCGCGCCAGCCGTCGGCGAGCAGGCTCGCGGCGATGCTCGAGCCGCCCATGCCGCAACAGAGGATCTGCGCGGGCGGCGCCGGCAGCGGCGCGATCCCGGCGAGTCCGGGGCTGGTGCCGCTGGCGGCCAGCTGCTGCGTCAGACCTTCGATCCAGGCGAGCATCTGCGCCTGGCCCGCTCGCGTGCGCGCGCTCATGACGCCTGGTCCCCAGCCAGACGGGCCAGCTTGCGGGCGGCGACATAGTCCGCCAGCCAGGCGTCGGCCTCGTCCGCGGTCGCCAACTCCAGCAGCGCGTCGACGACCCGGCACGCCTCGGCATAGTCGGTCCAGCGGATGACCTGCTTGATCTTCGGCAACGCGGCGCTGTGCATGCTGATCTCGTCGAGTCCCAAGCCGAGCAGCACCTCGGCCAGGCGGGTCTCCGAACCCATCTCGCCGCACAGGCCGACCGGAACTCCCGCGGTCCGCCCCGCGGCGACGATCGCGCGCAACGTGCGCAGCACTGCGGGATGCAAGGGGCGGTAGAGGTACGCGACGCGGCGGTTGCCGCGGTCCATGGCCAGAGTGTACTGGATGAGATCGTTCGATCCGATGCTCAGGAAATCGCACTCGCGCGCGAGCAGATCGGCCACCGCGGCCGCCGCCGGCGTCTCGATCATCATGCCCACCGGCAGGTCGGCGCGGTAGGGACGGCCCTCGCGCTGCAATTCGTCGCGCGCCTCGGCGCAGATCTCCAGCGTCGCGCGCAGTTCCTCGACGCCGGTGATCATCGGGAACATGACGTGCGCCCGACCGGCGGCCGCGGCGCGGTAGATGGCGCGGATCTGCGTCTTGAACAGGCCGCGGTTCGACAGCGAGAAGCGGATGCCCCGCCAGCCGAGGAAGGGATTGTACTCGCGCTTGGCGCCCAGATAGTCCGAAACCTTGTCGCCGCCCACGTCGAGCGTGCGGAAGATGACGGGCCGCTCCGCCATGCGTTGCAGCACGTTCGCGTAGATGGCGACCTGGTCTTCTTCCCCGGGGATGTCCCGATGCTGGAAGTAGAGGTACTCCGTGCGCAAGAGGCCGATGCCCTCGGCGCCGCGGGCGAGCGCCTCCTCGAGTTCGATCGGCAGCTCGATATTGGCGAGCATCAGCACGCGGCGGCCGTCGGGGGTCACCGCCGGCAGGTCGCGCAGGTAGTCCAGCTTGCGGCTGACCTTGATCTGCTCCTGCCTGAGCGTCAGGAAGCGACCGCGCGTCTCTTCGTCGGGATCGCTGATGACGCGGCCCACGTTGCCGTCCACCGCGACGCAGGATCCTTCGGGCAACGACATCGCGGCGCCGCCGAGGCCGCAGACGGCGGGCAGGCCCAGGCTGCGCGCCAGAATGGCGACGTGGCCCGTGCTGCCGCCCTCGTCGGTGACGAACCCCAGCACCTTGTCGTGGTCCAGGGCGGCGGTCTCGCTGGGCGCCAGATCGGCCGCGACCACGATCGCCGGCTCGACCCAGCGCGGCTCCGCGGCGGCCGCCGCGGTGGGCTCGAAGGCGCGCAGGACGCGATCCTCGAGGTCCCGCAGATCGGCGATGCGTTCACGCAGCGGCGCCTCGCGCATGCCGTTCAGCTGCATGACGAGGTCGCCGATCGCGCGCGCGAACGCCGCTTCGGCGTTGACGAGCTGGCTGCGGATCCGCGCGTGCGTCACGTCCCAGACCAGCTCGTCCTCGAGCATCAGGAGCTGGCTCTCGATGATCGCCGCCTCATCGGCGCCGAGCTGGCGGGCGAGTTTGTCGCGCAGGCCGGTCAGCTCCCGCCGCGCTCGCGCGACCGCAGCCTCGAATCGCTGCCTCTCGGCGGCCACCGCATCGGAGGCGATCGTCCTTCTCTGCACCCGCACGACCGCGCGATGCAGGTGCCGCACCGTGCCGACCGCGTAGCCCGGCGCCGCCGGGATACCGTTGAAGGCGCGCACGTCAGACCCCCGCCTCCGGTTGCGCCAACTCCACGGCGATCAGCTGGACCAGATGCGCGAGGGCTTCGTTCTCGTCGGGACCGTCGCACTCGATCTGGACCTCCGCCCCGTACTCGGCGGCGAGGCTGGCCAGGCCCATGATGCTCTTGGCATTGGCGGCGCGCCCCTGGTAGCGGATGACGACTTCGCACTGGTAGCGCTTCGTCAACTTGACGATGCGCCCTGCGGCGCGCAGGTGGAATCCCACCGGATCGGATACGTTGGCCAGGGCGGTCTTCACGGTCTCATTCCTTCGCTACCGGTCGCCTGCCGTCCGGCTCACGCCAGGACCAGAACGACAAGATGCACGCATACGAATCCCAGCAGCAACTGCAGCTCGGCCGAAATCTGCTGCCGCACCAGCAACGGCAGGCCCAGCCCCAGGCAGAGCAGTCCGAGCAAACGAACGGATCCGACGGCCTCCCCCGGCCCGGCGATGCTGGCGAAGTAAACGCCAACGACGACGCCCGTCAAGGCCAGCGCCGCCCGCCGCGTCCAGGCGAACGTCCGGTGCCACGCCGGACGGCCGATGACGCCGACGACCTGCGCGCCCAGCGCGTGACCCGCGATCAGGCTGCGCCAGCGCCACCAGAGCTGGCCGGCGGCGAAACCGCCGACCAGCAGCAGGACCAGGTCCCAGCGACCGCACAGACCGAGCAGGCTGGCGGCCAGCATGAGGGCCGGCCGCAAGCCCAGCCAGAATATCTGGTCTCCGAGCGCGCCGCAGGCCCTGGCGAGCGTATCGCGCAGCCAACCCACCTGGCGGTCGGTGACCGCCTCGCCCCGCGCGCGCGCCTGTTCGAGGTGCAGAAGGCCGCCGACGACGTAGCCGGCCAGGTAGGGATTCGTGTTGAAGTAGCCGTAGTAACGCCGGCAGACGCCGCGCAAGTGCTGCGGCGACATGCCCTGGCGTCGGAACCACGGCGCCAGCGCGGCCAGCAGACCGAGGTTCTGCATCCGTTGCTCGTTCCAGGAGGCCTGCAGCGTCAGACAGCGCCAGAACACGCGCCACGCCACCGGACGTGCCAGCTCGCCGACCGGAGCGGCGGGTGGGGTGGTCGAAGGTCGCGGCGGCATGCATCCTCGCTCCGGCTAGAAGACGAACCTCAGCAGCACGAACCCGGTCGCGGCGCCCGCGGCGACCAGCGGCAGCGCATGACGGTGGCCGTAGCGTTCGAGCAGCGACCCGACCGCCAGCAGCGGCACGAGATACGGCAGCAGACCCAGCGACTGACGCACGATGTCCGGCAGCGGCGAGAAAGCCAGCCGCCAGATCGCGGCGGTCGCCAGCGCCCAGGCGCAGGTCAGCAGCGCGCCACGCAGGCCGGTCACCAGCAGGCAGCGGTCGTGCAGCTTCTCCAGCAAGACCAGGTCGCCGTCGCGCACGCTCCGGTAGCCGCCCAGCATCCGGCCGAGGCAGGCGCGTCGCTCGAGGTGGACCGCGCGACCGCCGAGCAGGCCGGCGAGCGCCATGAGCACCAGCAGCCAACCCAGGCGCTGCGCGTCCGGGCCGGGCGGGCTGGCCCAGAGCGCCGGCAGCGACGGCGCGAGCCAGCCGCTGGCGACGGCTCCCGCCGTGACGCCGACGCCCGCGCTGACGGTATCGAGCCGATAGGTCGCGCCGACGGGCAGGTTGCCGATCACCGAGATCGGAAGAGCGTCGTGTAGGGAAAGAGTGTAGGAGAGGGTGTGGGTGG
>CAZJWO010000077.1:0-17451 GCA_964549735.1 uncultured Fibrobacteraceae bacterium | reverse complement strand
GCGAAAGCAGTGAAGGCTGAGAAGAAGGCGAAATGAGGGTCGTTCTCGACACGAACGTCTTCGTTTCCGGGGTCTTTTTCTCTGGGCCGCCATTCCAGATTCTGAGTGCGTGGCGGGACAGCCGCATTCAACTGGTCGTGTCGGCGGAAATACTGGAAGAGTACCGACGGGTCGGGGAACGTCTCGAAGCAGGCCAATCGGGGACCGCGTTCTCGCAAATTCTCCTGCTCGTCGCACTCCATAGCGAGGTTGTCTTGGCGGCGGATAATGATCGATGCCGACACAGTTGAACCCGGTACTTGTATCTGGTGCGGGCAGCGGCGAGCGGATCTCCGCGTATTCGAAGACCGTCCCGAGTACCGCATCTCCTTTCGAATGCTGCCGTCGCCACACCTGGTGTAGTTGGCAGTGCCGGTTCGCCTTCGGCATCTGGGAATGGGGCCTGATACGAATGGAAGCGTGATGCAGTACTCGGCGAAACGACGCTTCACCGGCGACCAGGCAGTCGCCTTCTCTGCTATCGAGGCCACTTTGCTGCCGAATGGGTTTCGCGTCGTCGACACGAGCCCGCATCGCCGCATACTGAAAGGCCCCGGCCTGCAGAGCACGAGAGAGAATCCTGTCCGCGGCGCCACGAAGGTAGTCGTCGAAGTCGAGGGCGAGACGCTCCGTCTTCGGGCTGAGTTGAACGGCGTCCTCTTCATGGCCCTGTTCGTATGCATATTCCCGCTTTCCCTTTGGGCCGGCTTCGCAGTCGCAGGCTTGCTCAGCTCTGCGGAATCCGCCTCCCCATTAAGTGGCAAGGCGCTCGTCGGCGCCGCCGTGTGGGTCGTGGTGGGCCCGGCCCTGGCGCTGTGGATACGGCGGCGGACTATTCGCGCTCTTGATGACATGCTGAACAACGCGGTCGTCTTTGCAGTTCGGAACTGAGTTCCCAGGGGCGGAATGAAGTGTGCGTGTCGCGAGGCCAACGAGGTGAACCACCCAGACGGGCATCGCAGGAGGGTGCGAGATGAACCGGAGCGCTTCAGAGACCACGACCGGAATGAGGCTACTGCGCGGACCGGGCAATACGCCGGAATTGATGCCGTACAGTCCAGACGCCCGACGCTAACGTCAGGCGGAATGACGCGGGCTGCCCGCGCCCCGATCGAGAACGGGGCGTGAATCGCTCCCCGGCGATGTGCTATCATCATGGCGTCCGTCCGCACAGATCGGAGATCTCCCATGTCGCGTCGAATCGCGTCGCCGGTCGCCTGGCTGCGCGTGCTGCTCGTGATCGCGCTGGCTGTCGCTTCCGGGGCTGATGCCGCGCCCCGCGGCGTCGTGATCGAGGATTTCGAGGCCGAGACCATCGACCTCACGAGCTACCAGGATCAGGACCTCGATCCGGGCGCTTGGTCGCTCGTCGGCGCGGCGTACGCCGGCGCGCAGGCCTTGCGCCTCGACGGCAATACCTGGAAGCAGCAGACCCTGGCCATACCGGCCGCGGTTTGCGACACGACGGTCTGGCAGGTCGCCGTGCGCGCCGACCGCGTCGGCGAGATCCAGGCGTTGGGCATCGGCGACGCGACCAACATGCTGTTCTACACGTTCTGGGGCACGCAACTCATGGCCGACGCCGACTGGTGGACCGTCTACCAGGGCGCGTTCAGCCGCAACGCCTGGCACGTCTTCCTCCTGCCGATCGGCGCGGCCTGGCGGGCCACGTTCGGCGCGGCGCCTACCGAGATCACTCGGCTCGTCTACGTCAACGATGCCGACAGCGGCCTGCCCGGCATCACGTATTTCGACGACATCCGCGACGTCACGCTCGATCTGCCGCACGCCCCGCGTTGCCGTATCCTCAGCTCGGTCCGGCAAGTGCGCAAGGCCGCTCGCGGGCTGCTCTCGGTGGACGTGCAGTTCCAGGCCAAGGTCTTCGACCCCGACAGTGACACGTTCACTTTCGCCTGGGACTTCGGCGACGGCACGACGAGCGATGTCGCCTCTCCGCTGCACACGTTCCTCGTGCAGGCCGACCACCCCTGGAGCGTCGGTCTGGTGGTGGCCGATCCGGACGGCTTGCAGGGCAGCGCTCTCAGCCGCATCAGCGTCGACGCGGGCCCGAGCGAGCTGCCGCTGACCGTGAACTTCGTCGGCGACGTCTTCACCGGCCGCGGCTACGAGACGTCCGGCGGGATCATCGACACCTATGGCGTGGAGGCGCTCTTCGAGCCCACGCGCGGCATCTTCGGCGAGGCGGCCGACGTCAACGTCGCCAATCTCGAGGTCTGCTATACCAGCCGTGGCACACCGCATCCCACCAAGAGCGTCGTGTTCCGCAGCCGCCCCGCCAACATCGTCGGCCTGGCCTATGCCGGCATCGACGTGGTCACCATCGGCAACAACCACATCATCGACTACGGCGAGATCGGCATGCTCGACACGATCGACGGGCTCGCGGCGCTGGGAATCGCCTACTGCGGCGCCGGCGTGAACGAGTACTTCGCGCTCTTGCCGGCGTACTACAGCGCCAAGGGCCTGCGCCTCGGCTTCGCAGGGCTCTGCAACCGCACGGGCCGCCAGTGGAACTACCAGCCGTTCCTCGACGCGGGGTACAACAAGCCAGGCTTCGCCTATTTGCTGCCGGACAACCTGCGGCGTGCGATCGACGGCTGCCGCGAGCAGGCGGACATCGTGATCGTCCAGACCCACAGCGGCGACGAGTACCAGACCGCGCCGCCGCCCGACGGCCGCGCGCCGGCGGCTATCCTGTCCGCGCCGCCGCCGGTCGAGGCCATGCTGCCGCAGCCTGGCGATCCCGAGTTCCATTTCCGCAACGAACCGTCGCCCGGCGAACGCGCGCTGCGCCGGCTCGGCCTGGACCTCGGCGCCGACGTGGTGATCAATCACCACCCGCACGTGCTGCAGGGCTTCGAGGTCCACGACGGCAGGCTCATCGCCCACAGCCTCGGCAACTTCGTGTTCGACCTCTACTACCCCGAGACCATGCCCACGCTGGTCTTCACGCTGACCATCGGCACGACCGGCATCACCGGCTACACGTTCACCCCGGCCTGGATCGACCACTGGATTCCGCGCCCGGCCACCGGCACCCTGGCCCGCCATATCGTCGAGCGCCTGGCCGACTATTCGCGCCCCATGGGCGCGCTCGTGATCCGCGAACCGGACGGCGTGACCGGCCGGGTGCTGCTGTCGCGCGCCGCCGTCGATTCCACCGTGGTGTTCAGGACGATCGACCTCGCGCTCGAGTCGCGCGACGGCTACGCCGTTTCGGCGCCCTGGCCGGTCGGCGACGAAGGATTCTTCAGCGGCGTCGAGGCCATAACCGGCGACGGCGGCGGCTGGCAGGTGCGCTGGGGCCGGGATCTGCTCTGGCTGGGCGGCTTCGAGGACGAGGGGGCCAATCTCTGGGACGTCAACACCGCCGACGAGTGGCTCGACGACGATGTGTTCCTGGCCGGTGCGCGCTCGCTGGGCTTGCGCCGCACTTGGTCGGACGGCGTGCAGACCGGGACCGACCTCGAGAAGCACCTGCCCTGCGATCCCCTGCGCGACCATTCCGCGGTCGGCTGGCTGTGCGGCCAGAACGCGCCGCGGGCCCGCATCATGGTGCGTTTCTACAGCAACCGCACGAGCGAGACGCCGTTGGCGAGCACCGACCTGGACGCTCCCGTGACCGGCGATCTCGGCTGGACCCGGCAATGGCGCGACCTCGCGACCCCGTCGAACGGGATCTTCTTCGAGCTGCGCTGCGGCGCCGAGCCCCCCGCGGCCGGCGTCGGCCGCGCCTGGTTCGACGAGCTGGCGATGATCGAATGGGGGCCCTGGCAGCCGGCGAACGCGCCGATCGACGTGCCCGCGCCCGGCAACCTGCGGTTCGTGCAGGTCCGACGCGCCAGAGACGGGCCCCAGCAGATCGCGCTGAGCTGGCGCGAAACCAGCTACGGCGAACAGGCCACCGCCGCGCCGGAGATCCCCGCCGCCAACCGCGCCGCGCGGCTGACCTGCTTCCCGAATCCCTGCAACCCGCGCACGACCGTGCAGCTCGACCTGCCGCCGGGCGGCGCGCGCGAGTGCGAGCTGGGGCTCTACGATGTGCGTGGGCGGCGTGTCGCGCTGCTGTTCCGGGGGCCGCTCGCGGGCGCGGGGCCTCATGGGTTCACGTGGGACGGCTGCGACGACGCGGGCCGCGCCGTGGCCAGCGGCGTCTACCTGGCGCGCGCCCGCGTCGATGCGCGATCGCTGGTCGGCAAGATTCTGCTCGTGCGTTGACCGCGCCTACCGGCCTGCAGCTCGGCGCCGGCACGTCAGCCGCCAGGAAGGAAAAAATATGCGCAACTCGGTCACCTCCGGATCTCCGTTCGAGCAACGCATCGGCTTCTCGCGTGCTGTCCGCGTCGGGCCGTTCGTCGCAGTGTCCGGCACCGCCCCCATCGCTCCGGATGGAAGCGTTGCTTCACCCGGCGACATGTACGGCCAGACGAGGTGTTGCCTCCAGATCATCGAGCAGGCGGCGACAGCGTCGACACGCCGCCAGCAGGAGGGCGGGGCAGGCGGCGCGCCGCCTTGCGCCATCGCTCACGCGAAACGTCGTGCCTGGCTAGCACCTGAGCCATGAAGGTGATTCTGGATGGACATCGACCGTAACGCGCCAGCTTTCGCCTCGGCCGAGGCGTACGTGGACGCCCCTTCATCACTGGTGTGGGCGGTGCAGACCGACTTGTGCGCGTGGCCGCAGTGGAACGCGGACGTGACGTCCGTCGACGTCAGCGGCCCGCTCTCGCCCGGGACACAGTTCCGGTGGAAAGCAGGCGGGGTACCGATCGCCTCGACGCTCCAGGTTGTCGATCGGGAGCGTCAGATCGGCTGGACGGGACGCGCTCCGCTCGGCATCCGCGCCGTCCACACGTGGACGTTCGAGTCAGAGGGTAGCGGCACGCGCGTGCGGACAGAGGAGTCGTTCGACGGGCTGCTCGTGCGGCTCTTCGCGGGGCCGATGCGGCGGATGCTGGCTGCGTCGCTGAACAAGGGCGTCGCAGCGCTGAAGATCGAGGCGGAACGGCGCGCTCGAGAAGGTGCGGCGTGACGGCTTGGCACCGACCTACAGGTGCCGCGGGCGGCCGATCCGTTCAGCGCGTCGCGCCTCACCCGCGCGGGCCGAAGGCGGCAAACCATCACGCGCCCGGCGCCGCCTCCTTGTAGGCGTGCCTTAGCTTCGCCAGATCGAACTTCTTCATCCTGAGGAACTCACCCGTCACCCGCGCGACCTGGCCCGGCGTACCCTGGTTCATCATCCGCTCCAGGTCCGCGGGCGCAACCTGCCAAGAAACGCCGAACCGATCCTTGAGCCAGCCGCACTGCTCGGCCTCCGGAACCGCCGAGAGCTTGTCCCAGTAGTGGTCGATCTCCTCCTGGGTCTGGCAGTCGATGAGCAGCGAGATCGCCTCATTGAAACCGAAGTCATGCCGCCGTGCGCTGTCCATGGCCGCGAACCACTGGTCCTCGATCATGAAATCGGCGAACATGATCGTCCCTTCCCGGTCGGGCTCCTGGCCCTTGGCGTACCTCGCGACAGTTCCTTGGCGCGCGTTGCGGAAGACGGACGTGTAGAAGCGGATCGCCTCCTCGGCGCGCCCGGCATTGGACCCCACGAACAGGAGCGACGGCACGATGAACGGTCGATCTTCGCCCTCGGGGTCCGAGAGGATGAACTGCCAGCTGACGCCGTACTTGTCGGTAGCCCAGCCATAGCGCTCGCTGAACGGGTACTTGTCGAGCGGCATGAGCGGCTTCCCGCCTTCCGTGAGCTTCTGCCACATCACGTTCAGGTTCTGCATCGCGTTCTCGTCCTGCGACGGGTCGAAATTCAGGATGAACGAGATCGAAGGATTGAACCGGAAATGGGGCCCGGCGCTGATCGCCATGAACCGGTGGCCCGCCAGCTCGAACGTGACGATGTCGGTGTCGCCCGCAGGCGTGTCGCGCAGGGTCGTCCTGCTCGTGATTCGCGAGCCGCGAAAGACGCTCGTGTAGAACCCGGCGGCTTCGTTCGCCTCCGAGTCGAACCACAGATGCGGTAAGATCTTGCCCATACCCATGCGAAGCCTCCTGCCTCCCTGTTCGGGATCCCGGCGAACTTGACAAAAAGCGTTCTAGAACCCTGGCCTCCGCTTCAATGCTTCGCCTCCACATGCCGGCGGAAGTTGTCCAGGATGGCCTGCCATCCCTGGCGCTGGAGTTCTGGCGGGTTCTCTGACTCCGCGTCGAATGTCTCCTTCACCAGGACGCCGCCAGCACGCTCGACGAACTCGACCTTGACCTCCCGGCCATCGCTCATCCGGTATTCGATCGTCTCGTGAGGCACGATGCGCGTGAATACTCCCTCGAAGTCGAAGCCGGCGCTGCCGTCCTTGGCCTCCATCCGCGCCAAGAAGTTCCCGCCTTCACGCAGATCGACGGAGCTCCGGGTCGTGTGCCAGTCATCTTGGGCGGCATTCCACTGCTCGATGTCCGCCGGGTCGTTCCACGCATCCCAGGTCGGACCCAGCTCGGCTCTTACGACGGTCTGAACTGTGATTTTCATGGACATCTCCTCGAATGGGACAACGCTCGGTCGTCGAACGGGAGAACGGCGCAGCGACCCGTATGGCAATTTCGCCCGCGGCGCCCGCGCATAGCGGTCGCTACCGTAAGTCACGGACAGAGCCATTCCTTCAACCACCGTTCTCCGTCGTCGCGCACATAGACGCGCCGCTCATGCAGCCGGGACTCTTCGAACCGAAGAAACTCGATTCTCGACGGCCGGATCCAGAACGCGCCCCAATGTTCCGAACTCACCGGGGCGGCAGCCCTCAGTGCTTCCTCGATCCGTTGCCTGAGTTCGGTGGGATCCGTCAGAGGCTCACTCTGCTGCGATACCGCCGACACCACCCGCGCTTCGTGCGAACGCTCCCGAAAGATCTCATCTGCCTCCTCACGTGACGCGCTGATCGCCGTTCCCATGATGCGCACCTGGCGTCCAAGCCGGTCCCACCAGAAAGTCATGGCGACGCGAGGATCCCGAACAATCGCTCGTGCTTTGGGCGAGTCCAGCCGTGTACCGAAAAGGAATCCCTTGGGTCCGATTCTCTTCAGCTCGACGAAGCGCGCGTCCGGGCGTCCCCGCTCATCGACAGTCGACAGGCAGAACGCCGCTGGATGCCACATACCGGCCGTGCGACGCGCCTCATCGAGCCACTGCCGAAATAGTTCTACTGGACGCGAGTCACTCATGATGGCGGGGCGTCACGTACGCCTCGGTTGAAGCGATCGCTGGTGCATTACGGTCGATGTCCATCCAGAATGCCCTTCTTCATCAAGGTGCCCGCGTCGCGCGGCATCGCGTCTGGCGGGCCTGTGCGGTCGCCATGGAACTGCCTGGCCGGCGGGTTCGGTTCGCGGTCGCTCGTCCGGAGCGGGCGCCGGACCGCGGCGTCGACGTCCTTTCGGCTCCGGACTATCGGGGATAGATTTGGTAAGATATCTACAGGCGGGCAACAGCGCCTGTCCAGACGAGGAACGTCGATCGCGCAGACTGGCCCGCCGTCTTCTTCTTCGGGAGGCTCAGATGAGAGTCGCCGTTTTCAGCGCCAAGACGTACGACATGACGTCCTTGACGGAGGCCAACGCCAGCCACGGGCATGACCTCGTATTCCTCGAGCCGCGCCTGACGCACGTGACCGCCTCGCTCGCGGCGGGCTTCCCAGGCGTCTGCGCGTTCGTTGCCGACCAGCTCGGTGCGCCGGTCCTGGAGGAACTGGCCAGATCGGGAACGCGCCTCATCGCGTTGCGATCCGCCGGTTTCAACCATGTCGACCTGGACACCGCGCGGGAACTCGGCCTGACCGTCTCTCGTGTCCCTGCCTATTCGCCGGCAGGCGTGGCCGAACACGCGGTCGGGTTGATCCTCACGTTGAACCGTAAGCTCCACCGGGCCTACATGCGCGTCCGTGAAGGCAACTTCTCCCTCGAGGGACTGATCGGATTCGAGATGAAGGGGAAGACGGTCGGTGTGGTCGGCACCGGCAAGATCGGAGCGGCGTTCTGCCGGATCATGATCGGGTTCGGTTGCCGGATTCTCGCCTACGATCCGGACCCGAGCGCCGAAGCGAGATCACTCGGACTCGAATTCGTCGACCTCGGCAGGATCCTCGGCGATTCGGATATCGTCGCCCTTCACGCACCGCTCACGAAGGAGACGCACCACCTGATCGATGCCGGCGCTCTGGACATGATGAAGGAGGGCGCGATGCTGATCAACACGAGCCGCGGCGCGCTGGTCGACACCCGCGCGGTGATCGAAGCCCTCAAGAGCCGCAAACTCGGAGCTCTCGGGCTCGACGTCTATGAGGAGGAGGACAAGTTGTTCTTCGAAGACTTCTCGGAAGACCTGATCACCGATGATGTCTTCGCCCGTCTCCTGACGTTCCCCAACGTCGTGATCACGGGACACCAGGCGTTCTTCACCCACCAGGCGATCCGCAACATCGCCGAGACGACGCTCGCCAATGTCACCGCGTTCGAGAGGGGCGAAGGAGAGCTCCATGCGATCGAAGCGGCCGGCTAGGCAGCGGTACGGGAGAACTCACCCTTGATGGAGCCCGGCATCCTGGCAGTGCTGGCGTTCGCTCCGCTGGTCGTGGTCTTCGTCCTGATGGCGGGCTTACGCTGGCCCGCCGTCAAGGCGATGAGCGCCGGGTGGTTGGTTGCTGGCGGGCTCGGGCTGTCCGTGTGGCGCCTCGACTGGAACTGGTGGGCCGCTTCTGCAGTCTATGGCGCGATCCAGGCGATCGAGATCGTGATCATCGTATTCGGCGCGCTGCTGCTGATGAACCACCTGCAGCAGAGCGGCGCCATCGCTTCGATCCGGTGGCACCTCTCCGGAATCGCGGACGATCGCCGCATCCAGCTGCTGTTGATCGGCCTGGGATTCATGACGATCGTCGAAGGGGCGGCCGGCTTCGGCACACCCGGTGCACTCGCCGCTCCGCTCCTTGTCGGTCTCGGCTTCCCCACGCTCGCTGCGGCGGTATTCGGGCTCTTCTTCAACGCCATGCAGACTCCTTTTGGTGCCGCCGGGACACCGATCATCGGTGGCATCGGTTCGGTCATCGGGGAAGCCACGCTTGCCGAGGGGATGGAGGCTGCGAGCTTCCTTCACGAAGTATCGACCTGGACGGCCGTCGTGACCGGCAGCGCCCTGGTCTTCTGGGGGCCGGCCGGGATCTTCCTGTTCACGTTCTGGTTCGGAAATCAGGATTCGCGGTCGCTGGCCGGAGCCTGGCGCGCAACGCTTCCTGTCCTGCCGTTCGCGGCGTTTCTGGGATCCGTCGCGGGGGCTACGCAGTTCCTGGTCGCCTGGTTGATCGGTCCCGAGTTGCCGGACCTGGCCGCTGGTTTCGCGACCCTGGGTCTGGGGGTGCTCGCGGCACGCAAGGGCGTGTTCATGCCGAAGCAGACCTGGCGGTTTCCCGAGCGCGAGCGATGGCCGGAGGTCTGGCTCGGAGGCGGCGTGTCGCGCCAGCCTCGCAAGCAGATGCAGGTCGTCCTCGCCTGGGCGCCGTATCTGCTGGTCGCGATGATCCTGACTGTAACCCGCTGGCCCGGGCTGGGGATCTCCGCATGGATGCGATCATTCTCCATCGATCTCCCCCGGATCTTCGGGCAGGATCTCGGCTATTCGCTTTCCTACCTGAATCTTCCCGGTATCGTCCCGTTCATCCCGGTAGCGATCATGACGTGGGCGATCCACCGGATGTCGGCCGAGAAGGTGCGGATCGCCTGGTTCATGACGTTCAAGCAGGTCCTGAAACCCGCGGCGACGCTGATCGTCGCGGTCTCGATGACCCAGGTCATCATCCATTCCGACAGCAATCCACAGGACCTGCCGGGCATGATGCAGGCGCTCTCGCACGCGCTGGCCGAGGCGACCGGCAGGATGATCCCGCTCGTCGCGCCGTGGATCGGCGGCCTCGGCGCGTTCCTCACCGGCAGCACCACTTCGTCCAACATCCTGTTCAGCGTGTTGCAGCACGATTCTGCCCAGGACGCCGGTGTCTCTCGCATCCTGGTCGTGGCCTTGCAGAACGTCGGCGCCGGGATCGGCAACATGGTGTCGATACTGAATATCGCGGCCATCTGCGGTGTCATCGGCGCGACGGGCTCGGAAGGACTCCTGCTGCGCAAGATCGCGCTTCCCACGCTGTTCATCATGATCCTCGCTGGTCTGGTCGGCCTGACGCTGGTCGGACTCCGACCGGGCCTCTACTGAGCGCGGCGCGATACCAGGTCGGTCGCAGGTCATGAGGAACGCGAGGCTGCCCGGGCGCCGCCAGTCAGGAACGAGGCGCCGGCGGCGGAGATCAGGGCGAGGAACTTCATGGGCTGCGGCGCTTCGCTTCGGCGAACCCCCACAAGCGGGGGCTTGCAAGTTCGACGCTGTTGCCCGCAGGGTCGCGGAAGTAGAGCGAGCGGCCGCCGCGAGGCCAGGCGACCTCCGCCTCGAGCGGCACGCCGTTCGTCTCCAGGTGTTCGCGCCACGCCGGCAGCTCGGACTCACGCACGGCAAAGGCGACGTGGCCGGGACCGCAGGCGCCGTGCGCCGGCACCCCGATCGATCCCGCGTGTCCGGACGCTGCGGTCGCTCCGGGTTCAAAGACCAGCAAGACGCCCTCGCCGCAGCGGAAGAACACGTGACGACCGGCCTCGGCCGCGATCAACGGCAATCCGAGCACCTTGCCGTAGAAACGCCGCGCCGCGTCGAGATCCGTCGCGTAGAGCGCCGTCTCGAGGATGCCGTCGGGCGGCTTCACGCCGACCCGTAGGGCTGCGCGGCATCGACGCCGCGGCGGTCGCGGGCCGCGAACAGAGGCGGGAGCCAGAGAGGCGCGGCCATCGAGGACCTCCTCGTGCCAGGTCTATGCGCCATCCTCGGCGATGGCGCACGAGAACGCGCGATGAAACTACTTATACCGATCCGTCCTGAATTTGCCAGGCTATTCGTATCACGTCGGGCGGCCGGAGTCCGGCTCGGCGATATCCGCCCCGGGACGACCGCCTGGAACAATCATCATCACGAACCGAAACTGGCGTTGGTCGACCGCACCATTTCGTAGTATCGATCGTGTTGCGCAGCGGAGGCGTCGCTTACCGCATCCCAGATGCGGTCGGCGAACAATGCGTCCCGCAACTCTTGCACTTCGCGCAGAGTCAGGGATAGCCCCTGGCCCCAGGTTGGGCGGCTCGTCCCGGCGGCATCGCCCTCCAGCGCGATGCTGTGATGAAACGGGTGCTCGACCCATTGGTCGGCACCTGAGTTCGAGCTTCGAGAAATGGACGGAGGCCGATCCATGCTAGGTGGGCCATGACCATCCTTGTCGTGGGAGCGACCGGAGCGACCGGCCGGCTGCTGGTCGCCGAGCTGCTCGATCGCGGGCGGAGCGTCCGAGCGATCGTCCGGTCGCCCGACTCGCTGCCAGAGTCCGTCAAGCGCCATGAACGCATGAATATGATTCGAGCCAGCATACTGGATCTCCGCGACGACGAGATGGCGCGATACGTCGAGGGATGCGCCGCGGTCGCTTCGTGCCTGGGACACACTCTGAGCATCAAGGGGATCTACGGTCATCCCCGCAGGCTGGTGACCGACGCCACCATCCGATTGTGCAACGCCATCAAGTCGAACGATTCCGGAACGACGACGAAGTACGTGCTGATGAATACCGCCGGCATCAGCGATCGCGATCTCGACGAGCCGGTGCCGTTGAGCCAGAAGTGCGTCATCGGCGTGCTTCGTCGACTCCTGCCTCCCCATGCGGACAACGAGACCGCGGCGGATTACCTGCGGACGACGATCGGCCAGCACGACAAGACGCTCGAGTGGGCTGTGGTCCGCCCGGACACGCTGACCGCGGAGGACCGGGTCACGGAGTATGACGTGCACTCCTCGCCGACACGCAGCGCCCTCTTCGACGCCGGCAGGACCAGTCGCATGAACGTCGCGCACTTCATGGCTGATCTGATCACCGAGTGCGTAACATGGAATCGATGGAAAGGGACGATGCCGGTGATCTACAACCGTGCTTCTTCGTGATCTGCGAGGCCTCGCGCAAAAGCGCGGACATGACGGCGAATCACGAGGCGCCGCGACACCGGACCTTACTCGCGTATCTATTCCGCGGTGTTCGTGGTATCCTGCAGATCGAACCGCCGCCGCCGCGCCGGCAGGCGCCCGCGCCGCGGCGCGACCTCCTGCGGAATCACCGTTCGGCGACCGTCGCAGGTTGCGACTGCCTTGCGCATGCACGGGGCAAGACGGAGTTCGTCGTCGAGGTGACATCGCTCGCCAAGGAGAACCATGACCAGGTATAGCGCCGGCTCACGGCGGCTCGCGCTCGGCGCCGCCGCGATCTGCCTCGCGACCTCGTTCTTCGCCGCAGCGCACGCGGCGATCGCCAGCCCGCCCGCTCCCGCCCCGCTCGTCTACGACCTCGCCGAACTGTGGCGGCTCGATCCGGACGACGACGACCTCGTGTTCGGCATCATCGCCGGCGCCGTCTTCGACCCCGACGGCAGGTGCTACCTGCTCGACACGCAGCTCGCTTACATCTACGTCATCGACGACCGCGGCGACCTGGTCGCGACCCTCGGCCGCCCCGGCGACGGCCCCGGCGAGTTCCGCTTCCCGTCGAGCCTGTCCTGGTGGGACGAGCAGACCCTGGCCGTGGCCCACGGCATGGCGGGCCGGCTCGAACTGATCGACGTACGCGGCGAACCGGCCGGCGCGGTCCACTTCTCGCGCGACGGCCAGCGGCGCCCGGTCCCGGTCTCGCGCGCGGCGCCGTTCGCGGGCGGCCTGGTCATCGAGGTCATGAACACGACCAGCGACGGCCGGACCGTCTGGATGCAGACGGACCTGCTGCTCTGCGCGCGGGACGGCGCCGAACGCGCCGTCCTGCGCTCGTTCAAGCAGACGATGGATGTCGGCCGCTACGTCTTCGATGAGCGGCAGGACGTCGCCCCCTGGTCGGGCTGGACCGTGCTGCCGGATGGCCCGCTCGTCCTGCGGTGCGGCCACGAGGGCTACACGCTCGCCGCGATCGACGGCGCCGGCAGCGAGGCAACCTTCGCCCAGCGCCCCTACGCGAGCATGAAACGCGAGCCCGCGTTGATCGAGGCGATACGCCAGGAGCTGCAAGCGGTGGTAGGCGCGAACCTCGCCGACGCGACGGTCATCGTCGCGGACACGCACCCCGACATCACCGGGCTGTTCGCCGGTCCCGACGGCCTGCTCTGGGTGCGCACGAGCCGCCGCGACGCCGGCAGCTCGGGGACCTACCTCGTGGCTGCCGATGTCCACGCGCGCGATGGGAGCTGGTTGCACGTCGCCGAGATGCGGACCTCGCCGGCGGCCGGCACCGGCGAGGTCGTCGCCTGCAGCGATTCGCGGGTCATTGCGCGGCACCGGATCGACCGCGCCGGCCGAGTGCTCGGCGCGTTCGAGCCGGGCGGCGATGTCCGCCTCGTCTACGTCTGCTACCGCGCCACGCGGCGCGGTTGAGCCTGAGGCGCCCCAGAGCGCGGCGCGCTCGCGGGCCCGGTCGGACTACTCGATCGGATAGTCGAGTCCCTGGCAGGGCTTGCCCAGCAGGCGGCACATCGCGGTGACCTGACCCTGGTGATGATAGAGGTGCATCTGCGTGCGCAGGACCACGTGCGCGGGAGTCAGCACCTTCTCGCGCCCGCCCCAGGTCAGCATCGGCCGCGCGGTGTTCAGCTCCGCCGGCGTCGCGTCGCCCAAGTACGCGTCGGTCGCGGCGAAGACGTGCGCGCGGTAAGCCTCGAGCGCGACCACGGTGGGGTGCTCGTGGTCGTCCTCGTCGACATCGATCCGGCCCTGCAGCACGCCGATCCAGTACCTCTCCGCGGCGATGGCGTGGTGCAGTTGCAGCCGCACCGTCGGATAGCCGAAACCAGGCCACGCGCGATCGACGTCCTCCTGGGCGAGCGTTCGGCAGTGGCCGAGCAGCCCCGCGAAGTTCCGGTGTGCGCGCTCGTGGATGTCGCGCAGCGCCTGAGACGTCAGCATGTCCGCTCCTTCGTCAGACCAGGATCACGGCGCGGCCGCGATCGTCCCGCCGCCGAGCTGCTCGTCCCACAGCACGCGGTAGAGGCCGGCGCGCGCGAGCAGCTCCGCGTGCGTGCCCGCCTCGACGAGCCGGCCGTCGCCGACCACGAAGATGCGGTCGGCCGCGGTCGCCGTGGTCAGCCGGTGCGCGATGGTCACCACGGTGCAGCCGGGGATCGCCGCGTGGAAGCGTTCGAACACCTGCCGCTCGGTGCGCGTATCGAGCGCCGACGTCGCCTCGTCCAGGATGTACACCTGCGACCGCTTGAGCAGCGCGCGCGCCAGGGCGAGCCGCTGGCGCTCGCCGCCGGACAGGCGCATGCCCGCCTCGCCGACCAGCGTCTCGAGTCCGCGCGGCAGCGTCGCCAGGAAATCGTCGAGGCCCGCGGCGCGCAGCGCGTCCAGCAGCTCGCTCTCTGTCGCGCGTGGCCGGGCCAGGCGCAGGTTCGCGGCGAGCGTGTCGTGGAAGAACTGCGTCTCCTGGGGCACCAGGCACACGGCGCGGCGCAGGCTGCGCAGAGTCAGCTGTCGCAGGTCGATGCCGTCGAGTGCGACCCGACCCGCGGCCGGATCGAGATAGCGCGCCATGAGCGCGGCCAGGGTCGACTTGCCGCCGCCCGACGGCCCGACGACCGCCACCTTCTGCCCGGGCAGGACCGACAGGCTCACGGTCTCGAGCACCCGCGTGCCGTCCGGCCAGACCAGGCCTGCGTCGTGCAGATCGAGACGGCCCGGTCCGCCCGCGTGGTCGACGGCGTCGGCGCGGTCGCGGATCTCCGGCTCGCGGTCGAGCAGCTCGTAGACGCGGCCCAGCGAGGCGCGCGCGACCTGCAGATCGACGTTCACGTCGATGAGCAGCGAGATCGGCCGGTACAGGCGCGTGGCCAGCGTGTAGAACGCCATGAGCGTGCCGAGGCTCAGGCTGGTGTCGAGCACCATGCGCCCGCCCACCAGGAACACGACCAGGAACGAGCCGGTCATCATCAGGTCGGCGAGCGAGACCTGCCCCGACGCCCACACCGACAGCGCCAGGTTGCTGCTGATGACCGGGCGCGCCACGCCGACGAGCGTGCGCGCCTCGGCCTTCTGGCGCAGGTATTCCTGGATGAGCCGGATCGCGCCGAGGCGCTCCTCGAGGAACGCGTACAGGCCGCCGATGGCCTGCCGGGCGCGCAGGCCCTCCAGCCGGACCTTCTTGTTGACCTTCAGCAGCAGCCACACCAGCAGCGGATAGACGAGCAGCAGCAGCAGGGTCAGGCGCGCGTCGAGCCAGAGCAGCACCGCCAGGATGCCGCCGATGGTCAGGAGGTCCTGCACCGCGCGGACGACCGTGTGCGCCGCGGCGCGCTGCAGCACGTCGATGTCCGAGGTGATACGCGCCAGCGTGTCGCCCGCGCGCTCGCCGCGCATCGTGTACGGCGACAGTCGCTCGACGTGCTGGAAGACGCGCTGGCGATAGTCGAAGAGGATGCGCAGGCCGGAGTAGCTGTAGAGCCAGACGCTCAAGGTGCGGAAGCCGATCCGGAACACCATGATGACCAGGAGCAGCAGCACCAGCACGAGCAGCAGGGCGGCGTCGCCATCGCCCAGAGCGCGGTCGATGATGGCGCGCAGGATGAGCGGATCGATGAGCTCGAGCACCACCATCGCGACCATGCAGGCGCCGATCTGCACCTGCAGGCCGAGATACGGCCGCACCTGCTCGCGGAAGAAGCGCCGCACCAGTCCTCGCGGCGGCTGCTCCGCGCGGCTCACGGCAAGTCCACGCCCATGACGTGCTCGAGCAGCAGCTTGCCGAGCGTCACGCGTTCGCCGACCTGGATGCGCGCCTGACCCGTCATACCGTCGGCGAGCGGCCCGGGGCCGGCGCCCGGCTCGGGCGCGACGATGACGGCGAAACCGGGCGCGCCCGCCTCGTGATCGCGATGGCTGGCCACGAACACGACCCGCCCCGGCACCGTGCCGTACAGCAGCCACGGGTAGCCGTCCAGGCGGATCTTCACGCGCTGCCCGGCGCGGGCGGCCGCCCGGCCGTGATCGTTCAGCCAGCCCTCGAACCGCGCCGGCGCACACCGCTCGAGTCGGAGGATCTCCTGCCCTTCGGGCACGAACCGCTGCTGGATCTCGTAGAGCGACAGCCCGGTGACGATCCCGCTGTCGGGCGCCGTCACCGCACACAGGGCGAGGCGCCGCTCGAGATCCGCCAGGGCCACCTCCTGCGCGGCGAGCTCGCCGGCGACCCAGTCCGCCTCGCGTTGCAATTCGGCGAGACCGGCGGTCTGGCGCTGCTGCAGCAGCGGGACCGCCCGGCTCGTCTCGGCCAGCTCGAGCTCGGCCAGGCGTAGCGACAGCTCAGCGGCCTGCAGCGCTTCTTGCGGCGTCAGGTCCTGGCCAGCCAGCGCGAGCTGGCGCTGGTAGACCGTCTCGGCATCGCGAAGCGCGAGGCGGCTGCGTTCGACGGCGCGCACCGCCTGTTCGCGTTCGGCCGGATACACGCCTGCGGCGAGCCCGTCGATCTCCAACCGCATGAGCTGCTCACGATTCGCGAGGTGCTGCCGGCGCGCGCGCGACAGGGCGAGTTCGGCCTGCAACGCGTCCTGGTCGAAGCGCACCAGCAGCTGGCCCGCAGCGACCCGCTGGCCGGGCGCGACCAAGACCTCGGCGATGCGGCCGGCGAGCGGCGCGCGCACCGCGACCGAGCCGCCGGCGAAACAGCCCGGCGCGACTACCACCTTGTCGATGCGCAAGAAAGCGAACACGGCGACGGCCGCGAGCAGGAAGACGGCGCCGAAAAGGACGAGAGGCTTCAGCAGGGGAAGTCGGCGGCGCATGCTTCAGGCCGATCGCGCATGGCGTGTCCGCCGGTGGCTGGTCTGGCACCGAGCGGCGCGGCGATCGGAGGGCCGCCGCGCCGCCGAGCCGTGTGTCGCGGCACCGCAGCGCAGTGCCGCCATTCACCTCGCAGGATCCCTACATGTAGATGCAGGCGCGGGGATCCTCGGAGCAGAGCCAGCACAGCGTGATCGGATTGCGGTCCCAGGGCTTCTCGGGCTTGACGACGAACTTCATGGTGTTCCTCCTCACCAGTGGATGCCGCCGCAGCGGCGGTCGCAGGCACCCAGGACATCACCCCGCGGGCTGTTGCAGGGCACGGGATGTGGGAGGTGATCCCCGGCGGCCGCCGCATCATATCCGAGTTGGCGCACGGATGTCAACTGCTTTCCATCGCAACGTATTAAACCGCCTCTGGCCCGCGCCGGTCTTGCGGCCGGCGCGCCTCT
>CAZJWO010000076.1:0-17606 GCA_964549735.1 uncultured Fibrobacteraceae bacterium | reverse complement strand
AACTCTTGATGTCCAGCGCGAGGTGCTTGGCGGTGACGTGGCAGGTCTTCGCCGCCAGGAGGTCCATGATGTCTTTGAGCTTCAACGTAACCTCTCCCGTTCAGTTTCGCGCCACCGCCGACAATCCGCTTCCCGCGACGGCGCGCGAGCCGCACCCTCAGGCCTCTTGAGCGCGGTAGGCGACGATGATGTCCCGGGTCTTCTCGCTGGTCATGGACCCATGGGTGTCTTGACCGACGATGATGACCGGCGCCAGGCCGCAGGCGCCGACGCAGCGCACGCCCTCGAGAGAAAACAGGCGATCGGCGGTGGTGCCGCCGACCTCCACGTCCAGGTCCTCCCGCAGCTGCTCGATCAGACGACCGGCGCCGACGACATAGCAGGCCGTGCCCAGGCAAACCCGCACCACGTGCTTGCCGCGAGGCTTCATGGTGAAGAAGGAATAGAATGACGTGACGCCGTAGACGTCGGCCGCCGACAGGTTGAGATTCAGCGCGATGTAATTCTGCACGACGGCGGGCAGGAAGCCGAGCAGCTCCTGCACCTTCTGCAAGACGGGGATCAAGCCGCCGGGGCGGCGCCGGTACGTCGCCAGCACCGCGTCGACGGCGTCGCGGCGCGACGCCAGCGTCTCCTGCGCCAGGAAGTCGACGAAGGCGGCGCGGATCGCCTCGGGATCGTCGGCCGGGGCCTGCTCGCCCAGCCCGCTGTGCTGCGGCAGCGACTCGAGCACGCCCGTGCAGTTCTCGATGAGCGTACGGTGGACGTAGTTGTAGCCGACCCAGGGTACCGGGCGCGCGGCGACGCGGCCCCCGTTGCGGGCGGGCCACAACGCGCCGTCCGCGCCGAGCCGGTCGTAGGTCAAACCGTCGAGAACGGGCAGGGCGGGCACGATGACCTCGTCCCACCACGTCTGCGCCGTCCGCTCGGGCCAGGACCGGCCCAGGCGGTTGGCGAACTGCGTGGCGATCCAGATCTCGGGCCGCGCTTCGCCAGCCGGCGGCACCGCCTGCACGAAACGCTGGATCCTGTGTTCGGCGTTGATCACCGTGCCGTCCTCTTCGGCCCAGGCGGCCGCCGGCAGCGCCACCGACGCGTGCGCCAGCGTGTCGCTCTGCAGACTGTCGATCACGATGACGTCCTGGGCGCGCGACAGCGCCAGCGCCACCTCCGGATCCGCCGCGGCGGCGAAGGCCAGGTTCTCGCCGCTGATGACGAGGCAGCGAATCTGCGGCTGCGGCGCCCGCGCGAGGTCGGCCACCAGTTGATCGAAGCGCAGGCCGGCCGGCGCGACCGGCGCGACGCCGCCGGGCGCGAGATCGGGCGCCAATCCCATGTAGAGCGCGCCGAGCGCATTCGCCTGCGCGCCGATATGGTGCACGCCGCCGTGTTCGCGGTCCAGGTTGCCGAGCAGCCCCTGCAGCGCCGCGAACCGCGGCGCGATGTGCGACACGCCGGCGCCGTAGACCAGCATGACCGGCCCCGCGGCGCCGAGGAGGTCGACGGCGGCGGCCAGCTGCTGCGGGGTGACCCCGGTGGCGGTCTCGACGGCCGCCGGCGTGAACGCGGCGACCGCCGCCGCGAGCTCGGGCGGGGCGGCGTGCTGGCCGCGAGCCAGCAAGGCGTTGATCAAGCCGTTGACGAGCACCGTCTCCGTCAACGGGCGCGCCGGCAGATGCAGGGTCGCGTGGCGCGCGATCACGGTCTCGCGATGGTCGACGACCACGAGGCGGTGGCCCGCCTTGACGCCCCGCTTCAGATACGTCGCCGCGACCGGATTCTCGACGGTCAGATCGCTGCCGATCAGCAGGACGGTCGGCGCCGTTTCGAGCGCCGCCAGCTCGCATTGCAGGCCGGGCGCGGCGAACGGCGCCACGACGTGCGGCGAACCCACGACCTCGCGCATGAAGGCTTGCCAGGCGTAGAGCGTCTCGTTGCCGGCGCGGGCCGAGCAGATCAGAGCGACGGCGCCCGGACCATGTTCGGCGACGACGCCGGCGATGATCGCCTGCGCGCGGTCCAGGGCTTCGTTCCAGCTCGCCTGCCGCAGCGCGCCGTCTTCGCGCACCTGCGGCGCCGACAACCGTTGCGCGCTATGCACGAAATCGAACCCATAACGGCCGCGGGCGCACAGGCGGCCCAGGTTGGGCGCCGCCGCCTCGACGCCGGACACCTTGTGGATCCTGTCGCCGCTGAGGTGCAGGGTGAGCTGGCAGCCGACGCCGCAGTAGGAACAGGTCGTCCGCACATGCCGCGCCTGCCAGGGGCGGATTTGGAAGCGAGCCTTCTTCTCGACCAGCGCGCCGACCGGGCACACCTGCACGCATTGCCCGCACGCGACGCACTCGGAGCGCTCGAGCGTGCTATCGCCCATCGCGATGATCTTGGCGTGGGCGCCGCGGTAGCCGTGCGAGATCGCGTTGTTGACCTGGATGTCGCGGCAGGCCTGGATGCAGCGGCCGCAAAGGATGCAGCGCGAGAAATCCCGGACGATGAGCGGACCGGCCGCTTCGAGCGGGTAGCGGGGAGCGAGCGCCGTCAAGCCGCGGCTGTCGACCTGATATCGGTACGCGTACGACTGCAGCCGGCAATCGCCATAGACCTCGCAGAGCTCTCCCGAGCCGTCGTAGGCCTGGACGTCTTCCTGGAATCCCGCCCAATCGGCCGCGTCGCGGTGCCGGGAGGTGCAGTTGTGGTTGCCGGCCTGCAACAGCATGCCCAGGATCTGCCGCCGCACCTTGAGCACCGGCGGCGAATCTGTCCAGACGACCATCTTGTCCGCGGCGGGCATGGCGCAGGCGGGAGCGAGCGCGCGGCCGCCTACGACCTCGACCATGCACACGCGACAGGCGCCGGTGGGATGGGCGTGGTCCAGCTGGCAGAGCGTGGGAATGAAGATGCCGTGGCGCCGGGCCACGTCCAGGATCGTCTCGCCCGGCGTGAAGGGCAACGGACGCCCATTGATCGTCAGCGTCTGATCAGCCATGTTGCTCCACTGCCTCTTTCTGGTAGCAGATCAGGCCGCAGGCGAGGCAGCGCGCCGCTTCGCGACGCGCCGCGGCCTCGTCCAGGCCCGGAATCTCCTGCTCCGCCAGCCAGTCGTTCTCCGTGCCGGCCAGCAAGGCCGGCGACGGCTGACGGCCGACGACCGGCACGTCGGTCACACCGTCGACGTCCAGCACCGAGACGGCCTCGGCGACGGCCAACGGCACCCGCTCGACGCGACCGGTCTGCAGATGCTGCTGCAGCCCGCGCACGAGGCGGCGGCCCGAGAGCATGGACTTCACGACGGCCGTCGAGTCGCTCACGCGGCCGTACTCCGGCACGCTGAACAGGCCGTTGTCCCCGCCGAACGGCAGGGTGCGGAAGGTCTCGACAGTCTGCCAGCGCAGCGCGGCGGCGCCGGCGGGATCGATCCTCTGGATGACCAGCTCCGGCAGCCGGCCGGCGCCGAGGATCAAGGTGTCGGCGTCGTGCCGCTCGCGTCGCGGCGCCGCGGGATCATCGGGGATCGCCTCTTCGAGGACGACGGTGGTCAGCCGCTCGCCTTCGCCGCCCAACGCGGCGACGACCCGCTGCGGCGCCGGGAAGATGCCTTCGCTCCGCAAGGCCGCCTCATCGCGCAGCTCGGCCGGCCAGAGGGCCAGTCCCTTGCGGCTGGCGATCCGCACCGTCTGCGCTCCCGCGGCGCGGCACTGCCGCGCGACCGCGAGCGCGCGCGCCAATCCGTCGACGATGACCACGTGCTTGCCCACCGGCGGCGCGGCGGCCGTCGCGCCGCCGGCCAGCAGGTCGATCATCAGCAGCAGACCGCCGACGCCGGTCGCGGGACCGACGCCGAGGAGCTTGCGGCTGTCGTAGCCGCCGGTGCAGAAGACGACGAGGTCGAAGCCCTCGCGCAGCAGCGAATCGAGGCCGAAGTCGCGCCCGAGCTCCTGGCCGCAGCGGGCGGCGACGCCCATGTCCAGGACGCCCTGGATGTCGTGGTCGAGCACCGCGGCCGGCAGGCGATCGCGCGAGATGACGGTGCGCAGGATGCCGCCGAGCACAGGCTGCGCTTCGAGGATCGTCGGCTGGTGGCCGAGTCGCGCGAGGTAGTAGGCGGTGGTCAGCCCCTCGGCGCCGCCGCCGATGACCGCCGTGCGGCGACCGCTGTCGGGACACTTGTAAGGCTGCACGTGCCTGCCGGTCAGCCGCTCGTAGTCGGCGAGGAAACGCTTGAGCGGATTGATGCCTACCGGCTCGTCGACGAAGTTGCGCCGGCAGTCGAGTTCGCACGGCGCGGGACAGATGCGTCCGCACACCAGCGGCAGCGGGCAGCGCTCCTTGATGATGCGCAACCCATCCTCGTAGCGGCCCTCGCCGACCGCGCGGATGTAGGCCGGGATGTCGATGCCGGTCGGGCATGTGCGCTGGCAGGGCGCCGTGCACTCGTCGACGGTGTATTCGTCGACGATGCGCTCAGTGGCGCTCGTCAGACTGATGATGTGCTTCGGGCAGGCGCGGACGCAGGCGCCGCAGGCGACGCACTTCTGCGCGTCGAAGACCGGCAGGTGGTTGTCGCCCATCTTGACGGCGTCGAACTCGCAGACCTTCACGCAGGTGCCCAGACCGAGGCAGCCGATGGGGCAGACCTTGCTGCCGCCGTAGAGCAGCGCGGCCGCGCGGCAATCGAAGGCGCCGTCGTAGCGATAGACCGGGTCGGCCTCGCCGACGCCGTACGTGCAGCTCGTCCAGGCGACCTGGGGCTCGCGCTCGGTGACGGCCTGGCCGGTGACGGCCGCCACGGCGCGCGCCGTGCCGACCCCGCCGATCACGCAGACGTTGGCGCCGGCTTCGCCGCGGGCGACGGCCTCGGCCGCCGCCGCGCAACCGGCATAGCCGCAACCGCCACAGTTCGCGCCCGGCAGGGCGTCGCCGATGGCCAGCACCCGGGGATCCTCGTAGACGTAGAAGACCCGCGAGGCGATGGCCAGCATCACGCTCGCGCCCAGCCCCAGCAGCAGCAGGAAGAGTGTCGCTTCGAGCATCGTCGGATTCCCCTCGGCCGGGCGTCCAGGGCGCTCCGGCCCCACGTTACCGCTGCATCAGCGCGTTCAACGAACTGTCCACGCCGACGAAGCCGTTGAAGGCCAGCGCCATCAGGCCGGCCATGATCAGACCGATCGCCGTGCCGCGCAGCGCGCGCGGCACCGGCGCGATGAGCAGCCGTTCGCGTACGCCCGCCAGCAGGATCAACGCCAGCGTGAATCCGATCGCCGAGGCGGCGGCGAAGAGCACCGCCTGGCCGAAGGCGTAATCGCGACGGATGCACATGATCGCCGCGCCGAGCACCGCGCAATTCGTGGTGATCAACGGCAGGAAGATGCCCAGCGACTGGTAGAGCGGCGGCACGAACTTCTTGAGGAACATCTCCACGAACTGCACCAGCGAAGCGATGACCAGGATGAAACCGATCGTCTGCAGGTACCCCAGGTTGAGCGGGTCGAGGACGAGTTTCTGCACCCAGAAGGTGACCGCCGTCGCGATCACCAGCACGAAGGTCACCGCCAGGCCCATGCCGACCGCCGTGTCCATCCGCTTCGACGTGCCGAGGAACGGGCAGACGCCGAGGTATTCGGCCAACAGGATGTTCTTGATGAGCACCGCGCTGATGATGAGGATGATGTATTCCATGGTCCAACCTCCGTGGCGCTTCAGGTGCCCCTGGTCGCGGTGGCGGCGTTCATCAGAGCGAGCAGCAGGCCGAGGCAGATGAAGGCGCCTGGCGCCTCGATCATCATGGCGAACGGCCGCTGCTGGTACGCGAGCGGCAGCAGCGGCTGGCCGAAGACCGCGCCGGTGCCCAGCAGCTCGCGCAACGCTCCGAGCACGGTCAGCGAGAGAGTGAAACCGACCCCGATGCCCAGACCGTCCGCCGCCGACGCGATGACGCCGTGGCGCGAGGCGAACGCCTCGGCGCGGCCCAGGATGATGCAGTTGACCACGATCAGCGGAATGAAGATGCCGAGCATCTCATAGATCGGATAGAAGTAGGCTTGGCTGACCAGTTCGACGATGACCACGAAGGTCGCGATGATGACGATGTACGCGGCGATGCGCACCTTGCGCGGAATGACGTTGCGCAGCAACGACACCAGCACGTTGGAACAGGTCAGCACGAAGATCACGGCCAGGCCCATGCCCAGGCCGCCGATCGCCGACTTGGTGACCGCCAGCGTCGGACACAGGCCGAGCACCAGCCGGAACGGCGGCAGATCGCGCCAGAGGCCCTTGCTGAACTCACGCCACAGGTTCATGGACGCTCCTTGGTGTCTTCCTCTTGCAGGAAGGCCTTGACCCGCGGGTACAACGCGACGCTCCGCTGGACCGCCTCGGCGCGCCCGCGGGCCGAGAAGGTGGCGCCGGTGATGGCGTCGAGGTCGCCGCCATCCGGTTTGAGCGCGAAGTTGGTCGTCAGCGGCATGCCGATGAAAGACCGCGTGTACTGATCCATGGTGATCTTGGTGCCGATGCCCGGCGTCTCCTTGTGCGCGACGATCTGCACGCCCGTCAGCTTGTCCTGATCGAGGTCGTACCCGACCATGACCTGGATGTCGCCGCCGAAGCCGCCGCCCATTGTCTCGTACGCCACGCCCCAGATGCGTCCCTCGCGTTTGGCGACGAACAGGGTCAGCTGCTGGCCATCGATCTCCACCTGGCGCCGATCCTCGATGAGGTCGTTGTCTGCGCCTGCGAGCACGATCTTGACCGTCGGCCCCTCGAGGTACGTCAGAACCATGCGCTCGATCCGGTCCGCCGTCACGCCGCGCAGGCCCGAGAGGGCCAGCGCGCAGAGTCCGCAGATCAGCGAGAGCACCGCCACCATGCGCGCCATCTCGTTCATCGCCCGGCCTCCTTCGCCGCGGAGACCCCGCTCGCGGCGGTGCCGGATGCGCCCTCCAGCATCATGGCCGGCGGCGGCGGCAGCGGGCGCGCCCGCAGCTTGTCCAGGAGCGGCACGAAAATGCTCATCAAGAGGATGGCGAAGACCACGCCGTCGCCGTAGGTGCTCCAGGCGCGGAAGGCCACGGTCAGCGCGCCGCAACCCAGACCGTACACTAAAAGGCCCCAGCGGCTGACCGGGGTGCTGGAGTGGTCGGTGGCGAGGAAGAACGCTCCCATCATGACGTTGCCGGTCAGCAGGTTGAACGTCGGGCCCGCGTAGCTGTTGGGATCGGCCAGGTTCAAGACCGCCGCGACGCCCGCGACCGCGGCCAGGAAGCCGGCCGGAATCAGCCAGCGGATCGCGCCGCGCGCGACCAGGAACAACCCCCCGAGCAGCAGCCAGGCGATCTGCGATGAACCGATGCCGCCGGTCTGCCGTCCGAGCAGCAGATCCCAGGAGCGGAACTCGGCCAGGCCGGCGGCGCCCAGGGCCTTGAAGACCGCCTCGGGGTACTCCTTGACGAATCCCGTATCGTACATCACGAGCATCAAGTCGAAATCCAGATGGCCGGCCCAGGGCTGGGTGATGCGCAGGATGCCGTACCCCACGAGCGTGGGGCTGAGCGGGTTGGCGCCCAGGCCGCCGAAACACTGCTTGCCGATGATGATGCCGAGCATGCTGGCCAGCACGACCATGAACGCCGGAATGCTGGCCGGCAGCAGCAGCGCGAGCATCAGGCCGCTGGCAGCCGCACTGCCGTCGGCGATCGTCACCGGCCGCCGGGTCAGCCTCTGCCAGAGCGCTTCGGCGGCCATGGCGCTGCCCATGCCCAGCGCGACCACGCCGACGGCATCGAGTCCGTAGCGGGCGATGCCGGCCAGGGTCGCCGGAACCAGCGCCAGCAGCACGGCCAGCGAACTGTCCGCCACGCGGGCGCCGCTGTGCCAGTGCGGTCCGGTCGAGACGATCAGGCTGCCTTGCTTCATGATCTTGTCTCCTGCCGCTGAGGCGCGGACTCGCCGTCGAGATCGAACAGCCGGATCGCGGGGCAGCTCGGACCGCAGGCGTTGCAGCCCGCGGTGTCCACCTCGGCCTGGCGCCTCTCGGGCGATCGCCACGCCGTCTGCTTCGCGTGCATCATGAGCTGGGCCAGTGGGCGACGCGCCGGACAGACGTAGGCGCAGAGTCCGCAGTCCACGCAGCGTTCGACCGCCAGGTCGGCGCAGCGATCGTAGCGGTCATACTCCGCGAAGCGTCCCAGCAGGTTGACCTGCAGGCCGACCGGGCAGATCTGGTCGCAGAGGCCGCAGTTCGTGCAGGTCGTGCGTTGGAAGCGATGCACCTGCGGCGGATCCTGCAGGACGAGCTGCTGGGTGTCCGGCCGGATGGGCCGGTCGGCGTCGGGACAGGCGGTTGCGCGCAGCGGACTGCCGAGCAGCAGCTTGCCGCCGGACTGCGGCGTCAATCCGAGCAGGCGCAGCACCTGCGCGGCGGGCGTGCCGATGCGCACCGTGACGTTGCGCGGTTCGCGATCCCGCGGGCCGAGGCAGCTGACCGTCTTGGTGACGAACGGCCGGCCCTCGGTCACGAACGCGACCATCGCCAGCAGGTGCTCCAGGCCGACGACCAGGCTGTCGCCGACCACGCCCGCCGGCGTGCGCTGCAGCAGCCAGCCGCCCTGGCGCACGGCCAGAAGCTCGGGCAACCCGTGCGGATAAGCCGGCGGCACCCGATCCAGGACGACCTCGGCCGGCAGCCCGGCCGGCGCGCGGCTATCGGCCGGCCAGGCGAGGACGGTGCGCTCGGCGCCGCTCGCGCGTCGCAGGATCTGCAGTCCCGTTGCGACGGCCGCCGCGTCGGCGGCCAGCAGACTGCGGTTGACCGCACAGCCGGGCGCCTCGTCCAGGCCGCTGGCGATGACCGTCCGGATGCGCGCGCCGAACCGCAGCGCGGCGAGCGGCGGCAGGCCGCTGCGCGCCAGGACTTCCCGCAGCACGGTCGGATCGACGTGCTCGGGATCCGGCACGGGCGCCAGACCGGGGTCCTGGACCTCCTGCGCGGCGGCGGCGATGGTCACGGCGACCGCCGGTCCGCCGTCGCCGCCGGTGCAGGCCTCGATGCGGGTCACCTTGCCGGTGACCGTGGCCAGCAGCGGTCCGGCGCCGCGGCGCGCCAGATCCTGGCCGGTCTGGACCTGCTGGCCGACAGCGACCGCGATGTCCGGCAAGGAACCTTCGCCGATCAGCACGACGTGTGCGGGCGCCGGGGCGGCGCCGAGATCCGTCGCGCTCCTGCTGTAGGGCAGGCGTGGCGGCAGGATGCCGAAGAATGCTCGCAATCCCATGTCCGTCATTCCTTGCTGCCCGCGCCGCCGCGTCATTCGCGATGGCACAGAGCGCAGTCGTCCACTTCGTGACAGGTCGTACAGCTGTTGCCGATGTAGTGGGGATGGATCCCGTCGCCGGAGTAGGCGGGAACCAGATGTTCGCGCTCATAGTGGCAAGCGCGGCAGTTCTTGCTCGTGGCGAGGTCTTCGAGTCCGGGTCGGATCTGCGGTTCATGGTGGCAGGCCGTACACGAGATATCGGCGAAATCGTAATGGTGCAGCTGGTGATCGAAGACGACATCGCCGGCGGCGGTCGGGTAGGTGACCTTGCGCGGCGGGCGCGGCAGCGGCAAGCGGCCGGCGATGCTCTGGGGATCGACGCCCGGCGCGAGGTGGCACGCGTCGCACTCGGACATCGCCGGTCCCAGGTTCGCGTGGCAGGCGTAGAGGCAGTTGTCGCCGATGAACAGGGCGTGCGGCATGTCGCCCTCGCGCTGCACCACCGCCGTATCATGGTGGCACCGGCGGCAGTTCTTCTCGCCGGGGCGCACGCCCGTCGCCTCGCTGTCGTATTCGTGATGGCAGCGCAGGCACTGGCCGATGTCCTTGTGGTACGCGTGGTCGAAGACGACCGTGCCCGGGCTGTCGGCGGCGATCGGATCATCGGCGGGAAAGACGACATAGGCGGGGAACGGCTGCTTGTGCCGCGCCGAGGCCTTGAACGCGTAGCCGAGATCGAGGTGGCAGGCGCTGCAACCGGCCAGGGCTTCGCCGAGGTGGGCGTGGCAGTCCGTGCAGCTGGCACCGATGGCGCGCGGATGCGGATCGGCGGTCACCACGGCGGCGACGACCGCGGCGTCGTAGTAGTGGCAAGCACGGCAATTCATCTGCGCCTTGCTGCCGGCCGCTTCGGCCGCCGGCAGGTTGTGGTGGCAGTCGGCGCAGGCGACCATGCTGGCGTGGAACGCATGATCGTAGATGAGGTGCCCGCCCTGGGTGTCGAACCACACCTTGGCCGGCGGCTCGGACCCGCGCGGCAGGAAGTAGACGACGGCTGCGATGGCGCAGGCGGCCAGCAGGATCGCGGCGAGTCGACGTTCCGTCCGGTTGAACATGGGAACTGGGCTCCTCGGGTGATGCGGACCGGCGCGAGCGTCCAGCGGCCCCTGATCTCGGTGTGTGGCGCGACCGCTGCAGCCAACAGTTATCGCCAGGGCAGCGCCGCGATGCTGCGCGACAATAGGCCTTTGCTGCGCTAGCCGTTTGCAAAACTAGACCACGGCGGCCGGCCCTGCAAAACAAATGTGACATCGTGTTTTCATGAAGATGACAGTCCATTTCAAGACGCTGCGCGTCCCGCTGCGGTCCGGCGCGCCGACCGCGACAAAGCCGAGCGGGCCCTCTCCGCTAAGGAGAGGGCCCGCCTCCACTCTCGACGCAGCTGCACCATCGGCGGCGCGGCTCAAGGCGCGCAATGGCCCTCCGCGTAGTCGTGCATGTAGCGGAAGGTCTTGCTGGTGCGGATCTTCTCGAACGCCTCTTCCTTGATCTGCCGGATCCGCTCGCGGGTCAGGCCCATGACCTGGCCGATCTCCTCCAGGGTCATCTCCCGATCCATGCCCAGCCCATAGTACATGCGCAGCACGCGCCCCTCGCGCTCCTTCAGATCGCCGAGCATGCGCGAGATCGAGTTGTGCAGATCGTCCTCGAGGACCTGGGCATCGGGACCCTCGCTGGTCGTGTCTTCCAGGAAATCGAGGTACGTGTTCTCCTCGTCGTTGCCGACGAAGTCGTCGAGGAAGAAATTGTCCTGCATCAGCGGCAGGGTGTCCTTGACCTCGTCGACGGACAGGCCGAGCGCCTTGGCGATCTCCTCCGGCTCCGGCTTGCGGCGCAGGCGCTGCTGCAGCTCGGTGTTGACCTTCTTGATCTGGTTGAGCACGCGCGCGCGATTGAGCGGCATGCGGACGATCTTGCTGTGATTCGCGAGCGCCGCGAGGATCGACTGGCGGATCCACCACACGGCGTAGCTGATGAACTTGTAGCCGCGGGTCTCGTCGAAGCGCTGCGCGGCCTTCAGAAGGCCGAGATTGCCCTCGTTGATGAGGTCTTCCAGCGGCACGCCGTAGTGCGCGTACTCCTTGGCGATCGAGACGACGAAACGCAAGTTGGCCTTCACGAGCCGATGCAACGCGTCCGGCTCGTCGCGATGGATCCCGCGCGCGAGTTCGCATTCCTCCTCGCGCGTCAACAGATCGTAGGCCTTGACCTCCTGGAAATAGAGGTCCAGGTTGCTCATCAACTGCGCAGCGCCGGCTGTCGCCTTCTCGCTGCTCTTCTTCCTGGGATTGGCCATCTCCACCTCGCTGCCAGCTTCGGTCCAGCTATGGGCAAGTCCGAGCGAAAATTCGGACTGGATTCGCCGTATAAGGGCGCGACGTATCGCTCTTATAACAATATCTGTACCATCTCCGGGCGCCGACCAGAGCCGCCGACCGACGGCATAATTCATTGTTATCATGTAATTTAAAACAGTAAACCAACTCGATATAATGGGATTATTACGGTCCTGTAATGACAATTTGTCAATGGCGCCTGTTCCGCAGGCCCCATTCTGTCAACACGCACGGGCGTCGCGTCGGCGACGCCCGCGCTGCCCGGAACCGGCCGCGCCGACGGCCGGACGGGTTCGTCCGGGTCAATAGATCACCTCGACCGTGTAGGTCAGAACGACAGTGTCCGCCTTGCGGACCGGCACCTTGAAGAGGATCTCCTGCGCGGAGACCTTCTCGTGCGGCAGGCTGCTGCGCAGGATCTCCCACTGTCCGCCGACCGCCTCGCGCACCTCGACGACCACGTCTTCGTCCTTCTGGTTGCGCAGGGTGATCTCCCATTCGGTGCGGTGCACGCGGTCCGAGACGCGCCGGTAGTCCTTGCGCACGCGCTCGGCCACGACGTCGAAAGCCTTGCCGACCCGCAGCGTGATCAGCTCGTTGCGCGGGGTGTGCCGGATCCGATCCTCGCCCAGGAGCTGCCGCTTGCCCTCCTTCGCTTGCCCGTAGACCCGCACGACGCCGGCGGGCAGAGCCACGCCGAGCCGGTTCTGCTCGCGATTGGCGAACTCGTAGCTGACCCAGACATCTTGCTTGGCGCCACGCAGATCGCCGCCGCGGAAGAAGCCGCTGAAGGTTTGCACGGTGTAGCGGCGCGCGATCGCGATGTCCGTCGCTTCGAGCAACGAGACCTGCTTGCTGCTGTTGTCCGGCAGGCTCGTCGTCCACGGCACGGTATAGAGATGGTAGTCGTAGAGAGTCTCGGCCTCCATCTTCGGCGCCGCCCCGACCGCCTCCGCGAGCTGGAACGTCGCCCGGGCGTCGAACGCCGGCTGCACGATGTTGATGTCCCCGGCGACGAGCTGCAGGCGCGCCTCGCTGAATCCCGCGCCGCTGCGGTTCTCCACCGTCACCCAGCCCTTGAGGTCGGCCTTGGTCCCGGCGGCGTCGAGCTGCAGCACGTAATCGGCGTTCCAGGACAGACCGCTGGTCAGATAGCTGACGTCGAGCTCGGCCTCGCCGCGGCGTTCGGTCTGCGCGCGCCACACCAGGGTCGGCCGCGCGCGCAGGTTCTCCGGCAGTCGCGGCAGCGCGATGCGCCCCGGCACCTCGAAAACGACCTCGCCGCCGACCTCGTAGACCGGCCCGACCGCCATGCCGAGCAGACGTCCCGTGATGCGCTCGCCCTCTTCCTGGATCCAGGACACTTCCCGCCCCACGTACTTCTCGAGGATCTTCTCACGGCTCATGAGATCGAACTCGTAATTCTGCTCCAGGACGACCAGGCCCGTGCGGCCGCGCGCCTCGACCAGCAGCGTGGCCGGCCGGATCTGCTGCGGCACCCCCCGGAATTCGAGCGCGAACCCGCCGCTCGGCAGCGCGGCGCGGCGGACCTCGCGGATCAGGGCGAGGTTCTGGTTGTAGACCGTCAGCTCGAGCAGCGCCCGCTGATCGGGCTCCGAGACCACGACCTCGTCGGCGCGCGCCGGCGCCGCGACGGCCAGCAAGGCCGCGGCGCCGGCCGTCCACGCTAGCTTCTTGCAGATCAACATGATCGACCTCTCGTGCTGGAAGGAGGACTCGCGGCTAAAGCGCCGCCGTCAAGGGTCGAAGACTCAATACACCAGACGGCGCCACGGCGCCAGTCGTTTACCCCCGGCGATCCGGTCCGTCACGCGGACCGGCGGAGGCAGCATGCAGCAGACGGTCATCATCGCCGACGATGCGCAATTCATGCGGGCCATGCTGAAAGATATTCTCGAAGAGATCGGTTGCAGCGTCGTCGCCGAGGCGTCCGACGGAGAGACGGCGGTCGCCCTCTACCGGCAGCACCGACCCTCGCTCGTGATGCTGGACATCACCATGCCGGGGTGCGACGGGGTGACGGCGTGCCAGCGCATCCTGGCTCACGACCCCCAGGCGAAGGTCGTCATGATCTCGGCCCTGGGCCAGAAGGACGAGGTGCTGGCGGCCGTTCGCGCCGGCGCCGGCGACTTCGTGATCAAGCCCTTCGAAGCCGAGCGCGTCGAAGACACCGTGCGCAGCCTGCTCGCCCGCCAGCCGCGCGCCGTCGTTCCCGCCTGAGCCGCTCCCGGTTCGAGGCGCCCGGCCGCGGCGCGGGCCGCGTTCACGCCTGGCGGCCGATCGCCGCCAGCACGACCACGCCGAGCGGCAGTACATAGAAGGCGAACTTCCAGAAGTGCCGCTTGACCACCGCGAGCGCCGTCAACCGGATCGCGAACAGCCCCACCGCCAGCGCGACCAGCGCGCTCACGAGCAGACCGGCCACGCTGGTCCGCGTCGTCAGGTCATCGGTCGCCAGATGCAGGACGAGCGCGCCGGCGATGGCCGGGATCGAGAGCAGGAAGCTGAAGCGGGCCGCCTCGGCCCGCGGCAGTCGCAGCCACAGCGAGGCCGCGATCGTGCTGCCGCTGCGGCTGATGCCGGGACAGATGGCCACTGCCTGGGCGCAACCGATGAGCAGCGCCTTGCCCGGCGCCAAGGGCCGCGGCTGCCAGGGCGCCGCGACTTCATCCGCGGCCCCGAGCGACCGCGTCGAGAGCAGCAGGCCGCCGGTGACGAGCAAACCCACGCCGGCGAAGACGGGCGACTGGAACGCCGTCTCGATGAACTCCTTCAGCAGCAGGCCGACGACGACCGCGGGCAAGGTTCCAATCGCCAGGGCGAGGACGTAGCGGCGCGCCGGCGCATCCAGCCGCAAGAGGCGCGCCAACTCGCGGCGATAGACGATGACGACGGAGCCGAGCGTACCGCAATGCAGGACCACGTCCAGGAAGAGATCCCCGGCGTGCCCGCCGAAGACCGACTGCAGCAGCACGAGGTGGCCGGAACTGCTGACCGGCAGGAACTCGGTCAGACCCTGGACGACGGCCAGCAGCAGGACTTCCCACATGAGCGCTCACTTTCGGGGAATCGGCGTCAGAAGGTGATGTCGTGCCGGCCCGCGTCCTTCCGCTGCAGCCGGGCCAGATGGTAGTGTCGCCGCGCGTCGGCGCCCAGCCCGAGCGCATCGCAGGTCAGCGCCAGCTGGAAATGGACGCGGCCTTCTTCGGGGAACGCGGTCTCGGCGAGCGACAGCGCCGCCAGCGCCTGCTTGAAGCGTTCGAGCTTGTGCAGGCAGACGCCGCGGTGGAAATGGGCGCGCACCAGGGATGGCTCGAGCGCGAGCGCCAGATCGAAGCGGTGCAAGGCTTCCTGGTACAGCCCCCGCTTGAGCAAACAGACCGCGGCGTAATAGTGACCGCGCACGTGGCGGCGATCGCAAGCGACCGCCTGCTCGAAGCTCTCCAGGGCGCGCACGGGATCGTCGGCCGCCAGCAGAGCCAGTCCCAGGCTGCAATGGCCTTCGGCGTCCGGCGTCTTGCGGACGGCCTCGCCGAAAACCCTGATGGCCTCCTCCGTGCGCCCATCCTCCGCGTAGAGCGCGCCCAGATTGTGCAGGGCGGCCGCTGGCGCATCGGCCTGATAGACCGCGCGCTGGTACGCGGCCATCGCTTCCTCGCGCCGTCCGAGATGATCCAGCGCAACGCCGAGGTTGGTCAACATCCGCGCATCGCCCGGACTCTGCCGCAGTCCCGCCTGGAAATGCTGCTGGGCCTCGGCGAAGGCGGCGCGCTTGAGACAGACGCAGCCGAGGCGGTAGCGCAGCGCGGCGCTGTCGCCGCTCTGCGCGAGGACAGCGCCGTAGAGCGCGGCGGCCTGCTCGAGATCGCCGGCCTCCTCGGCCCGGCGGCCGCGCGCATAGGCTTCGCCGGAATCCGGCGGTTGGTTCTGCGGCTGCAGAAAGGGTTCTCCACGGGACATGCCGCGTAGAATATACCGGCCGGCCGCCACGGTCAACGCCTGCGGGCGTTCATGGACTGGCGTTCGCCGCGGCCGCCGCCTCTGGGGCCGTGGCGAGCGCCGGCGGTCCGAGCCGGACGGAATTGCGCGGGATCAGTCTTCGACGACCTGGATCTCGAGGATCAGACGGCCGGTGCCGTCCGGCCCCAGCGCGCTGCGCGGGACGCGGACGGGGATGACTTGGGTGACCGGTCCGGAGCCCAGCGACTGCTTGGCCGCCGGCGGGATCGGCGGTCGGGCCGTCGCCGGGGATCGGCTCGCCGCCGTCGCCGGACGTTCGGGAGTGTGCGGCGTTCCGGGCACGGGCGGGTTGGGATCGATCTCCAGATCGCTCGGCGCCGGGGTCGGGGTTACGGCCTGGCGCTGCAGCAGGTTGCTGATCGTCAGACTTAGGATCGCCTTCAACGGCTCGCGGATGCCCTCTCCGGAAACCGCCACCGACGGGAACGACAACAAGCCCCAGGGATTCAGCAGGCTCTCCAGACGATCGACCGGCAGGACGCCCTCGGCATCGCGGTGGTTGTATTGCAGCACCATGGGCATGGCCATGATGTCCAGCCGCCAGCAGTCCAGATAGGCCTTGAGCCCCTCCATCGCGCTGAGGCTCTCGTCCAGCTTGCCGGGCCGCGAATCGCAGACGAAGACGATCCCGTCGAACGGAACCTGGGCGGTGTTGCTGACGGCGGGTTCGCGACCGCAGTCCAACGCCTGGACGAAGACCTGCCAGTCCCCCTGGTTGCCGTTGCGCAGCATGAACGCGATCTGCCGGGTGGAATCGTTCGTGGCCACCGCCAGGCGGTGCTCCGCCGGCAACGAAGACTGGATCCTGGCCAGATTCTCCCGTTTCCCGCAGCCGGCGGGACCGTAGTAGAGAATGCGGCACGTTCGAATGGCCGTGGCCGTGGTGGTCGGCAAGATACGCCTCCCGGCTCCGTGATTCACACCGTCGCCCAGCCTGTTGCAACCCGCATGCCACTTCTGGCCGCGGCAAGCGAGCGCCAGCCAACGATTTGAAAAAACGAAAGCCGAAGAATCCGGAACGGGGCAAGCATTTTGCATGGGTGGCGCCGACCTCGCATGCCGGAGCCGCCGGCAGCGCGTGTACGACGAGCTTCGACGTTTCCCGGGAGTCGCCGATGCCAACGCAGACCAACACCGATCAGATCCTGCGCACCATGTTCTCGCGCCTGCTCCACCTGGAGATCGACGCGCCCATGGCTGCGCGTCTCAGCGCGGTCATCGACAGCGTCATGGAACGCGTCGGGAGTTCCTTCGACCTCGAGACGGTCCAAGGCCAGAACACGTTCCGCGCCCTGCTCTGCTCGATGGTCGTGCACGGGTGGGGCAATGGCATGCACCCCTACCACAATCCCCGGGTCGACCAGGACGGCCAGCCTCTCGAGGTGCGTGTCAGCAAGGACATCCTGGTGGGAATGGATGACCTGCAGGCTTTGCGGTACGTCAAGAAGGACGCCGACGGCCGCGTCAAGAAGGCGCTCTTCGAGCCGGATCAGAATCAACGCGTCCGCCAGCAGATCGACGAGATCCTCGGCGAGGTCTCGCGACAGAAATGGCCCGAAGCGTGACGCGCCGGCCGGCCGCGAGGCCCGCCGGCGCGCCGGCGATGCCGGTACCCGACCCGGTCAGAAGATCTGCTGCCCGTCGGCCAGGATGTCGTTGAGCGCATCCTTGAAGTAGTTGCTGGCTGTCGCAGCCTCGGCGCCGACTTTCTCCTTGTAGAGTTCCCAAGATTTCTTGATCTCCGGCCCGAGGGCCTCGAGCAGATTGCCCTCGGCCAGAGCCTTGTCGCGGGCTGCTTGATTGTAGACCAGGATGTCGGAGACCAGGGCGCGAGCCAGCATCTCGGTCTTGTCGCGGCGGCGGCGACGTCCAGATCGGAAGAGCGTCGTGTAGGGAAAGAGTGTAGGATAGGGTG
>CAZJWO010000075.1:0-17808 GCA_964549735.1 uncultured Fibrobacteraceae bacterium | reverse complement strand
GACCACCAGCGCCGGCGATCGGCCGCCACGAGCAGCGCGAGCAGGACCGCCAGCAGGAGCATCGGGTGCTGGTGGCTGATGACCGTGGGGTCGTCGGACGGCCGCAGCCTCGTCCAAATAGTCGCCGAGAGGAGGCTCGCGACGACCAGGAGCGTGCCGGCCGAGAGGGTCACGCGCCGCAGCCGATCCAGATCGCCCAGGCTGGGCAGGCGCTGGAACCAGCCGTCGAAACGGCGGCGGCGGATCTGCAGGTCCAGGATCACGTGCCCGGCGCCGAAGACGCCGCAGCCCAGCAGCAACGCCACTCCGGCCAGCGACAGGCTCGCGTGCAGCGCGACCTCCGGCCCCAGCAACGCGCGGGAGACCTCGCCCGGATGCAGGCCATAGACCAGGCCGAAGACCATGAGCCCGACCACGCCGAGCAGGGGCAGGACCACGAACAGCCGCTGGTTGACCCGCCGCTGGGCGTAGCACTGGCCGAGCCAGACCAGGCCGGCCAGGTAGAACGCGAGTTGCCCCGGATTGAGCAGGGGCAGCTGCCTCTGCGCGGCGGCCACCGCCGCGATCCAGACCGCCAGCATCGCCGCCGCGATCCAACCCAGGCGGATGGCGAGCGACTCCAGGCCCAGGTCCTGGCGCCGCACCAGGATGCCCCAGATCCCGAGCAGGAAGCCGAAACCGACGAGCAGGAGTTGCGGCGCGACGAGGTAGAGCAGGGAGGTCATCGGCGATGTCCTTCTCCGGGGCCAAGGAGCGGGCCGCCCGCCCGCGGCGGCGCTGGCTCGGCGGCCGCGCCACGGCAGCGTCCGGCTCGTCGCTCCATCCGGCGGGCGCCAGCCGTTCCGACCCGCCAATCTAACACCGGGACCGCGAATCTGCCCGATCGACGCCTCCCGGGACACGCCCCGACCGTGCGCCAAGGTCGCCACAACCGCCTTGACGGCCAGGCTGTCGCGGTGGCATGTTCCGCCATATCCGCCCAACGCGACTGACGGGCGACTATCTCAGAATGGATCACCGGATGGCTGCACCCGCCGATAAGGACCGCGACGGCCCGCGGCGCATGCAGGAGGCCCTGCTGCGCGGCCTGCTCGACGCGGCTCCGATCGGCATCGGCGTGGTCAAGGACCGCATCTTCGGCTGGGTCAACCCGCAGCTCGAGACGCTCCTCGGCTATACCGCGGCCGAGTTGTACGGCCAGTCGGCCCGCCTGATCTATCCGGACGAGGCCGAATACGAGCGCGTGGGGCGCATCAAGCATCCTCAGGTCGAGACGCTCGGCGTCGGCTCCGTCGAGACGCGCATGCGCCGCAAGGACGGCCACATCATCGACGTGCTGCTCAGCTCGGCCGCGCTGGACCGCGGCGATCCGGGCGCCGGCCTCGTCTTCACGGTCCTGGACATCACCGAGCGCAAGCGGGCCGAAGCCGCGCTCCTGGAGAAGGAGCGGGCCACGGCCGCGCTCTTCGCCAACCTGCCCGGCATGGTCTACCGCTGCCGCAACGACGACCGCTGGACCATGGAGTTCCTCAGCGAGGGCTGCCGGGATTGCACCGGCTATCCGCCCGAGGCGCTGCTCGACAACGCCCAGCTGGCCTACGCCGACCTGATCCACCCCGATGATCGCCAGAGCGTCTACGACGACATCCAGTCGGCGCTCGCGCGCCGACAGCCCTTCGACCTCGAATACCGCGTCGTGCTGCCCGAGCGCGGCGAGCGCTGGTTCTGGGAGCGCGGCAGCGGCCACTTCGCCGCCGATGGCGGCCTGACCGCTCTCGAAGGCTTCATCACCGACATCACCGACTACAAGCGGCTGTTCACCCAGTCGCTGCAGTCGCGCAAACTCGAGGCCATCGGCCAGCTCGCCGGCGGCATCGCCCACGACTTCAACAACCTGCTGCAGGTCATCAGCGGCTACGCCGCCCTCCTGGCCGACGACCTCGCCGCGGGCCGCCCCGATCCCGCGCACCTCGCCGAGATCCGCAAGGCGAGCAGCCGCGCCGAGATCCTGGTCCGCCAGCTCCTGGCGTTCAGCCGCCGCCAGCTGCTCGATCCGCGCGACGTCGATGTCAACGAACTCGGCGACAGCCTCTTCGCCATGGTCCGCCGCATGCTCGGCGAACATATCGAGTTCGTTTTCGAGAAGGACCCGCGGATCGGACACGTCCACGCCGACCCCGTGCAGATCGAGCAGATGCTGATGAACCTCGCGATCAACGCGCGCGACGCGATGCCGGCGGGCGGGCGCCTGGAGGTGCGGACCCGGAGCGCCGAGCTCACCGCCGACGACTGCCGCCCCCTGCCGGGCGCCAGGCCCGGCCCGCACGTGCGCATCACGGTCAGCGACACCGGCATCGGCATGGACGACGCGGTGCTCGCGCAGATCTTCGAGCCGTTCTTCACGACCAAGGAGGTCGGCAAGGGGACCGGGCTCGGCCTGTCGACGGTCTACGGCATCGTGCAGCAGCACGGCGGGGCGATCGCGGTCCAGAGCCGGCCGCAGGCGGGCACCGCCTTCGACGTGTACCTGCCGGTGGCGTCCGCGGCCGACCGCGATCAGCAGTAGACGTCCCGCGCGCCGGCCCGCACGCGCGCCAGCAGGCTCCGCGACGTCCGCGCGGCCTTCTCATCCATCTCCTGGATCAGGTCTTCGATCGCCGCGAAGCCTTGCGCGCGGGTCTCCTCGCTCGCGTAGTCGCACAGGTATTCGGCGAACGTCGAGATGGCGTTGGGATCGCAGTGCTGGCGGATCTCGCCCGGCTTGGCGAGGTCCATGAAATCGGCCCCGGTGCGGCCCAACCGATAGCAACCGGTGCAGAACGAGGGGATGTAGCCGAGCGATGTCACATCGCGGATGACCTCCTCGAGGCTGCGATGGTCGCCCAGGCTGAACTGGGACGCGTCCCGCTGCTCGCCGTCGGCGTAGCCGCCGGGATTGGTGCGGCTGCCGGCCGAGATCTGCGAGACGCCGAGCGCGAAGCTCTCGCGCCGGATCGCGGCGCTCTCGCGCGTCGACATGATGATGCCGGTGTAGGGCACGGCCAGACGCAGGATCGCCACGAGCTTGCGGAAATCGAGGTCGCACACGGCGTGCGGCGGGTGCTCGGCGAGGTTGGACCCCACCGCGGGCTCGAGCCGGGGCACGCTGATCGTGTGCGGCCCGACGCCGTGGCTGCGCTCGAGGTGGCGCACATGCTCGAGCAGGGCCAGGATCTCGAATCGCCAGTCGCAGAGGCCGAACAGGACGCCGATGCCGACATCGTCGACGCCGCCCTCCATCGCGCGGTCCATCGCGCCCAGCCGCCAGTCGAAGTCGGTCTTGCGTCCGGCGAGATGGACCTTGGCGTACGTTTCGCGATGGTACGTCTCCTGGAAGATCTGATACGTGCCGATGCGCCGCTCGTGCAGGCTGCGGAACTCGTCCACGGTCAAGGGCGCGATGTTGACGTTGATCCGGCGGATCTCCCCGTTGCCGCTGTGTACGGAATAGGCCGTGTCGATCGCTTCCAGGATGTACGAGAAGCCCTGCTTGGGATACGCCTCCCCCGCGACCAGCAGCAGGCGCTTGTGCCCTTGCTCGATCAGCGCCCGGGTCTCGGCGGCGATCTCGTCCTGGGTCAGCGCGCGGCGCGCGATCTCCTTGTTGCGCGCGCGGAAGGCGCAGTACGCGCACTCGTTGCCGCAGAGGTTGGAGACGTACAGCGGCGCGAACAGCACCAGGCGCTTGCCGTAGATGGTCTCCTTGACCTGCCGCGCCGCATCGAAGAGCTCATGCAGCAACGTGGGATCGGAGACGTTGAGCAGGCGGGAGACCTCGTCGACCGCGAGGCCCTCCAGCAAGCGCGCCTTGGCGAGCGCCTCGCGCACCGCGCCGGCATCGGCGCGGCGACCGCGCTCGATCATCGCGAACAAGGCCTGCTCGTCGATCTGCGGCAACTGTCGCGCTGCTTCCATCACGAACCTCCCGTCGCGCACCGCGGCCGACACATCGCGCCGGGATCAATCCCGTCGCGCGCGCGGCATCATGAAAGTGAACGTCGACCCTTGCTCGGGAACGCTGCGCACCGTGACGTCGCCGCCATACAGCGCCGCGATCTTCTTCAACGTCGACAGCCCGAGCCCCGAGCCCTCGATGTGCTTGGTCCGCTCGTTCCTGATGCGCACGAAATCGCCGAACAGCTTCGCGGTCTCTTCCGCGCTCATGCCGATGCCCGTATCCTCGACCTCGATCTCGACGCGGTCGTCGGCTTCGCGGACGCGCACGCAGGCGGCGCCGCCGTCGCGGTTGTACTTGACGGCGTTCGAGACGAGGTTGTTGAGCACGATCTCGATCTCGCCGCGGTCGACGACGGCCGGCACCGGTTGCGGCGCCTCGACCTGCAGGCGGATCCCCCGCTCGGCCGCCAGCGGCTCCTGCCCCTCCACGGCCGCGCGCGCCAGCCCCACGAGGTCATGCTCGGCGAGGTGCCGCGCCATGGTCCCCGACTCGATCCGCGTCATGTCGATCAGATCGAAGATCAGCTTGCGCATGCCCTGGATGCGCGCCAGACAGCGCGCGACCACATGCGCGGCGTCGACGCCCTCCGCGCCGGCGCCCGGCTGCATGAGGCGCAGGTAGCTCTCCACGGCGTTCAGGGGCGCCTTCAGCTCATGCGCGAGCACCGAGATGAACTCGAAGCGGATGCGCCGCTTTTCCTCGGCCAGCCGCCGCGCCTCCCGCAGGAGGAGGAGCTGGTTCGTGGCCTTGCGCACCGTGACGCAGAGCTCTTGCGGCGTGAATGGTTTCGTCAGGAAGTCGAACGCGCCCTGCTTGGTGGCGGTGATGGCGGTCTCCAGGGAGGCATAGGCCGTGATCATCACCGTGATCATATCCGATGCCCGCTCTTGGATCTGGGCGAGCACATCGAGGCCGTTGATGCCGGGCAGCTTGTAGTCGAGCAAGAGGATGTCCGGCTGGTTCTCCGCGATCATCGCCAGCGCTCGTTCGCCGCTGTCGGCCGTCTCCACCTCGTAGGAGACGGCGGCGTCCAGTTCCTCGATCCGCGTCGCGTAGCGGCCGAGCGCCCGCGCGGCGCCTTCGCGCATGCCGGCCTCGTCGTCGGTGACCAAGATGCGCAGAGTGTGCTCCATCGCTACTCCAGGTGCTCGCCGCGGCCCGCGCGTGGAATGGTCACGGTGAACTTCGTGCCCGTCGGACCGCGCGCAGGATCGTCGTTCGATTCCACCGTGATCGCTCCGCGGTGCATCTTGACGATGCCGTAGGCGACGGAGAGGCCGAGACCGGTGCCCTTGCCGAGCTGCTTGGTCGTGAAGAACGGCTGGAACAGCCGGGGCATGTGCTCCGGCTTGATGCCATGTCCCGTATCCTGCACGCTGAGCACGAGGTGGCCGTTCTGCTCGCCGGTGGCGATCGTCAGGCCGCCGCCGTCCGCCATCGCGGCGCAAGCGTTCGCGATCAGGTTGGTCATGACCTGGGTGAGCTGCTCGGGGTCCATCTCGCAGTGGGTGTGCCGGTGTTCGCGCACCAGACTCACGCGCACGTTGTCGGGGATCGGCACGCTGGCGACGGCTTTGTCGACGAATTCGTCGACGCACACGCTCTGGAGCAGCACCTTGTTCTCGCGCGCGAAGTCGAGCAGGTTCGAGACGATCCGTTTGCAGCGGTCCGCCTGCTCGGCGATGACCGCGAGGTCCTTGTTGAGCGAGCTGTCCGCGCCGACCTCGTCCTTGACGAGGTGCGCGTACATGAGGACGACCCCGAGCGGGTTGTTGAGTTCGTGCGCGACTCCGGCCGCGAGCTGACCCATGCTCGCGAGCCGCTCGTTGTGCATGAGCTGCTCCTGCGTGCTGCGCAGCTGGTCGTGGCTGACCGACAATTCGTTCACGGTCTTCTGCAGCTCGGCGATGGCGTACGGCAGGCACATCTCGCTCTCGGCGAGACCGGCCAGGATCGCGGCGGCGTGTTCGCGGCAGGTGTGGTAGCCGCAGGCGCCGCAGTTCAGCTCGTCCTGGATCGAGGTCTTGCCCATGCGCCTGAGGATCGCATCGATCTCCGGCATCGAGGGCGAGGGCAACCGCTGGGCGCGGTCGGTGAAGCGGCGCGACAGGTCGAGGCCCGCCAGGCTCGCCATGTTGCGCTCCCACTCGGATTTGTTCAGTTCCGAGAGTCGGTAGCGCACGTAGTGGCTGACCCGGGTGCGCCGTTTGTACAGCGGCTCCTTGCTGGTCATGCCCGCGCCCATGATGCAGCCGTGGCAGAACAGGATCTCCAGCAGCGTGCCCTCGAAGCCGTCGCCCGACAGATCCTCGATCGCGGCATTGAAGCGCGCCTTGCCGTAGGCGGCGACCACGTCGTTGGTGACCAGATCCTCGGTGATTCCCGAGGCTTGCAAGAAACCCGAAGACAGCGGGAAGAGCGCCCCCAGGCCGGGCTGCGGCGGGTCGAATCCCGACGGTTCGCTGTTGTGCGGGCCGATGCCGCGCGCGGCGAAGAGCTGCCGCAGCTCGGCGAAGGTCAGCACCCCGTCGATCTCGCCGCGCACCACTTCGTCGTAGGCTTCGACCTTCTTGCCGAGGCAGGGGCCGATGAAGACGACCTTGAGGTCGTCGCCGTGGAGATGCCGCAGAGCGCGCGCCATGGCGACCATCGGCGAGACGATCGGGGCCAGCGAGCCGATCATCTCCGGCCGGTAGCGTTCGACGAAGCCGACGACGGCCGGGCAGGTCGTGGCGACGTTGCGCCGGCCCCGGGCCTGGATGTAGAGTCGGCGGTAGCGTTCGGCCACGAGATCGGCGCCGAATCCCACCTCGGCGACCAGCGCGAAGCCCAACGCGCGGATCATGCCCACCAGCTCGCGGAAATCGTGCTCGGCCTGGAACTCGGCGGGGAAGCTCGGGGCGATCGTCGCGGCGACGCGCTGCCCGCTCTGCAGCAAGGCCTCGACTTCGGGGATCGTGCAGACGCCGACCTTCGCCCCTTGCGAACAGACCTGCACGCAGTTGCCGCAGCCGATGCAGCGCTCGGGTATCACCTGGGCCTGACCGTCGCTGATCTTGATCGCCTTCGCCGGGCATTCGCGCACGCACGTGAAACAGACCCGACAGCGGTCGGGCACCGTTCTGACGAAGCAGCCGTTGTTCGGGTACGACATCGCGTCCGCCTATGCGCCCCGCCGTCCGCTAGGCATCGAGGAGCTTGGCCACGGCGTTGCGCAGCTCTTCCGGCCGGACCGGCTTGTCCAGCATGAGGTCGGCCTCGACCCAGCGCCGTCCGTCCGGATTCTGCGACTTGAAGGAAAGCCCCGTCGCCGCGGTCACCCCGGTCAGCAGGATCACGGGCATGTCCGGGTAGAACTTCTTGATCGTATGGCACAGCACGAAGCCCGAGTCCATCTCCTCCATCATGAGGTCGAGCACGGCGAGGCTGGGATGGTGCCTCAGCAGCAGCTCCTCGGCCTCGGACTGCGACGACGCCAGGATCAACTCGTGGCCCGTCCCGCGCAGGGCCATCGCCGCCTGCTCGAGGCAGTCGGGATCGTCATCGACGATGAAGATAGTCTTTTTCTCGGTCATCGGCGACTCCTTTGCTCGCTCTAGCGCAGCACCTCGCGCGGCTCGTAGCGGGTGTGCAGGAGCTCGTGGCTCTTGTGGCTCAATGGCTCGCCCAGGAACTCCGCGTAGAGCCGCTGGACATGGGTATTGGCGTGGCTGACGCGCACGGTCTCGCTGCCGTCGATGTCGTACAGGGTCTTGATCCGCTGCTTGACGGCGGCGTGGTCCATCCCGATGGGCTGCCCGCCGCCGCCCGCGCAGCCGCCAGGACACGTCATGACCTCGACGAAATGCAGATCGCCGCGACCGGCCTTGATCTCCTCCAGCACGGCGCGGGCGCTGGCCAGGCCCGAGACCACGGCCACGCCGAGACGATTGCCGGCGACCTCGACCGCGAGTTCCTTGCGCTCGCGGGTGCCGCGGAGGGGTTCGATCGCCAGCTCGTCCATTTCCGCGCCGGTCAGCAGGAAATGCGCCGAACGGAGAGCCGCCTCCATAACACCGCCCGATGCGCCGAAGAGCTTGCCGGCGGTCGTCCGCTCGCCGAAGGGCGTATCGGCCGTCTCCGGCGCGAGGCCGGCCAGGTTCACGCCGCAGCGGCGGAGCAGCGCGCCGAGTTCGCGGGTGGTCAGCGCGTAGTCGACGTCGGCCAGGCCGTGGCGCCCGAACTCGCCGCGGCCCGCCTCGAACTTCTTGGCCGTGCACGGCATGATCGAGACGCTGACGATGTCCCCGGGCGCGATCCCTTGCCGCTCGGCGAAGAACGTCTTGATCAGGGCGCCCATCATCTGCTGGGGGCTCTTGCACGTCGAGAGATTGGGGATGAACTCCGGATAGAAGGTCTCGACGAACTTGATCCAGCCGGGCGAGCAGCTCGTGAACATCGGCAGCACGCCGCCGTGCTTGATGCGGTGCACCAGCTCCGAGCCCTCCTCCATGATCGTCAGATCGGCCGTGAAGGACGTGTCGAAGACGCGATCGAAGCCGACGCGCCGCAGCGCCGCGACCATCTTGCCGTCCACGTCGGTGCCCGCCGGCACGCCGAACTCCTCGGCCAGGGTGACCGAGACCGCGGGCGCATGCTGCACGACGACGAACTTCGTCGGGTCGGCGACCGCCGCGAGCACCTGCTCGACGTTGGAGCGCTCGACGAGCGCGCCGGTCGGGCAGACCATCACGCACTGGCCGCAATTGATGCACGAAGAGACGTTCAGGCCCCGGTCGAACGCGGTGCCGATGAAGGCCTTGCTGCCGCGGCCGACGAAATCGATGGCGGCGACGCCCTGGATCTCCTCGCAGACCCGCACGCAGCGCCCGCAGAGGATGCACTTGTCGGGATCGCGCACCAGCGACGGGCTCGAGATGTCCTTCTGGCGCTTGTTCTGCGCGCCGCGATAGAGGCGCTGGTCGACGCCCAGTTCGTGCGAGAGCTTGTGCAGCTCGCAGTTCGCCGAACGCGCGCAGTACAGGCAGTCGTCGGGGTGGTTCGCCAGCAGCAGCTGGACGATCGTGCGCCGCGCTTCGAGCACCCGCGGCGAGCGCGAGCGGATCTTCATGCCCTCGGCCGCCAGGCAGGAGCACGACGGCACCAGGCCGCGCATGCCCTCGACCTCCACCACGCAGAGCCGGCAGGCGCCGGTCGGACTCAGGTCCGCCAGGTGGCAAAGCGTGGGCACATCGACGCCGTTGCGATGCAACGCGTCGAGGATGGTCTCGCCTTCGCGCGCGATCGCCTCCCGACCGTCTATCTGGATACTCAGCATGTCGTCACCTCATGTGGTTTGCGTGAAGTCGAGATCGCAGCGCAGGCAGCGCCTCGCCTCGGCCAGGGCCGCGGCTTCGCTGATGACCAGCTCGACTTCGCTGAAACTGCCGCGCCGCGCCGCCACCGGCAGGTGCGGGACGGCGACCCGCGCCGGCGCCTCGTCGCCCGGCTGCTCGGCCGCGGGCGCGACGTAGACTTCCGGCAGCTTGACCTTGGCGATGCGCTTGAGGGCCTTGTTCGACAGGTAGCGGTCGATCATCTCCGCGGCGTCCTTGCCGTCGTGCACCGCGTCGACCACGGTGTTCGGCCCGCGCACGACGTCGCCGCCGCCGAACACGCCCGGCCGGCTGGTGACGTGCGATTCCGGGTTCGTGCGCACGGCGCCCCAGCCGGTCAGTCCCAGGCCCGCGACGCCGTCGGAGCTCGGCTCCTCGGAGATCGCCGCCACGAGAGTGTCCAGCGGAACCTCGTATTCGCCGCCGGGGATCGGCACCGGCCGCCGGCGGCCGCTGTCGTCCGGCGGGCCCAGCTCGTTGCGCTGCAGGCGCAGTCCCGCGAGCGAGCCGTTCTCGGCGAGGACCGCCAGCGGCGCGACCAGCTCGACGATCTCGATACCCTCGTCGCGCGCCGCCTCGATCTCCTCCCGGTAGGCCGGCATCTCGGCTTCGGTGCGGCGGTAGAACACCGTCACGCCCGTGACATCTCGCTGGCGCCGCGCCACGCGGGCCGCGTCGATCGCCGAGTTGCCGCCGCCGACGACGCCGACCTTGCCGCGGGCCTTCTGCTCGCCGTGCAGGTTGTACGCCTTGAGGAACTCGATGCCGGGCAGCACGCCCGTGGCGTCCTCGCCCGGCACGCCGAGCTTCTTGCTGCGGTGCGCGCCCGTGGCGACGTACACCGCGTCGTAGCCCCGCGCGAAGAGGTCGTCGATGGTGAAGTCCCGGCCGAGAGCCTGGCCGAGCAGCAGCTCCGTGTTCTCGTTGAGCAGGGCCGCGATCTCGCGCTCGAGGATCTGGCGGGGCAGACGGTACTCGGGAATCGCGCAGACCAGCATGCCGCCCGGCCGGCATTCCTTCTCGAAGACCGAGACCCGGTAGCCCTTGACCGAGAGGCAGTGCGCCGCGGTCAGGCCGGCCGGACCGGCCCCGACGACCGCGACCTTCTTCGACTTCTCGGTCGCCTGCTTGACGTCGACGCGGAAGATGGCCGGATCGACGCGATCGACCACGAAGCGCTTGAGCGTGCGGATCGCGATCGCCTGCCCGCCCGTCGTCCCGCAGCGGCACTTGGTCTCGCAAGGATGGTTGCAGACCCGGGCGCAGGCCGACGGGAAGGGATTGGCCTCGCGGATGATCCGATACGCTTCGGCGTACTCGCCGCGCGAGATGTGGGCCACGTAGCGCCAGACCTCGGTGCCCACCGGACAACCGGCTTCGCAGGGCGCCCCGACGAGCTCCTTGCACGCGCCGGCCGGGCAGCGCCGCTCGTAGACATGGGCTTCGTATTCCTCGCGGAACCAGCGCAGCGTGGCCAGCACGGGATTGGGCGCGGTCTGCCCGAGGCCGCAGAGGGACGTATCGCGGATCACGTTGGCGAGCCGCTCGAGCTCCATGATGCCCTGGAAACGCCGCAGCGCGTCGAACTCGGTCTCGGCGTGCCGGCTGTGGGTCAAGGAGTCGAGGATCTCGTACATGCGCTTCGTGCCCTCGCGGCACGGGATGCACTTGCCGCACGACTCGGACTGGATGAACTCCATGAAGTACTTGGCGAGGTCCACCATGCAGGTGCTGTCGTCCATGACGACCAGGCCGCCGCTGCCGACGATCGCGCCCAGCGACTGCAACGACTCGTAGTCGATCTTCACGTCCAGGGCCGACGCCGGGATGCAGCCGCCGGAAGGGCCGCCCATCTGCGCCGACTTGAACTTGCGGCCGGCCGGCACGCCGCCGCCGATCTTCTCGACGATGTCGCGCAGCGTGGTGCCGAACGGCACCTCGACGAGGCCCGTGTTGTTCACGCAGCCGACCAGCGAGAACACCTTGGTGCCCTTCGACGTCTCGGTGCCGAGGCTGGCGAACCAGTCGGCGCCGCGGCGGACGATGATCGGCACCGCCGCCCAGGTCTCGACGTTGTTGATGTTCGACGGACAGCCGAACACCCCGGATTGCGCGGGGTAGGGCGGCCGCGGCCGCGGCATGCCGCGCTTGCCCTCGATGCTGTGGATCAGCGCCGTCTCCTCGCCGCAGACGAACGCGCCGGCGCCCTGCTTGATCTTGATGTCGAAGCTGAAGCCAGTGCCCAGGATGTTCTCGCCGAGCAGACCGCGCTGCCGCGCCTGGGCGATGCCCTTGGTGAGCTGCTCGATGGCCAGCGGATACTCCGCCCGGCAGTAGACGATGCCGTGCGTGGCCCCGATCGCGTAGGCGCCGATGATCATGCCCTCGATGATCAGATGCGGGTTGCCCTCGATCTCGGATCGGTTCATGTACGCGCCGGGATCGCCTTCGTCGGCGTTGCAGACCACGTATTTCGTCTCGCCGGGCTGCCGGCGGCAGAGCTCCCACTTGCGCGCCGTCGAGAAACCCGCGCCGCCGCGGCCCCGCAGGCCCGCCCGCCCGATCTCGGCGATGACCTCGTCCGGCGCCATCGACGACAGCACCTTGCCGAGAGCGGCATAACCGTCCCGCAGGATGTAGTCGTCGATGCAGGTCGGATCGAGGATGCTGTTGTCGGCCAGGATCACGCGCGTCTGCTGGGCGTAGAACGGCACGTCCTGCTCGCGCAGGATGCGCCGACCCGAGGCCGGATCGACGTACTGCAGGCGTTCGAGGACCTCGCCCCGCAGGAGGGTCCTGGCGACGATGTCCTCGGCGTCTTGCGGTTTGACCTGGATGTAGAAGTAGTTCTCCGGGCGGATGACGACGATCGGCCCCTTCTCGCAGAAGCCGTGGCAGCCGGTGACCTTGATGTCGACTTCCTCGGCCAGACCGTGCGCCGCGACCGCGCTCCGGAGCGCGGCGACCAGAGCCTTCGACTCCAGCGCGTTGCAGCCCGAGCCGCCGCAGAGGGTGATGCGCTTGCGGGCGGGGTCGTGCGCGGCGACCAGACTCTCGCGATGCTTCTCCAGTTCGGTGATGGTCTTGTACGTCGCCATGCCCTACTCTCCTTGCTCTACGCGAGAGGCCGCGCGGGACTCCTCGATGCACGCGTCGATGAGGCTCATCGCCTTGCCGGGAGACACCTTCGCGTGGAAGACGTCGTTGATCGACAGGACCGGAGAGAGGGCGCAGGCGCCCATGCAGGCGACGACCTCGAGGCTGAACAGGCGGTCGCGGGTCGTCTGGCCCGGCGTGATCCCGAGGCGGCCGCTGATCGTGTCGAGCAGCTTCTTGCTGCCCTTGACATGGCAGGCCGTGCCACGGCAGAGCATCAGGTGGTAGCGGCCCTTCGGCGCGAAGCGGAACTGGTTGTAGAACGTCGCCACGCCGTAGACCTTGCTCGCCGCCAGGTTCAATTCCCGGCCGACGCGCGCGATCGCCTCGGTGGACAGGAAGCCTTCCGCGTGCTGGATCTCCTGCAGCAGCGGGATCAGATGGTCCCGCGACGCGCCGCGGTGCTCGGCGAGGATCTGGTCGACTGAATCACTGCTTCTGGCACACATCGCTCCACCTCTTTGCTGGTCCGCGCCCCGCCGCGCTGTCGTTCGACGGCCGGCCAGGCGCCTTCGGGCCTCGACCCGCAGGCTCGCCGGGCGCTGGTCGCCGGGCCTGATTCCCCTCTGGAATCTTGGAACGGCCGCCAGTCAACCTGTTACGTGACAAACACTTCGGACTGGTCTGCCGATCGGCCAGGCAATCCTAAATTTTGTCCTAAGCTGATTAGAGTCAAGAACAATCGGCTACGAGGCGCGTACGCCGCCGCGGTGCGGCGAAACAGGCGGATCCAGTCGCGGAATCGCCGGCCATCTCTTTTATGCTCTTTATTTGCAGCCATTAATGATGTCTTTCGCACCTGCCGAACAGTCAACATTCCCGATCGGCGCCGTGCTGTTCTCGGTCCAACAACTCGGCGGCGCCAAGGTGGCGAAATATCAATTTCCAGGCTATCTGGGCCTGGTTCCGAACACGGCGGGCGACTCGCTTCGAGCCCCGGCGACCGCCGCCGCCGCGCCGCCGCAATCAACCACCTGAGCGTGGGATGTGGATAATCGAGAACGGGTTTCGATAATTGAGCGGGGATTTCCCTTGTGCCTCCATGCTGCCGTCACCACATTTCCGGCGAACGCGCGGCCGCCAGAACGGCGCAAAACAGGGCCGATTGGCTGTTTTTTTTCTCACGGGAATGCAGCTCGAAAGGAGAGTCCGATGGCGAAGATCCTGATAGTCGACGATGACCCCGATGTCGTCGATGCCTGCCGCCTGGTTCTGGAGTCGGCGCATCACACCGTGACGTCGGCCCCCAATCGCGCCGAGGGCATGAAGGCGGTTGCTGCGGCAACTCCGGACCTGCTGATCCTGGACGTGATCATGGAACAGCCGGACGACGGCATCACCATGGCGCAGGAACTCCGCCGCCAGGGCTTCAAACGACCCATCCTCATGCTGACCAGCATCGGCAAGGTGACCGGGCTGACGTACGACAAGAACTCCGACCTCGTGCCGGTCGATTCTTTCGTCGAGAAGCCGGTGGACCCGGCCGCGCTGGTGGCCGAAGTCGCGGCCTTGCTGGGCAGGAAGGAGAAGTAGAGCCATGCTGGTCACTGAACGCGAAAACCTGCGCTGCGACGTGGACGCCTGGACCGCGCGTTACGGCCGGGATCGATCGGCGATGCTGCCGATCCTGCAGGCGATCCAGGAGAAGTACCACGAGATATCGCCCTTCGCCATGCAGGAAGTTGCCGACCGGCTCGGCTTGCATCCGGTGGAAGTGTATAGCGTGGTGACGTTCTTCGCCTTCCTGCACGAAGGCTACCGGGGCAGGTTCGTCATCCGCCTCTGCGGCACCATCACCTGCGACATGGCGGGCAAGGATCGCATCGCGCGCCAGCTGGAGAACGATCTGGGCATCGCCTTCGGCGAGACGACCCCGGACGGCAAGTTCTCGCTGGAATGGGCGAGCTGCATCGGGATGTGCGACCAAGGGCCGGCCCTGCTCGTCAACGACCAGGTCTTCACCCGCGTCACGACGGACATGGTCCACGACATCGTCGAGGCCTGCCGCAAGAGTTTCGGACCGCTGGCCGTCCACGGCCATCAGCAGCCGGGGGTGCAAGCATGACCAAGACCGTGACACCGGGCCTGGCCACGTTCCAGTCGGTCGAGCCGACGACGGGCCTGCGCGCCGCCCTCGCCAAGAACCGCGCCGACGTGATCGGAGAGATCACGGCCTCCAAGCTGAAGGGGCGCGGCGGCGCCGGCTTCCCGACCGGCGTGAAGTGGAATCTCGCCGCCGCGGTCGTCGACACCGTCAAGTACGTCGTCTGCAACGCCGACGAAGGCGAGCCGGGCACGTTCAAGGACCGGCTCATCCTGACCGAGATCCCCGACCTCGTGTTCGAGGGCATGACCATCGGCGGCTACGCGGTCGGCGCGACCAAGGGCATCCTCTACCTGCGCGAAGAGTACACCTACCTGCGGGCGCGCCTGGAGGCCGTGCTGGCCCGGCGCCGGGAGCAGGGGCTGCTCGGCGCGAAGATCCTCGGCTCCGGGCTCGTCTTCGACATCGAGATCCACATGGGCGCCGGCGCCTACGTGTGCGGCGAGGAGACGGCGCTGATCGAGTCGCTGGAAGGACACCGTGGCGAGCCGCGCAATCGGCCGCCGTTCCCGGTCGACACCGGCTTCCAGGGCCATCCCACGATCGTCAACAACGTCGAGACGTTCGTCTGCGCGACCGCCATCCTGTCGCGAGGCGCAAGCTGGTTCGCGGGCATCGGCACCGAGAAGTCCACCGGACCCAAGCTGCTGTCCGTCTCCGGCGATTGCGCCCGTCCCGGCGTCTACGAGATCCCGCTCGGCATCACGGTGGCGGCGCTGCTCGCCGCCGTCGGCGGCGAAGACGCCAAGGCCGTCCAGATCGGCGGCGCCTCGGGGCACTGCGTCCCGGCTGCGGATTTCCAGCGCGCGATCGCGTTCGAGGATCTCTCGACCGGCGGTTCGGTCATCGTGTTCGGCCAGCAGCGCGACATGCTCCACGTGGCGAAGAACTTCATGGAGTTCTTCGTCGAGGAGTCGTGCGGCCAGTGCACGCCCTGCCGCGAGGGCAACGCCGTCCTGCTGCGGGGGATCGAACTGCTGGAGACCGGCCGGTGCTCCATGGCCTACCTCAAGGAGCTGTGCACGCTCGGCGAAATGATGCAGATCTCCTCCAAGTGCGGACTCGGCCAGTCCAGCCCCAACGCGTTCCTCTCGATCGTCCATCACTTCCGGGAAGAACTCATGGGCCGCACCGAGACGGTGACCAGGTAAAGGAGCGATTCATGTCCGGAAACAACAGGCATTGCCCCGATCATTCCCGCGCCCCGGTCAGCCAGCGTGGTCATCGGATTCCCCGGCCGGTCGACACCAAGGCCATCGGCGGCACCATTCCGGTGACCATCGACGGCAACGAGATCAAGGTTCCGCTCGGTACGACCATTCTCGACGCCGCGGCCCAACTCGGGATCCGCATCCCCACGCTCTGCCATCACCCCGACCTGTGCGTCGCGGGCGTCTGCCGCATCTGCGTGGTCGAGGTCGAGAACCACCGCACGCTGCAGGCGGCCTGCGCGTACCCGATCACGGCGCCGCTGAACATCAAGACCCACACGCGGAAGGTCCGTCAGTCGCGGCGCATGACGCTCGACCTCCTGCTGTCCAAGCACTACGGCGAGTGCTACTCCTGCTTCCGCAACCTCAACTGCGAACTGCAGACGCTGTGCAAGGAGTACGGCGTCGACTACTTCCGCTTCGGCCATCCCGAAGCGCCGCTGTTCGCGATCGACAACTCGTCCTATTCCGTGCGCCGCGACATGAACAAGTGCATCCTCTGCCGTCGCTGCGTGCGCACCTGCATCGATCTGCAGGAGGTCGGCGTCCTGGAGGCGATCAATCGCTCCGACAAGACGACGATCGCCACGTTCATGGACCGGCCCCTCGCCGAAGTCGTCTGCATCAACTGCGGCCAGTGCATCAACCGCTGCCCGACGGCCGCTCTCGGCGCCGCCGATCCCACCGACGAGGTCTGGCGGGACATCAACGACCCGACCAAGCACGTCGTCATCCAGACGGCGCCCGCGCCGCGCGCCGGCATCGGCGAGTGCTTCGGCCTGGAGCCGGGCGTGCCGCTGACCTTCGAGATGAACACGGCCCTGCGCACGATCGGATTCGACAAGGTGTTCGACACGAACTTCACCGCCGACTTGACGATCATCGAGGAGGGCACCGAGCTCATCCTGCGGCTCTACAAGGCGCTCGTGCTCAAGGAAGCCGTGGCCCTGCCCCAGTTCACCTCGTGCTCGCCGGGCTGGGTGAAGTACATCGAGCACTTCTACCCGGAGATGCTGCCGCACATGTCTTCGGCCAAGAGCCCGCAGCAGATGTTCGGGTCGATCATCAAGACCTACTACGCGAAGCTGCACGACCTCGACCCGGCCGACATCGTCACGGTGGCGCTGATGCCGTGCTCGGCCAAGAAGTACGAGTGCAACCGGCCCGAGATGAACGACTCCGGCTACAAGGATATCGACTACGGCGTCGTGACCCGCGAGCTGGCGCAGATGTTCCAGGAGGCCGGCATCTATCTGCCCGGCATGCCGAAGAGCGACTTCGACGATCCGTTCGGCACGGCGACCGGCTCGGGCGTCATCTTCGGCGCCACCGGCGGCGTCATGGAAGCGGCCTTGCGTTCGGTCATCGAGCTGGTCTGCGGCATCAAGGTCGAGAACCTCTACGACCACGCGAACATCCTGCCCGTGCGCGGGTTCGAAGGCATCCGCATCGCCGAGATCACGGTGCCGAAGGTGGGCCCGGTGCCCGAGCTGCTCAAGATGAACCGCAAGCTGCCGTTCAGCGACTGGAAATGGCTCGACGGCGCGACGCTCAAGGTGGCGGTGACCCACGGCACCGCCAACGCCAAGCGCGTGCTCGAAGACGTCAAGGCGGGCGGGCCGCTGGCGTCCTGCCACTTCATCGAGTTCATGGCCTGCCCCGGCGGCTGCCTCGGCGGCGGCGGCATGCCCATTCCGACGTCGCCCGAGATCCGGCAGGCGCGAGCCAAGGCCATCTACGGCGAGGACGAGGCGTACGAGGTCCGCAAGTCCCACGAGAATCCCGCGGTCGCCAAGCTGTACCACGAGTTCCTCACGGACGGTCCTTGCGGCCACACGGCCCACAAGCTGCTGCACACCCACTACGTCCCCCGCGGCAAGTACATCGCCTGACCGGGCGACCTCGCCGACAACACGAAGATCGGAAGAGCGTCGTGTAGGGAAAGAGTGTAGGATAGGGTGTAGA
>CAZJWO010000074.1:0-18059 GCA_964549735.1 uncultured Fibrobacteraceae bacterium | reverse complement strand
GATAATGAGCGGTGACTGGAGTTCAGACGTGTGCTCTTCCGATCTCATCGCCACGGCGCGCTCGAGCCTGGTGGCCGTCGTGCGCGGATCCTCGATGACCGAAAGGATGTGCAGCGCGGCCTTGGGCATCGCCGGCAGATCGCCGCTCTGGTGCAGGATATCCGCCGGCGCCATCGGGGCCGGCGGCGGCGCGCTCGGCAGGGCCGGCTTTTCGCTCACCGGTCCGCCGAGCACCGCGTTCTCCCAGGCGGCGACGATCGCATCGGCTTCGGCCTGTGCCTGCGTGATGCGCAGGGCGAGCGACGGCAGACGGACGGCGTGCCCGGTCGTCGCCTCGCCGTCGGCAGGCGCCGAGGCGGGCGCATCGGCGGCGCGGTCGTCCCGGCCGCCGGGCCGCTGCTGGCGATGCACCCAAGCGAGATCCAGTCCGGTCGGCGGTGTCGCCGGCGGCCGGTCGGCGACCGGTGACGGCGGCGACGACGGCGGCGGCGTCTGCGTCGCGAGCGCCGGCGCCGCCTCGTCGGCGCTGTTCTGCAGGCGGTTGCGCCGGCGATAGAGCTCCTGCTTGAGCATGGCCGCCACTTCGCCCTCCGGCGTCAGCTCGCCGCTTTGCAGCAGTCGCAGGCGATCCACCGCGCGGCGCGCCAGGAACTCGGCGACGGTCAACGCCCCGTCCAGGCCCGGTTCGCCGTCGAGGTAGACGAACGTGCTCCAGTGGTCGCGCGCGGGCAGCGGCAGCAGCACGATGCGCCGGTCCTGGGTGCCGCGGCCGAGCAGGATCGTCAGATCGATGGGGAACGACTTGATCGGCACGGGCCCCGCGTACACTTGCCGTTCGCGGCCGACGGCCGCGAAGAGGTCGTCCGGCTCGTTGGGGATCGGCGCGCGACCGTCGGGACGCCGGGTCTTGGCCTCCGGCGGCAGCACGACGTTCCGCTCGGCGCAGACCTGCAGGCCGGAGTGCCACCGCTTGAGCAGCAGCATGCGCAGCCCCGTCCGCGCGGCCAACCGCGCGAAGAAAGCGGGAAAATCGGCGGGCTTCTGCAGGGCGTCGAGCTCGGCCAGTCCCGCGCGCAGCAGGTTCATGGCGTCGCGGTTCATGCGCTGGCCCGGAGGCGCCGTCCGGTCCGCCGGCGCAGGCGCCTCGTCCGCGGCCAGATCCTGGACCCTGTCCTTGAGCCGGCCCAGGGTCTCGAAAACATCGCTGAGATCGTTGTTCTGACGCGACACGACGGTCCTTCGGGATTGCGGCAGCTCGACCTGACGCCCACACCATCTTGATCGGCAGCTGCCGGGCAGGATTTGACAGTTTTTTCCGGTCGACCCTATCTTTGGCCCCCAGCCGCCACCGGGCGGACACCGATTCTCGGGCTCGGAGGGCACATGAGCGTCCGCATCACCAAGGCCTTCGATTTCGACGCCGCGCACTACCTGCCGCGCGTGCCGGCGGGGCACAAGTGCGGCCGGCTGCACGGCCATAGCTATCGGGTGATCCTCGGTCTCGAGGGCGATCTCGACGCTCGTCTGGGCTGGGTGCAGGATTTCGGCGAGATCAAAGCGGCGTTCGCCCCCGTCCTGGCGCGCCTCGACCACGTCTGCCTCAACGATGTGCCGGGGCTGGAGAATCCGACCGCGGAGAACCTTGCGATCCATATCTACGACGAGCTGAAGGGCGTCCTGCCGCTGCTCGCGGACGTGACCGTGTGCGAGAGCCCGACGAGCACGGCGACGTATCGGCCCGGCGACTGATACCCGTCAGCGTTGGCGCACGTGCTCGAGGACGCCTCCGGGCACCCATCCCGCCCAATCGCCGCCCAGAGCGATGCGCGCCCAGCCGTCGCGCTGCGCGCGGACTTCGAGGGTCAGTCCGTCGTGCACCCGGAAGACGACGGGAAACGATTCGGCGGGACCGCTGCGCACGGCGACCTCCGCGGCGACGACAACGGCCACGTCGCGATGGATCTCGGCGTAGCCGCGGGTCGCCACCGCGACGGCGGCGAGCGTCGTGAAGGTCGCCAGCAGCAGACGCCAGCGCCGCAGACCCGCCGATAGCCAGCCCCGCCGCCAGGTCCAGGCCACGAGAACGGCCGTGAGCCAGGAACACAACGCCAGGACGATGGCCCATTCGTCGAGGGAAAGGAGGTGGACAGCGGCATCGAGCTGCGCGATCACCGGGGGCAGTCGGTGTCCGGCCAGTTCCAGATCGCGGGTATTGGCCCGGACCCAGGCCAGGTTCGCGCGCACGTCATGGTCGCGCGGCGCCAGGCGCTGGGCGCGCAAGTAGCTCGCGATCGCTCGGCCCAGCTCCCCTTGCCGGGCCAGCACGTTGCCCAGATTGTAGTGCACGACCGCATCGTCGGCCCCGCGCGCCAGGGCCTCGCGATAGTTCTGTCGCGCGGTCTCGAGATCTCCCGCGGTATAGGCCTGGTTGCCTTCGGCCACCAATCGCGCGGGATCAGGCCCGGGCGCGGTCGGCGCGGCGAGCACCGCGTCGCCCCCCGCCTCGCCTGCCGCCGCCGTCATCAGCGCCGCCAACGCGAAGGTCGCCAGCGGCGGCGCGCCGCGACGCGGGTCGCGCGTCGCCAGGCGGGACCTGGCCGCCGCTTCGAGCGATTCCAGCCGCGCGCACACCTCGCCCGCCCGCGCCGAGACATCCACCGTGCCCTGGCCGCCATAGCGCGCCCGGTCGCAGGCGGCCAAGAGATCGGTCAACCACGCGCCGCTGGCCTCGGATTGCAGTTCTGCGCACCAACGCCGTATCTCGGCCGTCGTCACCGCCGCCGGCTGGCGTTGCAGGTGGTCGGCGACATAGCGGTGGATGATGCGGGCCAGTTCCACCGGTTCGCCGCCACGCCGCTGCAATGTCCGTAGCGACCGGCGGGCCTGCCGCCAGGCTTGACGGCGGCGCAACCCGGCAGGATCGCGGGCGGCACGCTGACGTTGCGCCAGCCAGCCGCGATATCCGCCTAGCAGGCACCAGGGCGCCAGGAGAGCGAGCCACCATACCGGCTGCTGCACCAGCGCGGAGGCGTGGCGGCGCAGCCTCCCGGACGGCGCATGGATGAAGGCCAGATCGCGACCGAGGCGCGCGATCTCCGCACGGCGAAAACCAGAGGGGTCGTCGCCGACCACCGGCAGATCGCTCCGCGTGACGTGCAGCGCCAGTTGCGAAGCGGCGACCGTCCGGTAACGGCCGGCCTTGGTGTCGAAGTAGACGAGTTGCAGCGCCGGCAGCGGCAGGTCGCCTTCGCGCAGCGGCACGACGGCCGTTTCCTGCACATAGGACGCCAGATAGCGCGGACCGGAGGCGTCCTCGTGCACCGTCTCTGCGGCGTCGAAGAATCGCAGACCTTCCGGCTCGGTCAGCTTCAGCCCGCGAAAGCCCTTCAAGAACGCGTCGGCCTGAATGCGCAGCGTAAGCGTCGCCGGTTCGCCGCGCGGGACGGTCTGGCGATCGACACTGGCAGAGAACGCGAGATCGCTCGCGGCGATCCCGCTGAAGTCCGGCGGGCGCGGCGACGGCCACTCTTTGACCTTGATCGTCAGCGGAGCGGTCGTCAACTGGCGCGGTCCGCCCGCGCGCCGGCCGAAGAAACGGTCGAAGGGATCGCCCGCGAGCACCAGACGGGCCGGGTCGATGTGCAAGTCCCCCACCCGCGTCGGAAAGAGGGCGTACCGGATCTCCGTGACCTCGTACATCTGACCGGCCAGCGACTGGCGGAAATTCCGTTCCGGGGGCAGATCGATGCGCCAGAATCCTTCGGTGCGTGGCGGAGTGTAGGATGGCTGCCCCCACACGTTGCGCAGGCGATGATAGCGGAAAGTTAGGATCAGCTGCTGACCTAACCACACCTCGTCGCGATCGACCCGCAGCGAGACGAAAGCCGGATCGCCTGGCTGCCCGGCCTCGAGGCCGCCAGCCGCCGCCGGCGGCGGCGCGCCGCCTGGCGAGCCGGGCCCGGAAACAGGGTGCGGCGGCTGAGAAGGCGACGCGGTGACGCGGATCGCGAGCGGTTCGGTCGCGCAGCGTTGGCTGCCGAGTTGGAATTCGACTGGCGGTATGCGGAACTCCCCTGCGCGCGAAAATCGCAGGTAGTACGTCGTCGAGACGGCGATGCTCGTCGCGCCGCCGATCAGGCTGAAGCTCTGGCTCGAGCCGCCGGCGACGACCTCGACCTCGGCGACCACCGGCGGTTCATGGCGCGGTGGCTGCGCGCCCCGCGCTTCGGCGTGCACGGTCAGCACGACATGCTCGCCGAGCGCGGCCTGCCGGCGATCCACCTCGGCGCGGCAGGTCAGATCTGCCGCCGCCGAGAAGACCGGCAGCAGGCAGAGCAGCAGGGCCAGCGGGATGCGCATCACCACTCCCTTCCGCTCTGCGCGCCGGGACCGCGCAGCCGCTGTTGCACCGAGCGCTTGAGCTCCAGTTCGTCCCGATCCAGCGCCTGCAGCAGGCGCAGAGCCTGCTCGAGATCCATTTCCGGTTCGTCGGCGCCGGCCTCGACCGCAGGTTCGGCCGCAGGCTCGGCCGGCGGACTCGCGGGCGGGGATCCGGTCTCCGGCTCTTGCCCGTGCTGATCGTCGCCATCCTCTGGCGAGGATCGGTCCTGGGGCTCCGGTCGATCCCGAGCCGGCGGCGGCTGCTCGCTATCCTGTCCGCCAGATTCCCGATCCTGATCGTGCCGCTGGTCTTGGTCTTGACTCTGTTCCTGGCCCTGACCCTGTTCTTCGGTCTCACTCTGATCGTGCTGCTGGTCCGGCGGCGGATCCTGACCTTGCTGCTGCTGTTGTTGCTGCTGCAAGAGCAAGAGGGCCGTCTCGAGGTTATGCAGAGCATCGCGGCGCGCCGGTTCCAGCTCCAGGCTGCGGCGCAACTGGTCGGCGGCCGCCTGCGCATCACCCTGGGCCAGGGCCGTGGTGCCGGCATTGAAGAGGCTCTCGGCCGCCAGTTCGGGGCGCGGGCTGAGGTCACGCGCCCGCGCGAATTCCGCGGCCGCTTCGGTGTAGCGTCCGAGCCGATACAGCGCCGCTCCGACCGCGAGGGCCAGGCGTGGTTCCGCGGGCGCCTGCAGCCGGGCCTGTTCGAACTGCCGCAGCGCCGCCTCGAAATCGCCCGCGCTGTAGGCCGCCTGGCCGCGCGCCATGGCACCCGCCCATTCGGGACGGAGCATCGCCGCGGCTGCGCCGGGCGTCGCCCATAATCCGAGGGCGGCGCCGAGCAGCAGCGCGCCGGGCGCAGCAAGCGTCGGCGCGCCGCCGCGCCGCCGCGCCGACCGCGCTCGCCGCGGCTGCATCGCGACGGCCAGCATGAAGCTCGCCAGCGCCAGGGCCAGCGGCCAGTGGTAACGCTCCTGCCAACGCGTCACCTGGCGTTGCTCGAAATCGCGCTTGCCCAGGCGTTCGAGGACGGCGCGCAAGCGCTCGCCCGCCAGTCCGTCGAGCCCGACGCGGAAGGTCGAGCCGCCCGCGATCGCCGCCAGGCGGTCGAGCGACGCCAGATCGAGCCGCGAGAGCACCAGACCGCCGTCGGCGTCCCGCAGGAAGCCGGCCGGTCGGCCTTGCTCGTCCGCAAGCGGCACCAGCCCGCCCGACTCCTCGCCGACGCCCACGGGGATGACCGTGATGCCGTCACGACGGCAGGCTTGCGCCTCCTGCTCCCAATCGCCCTCCAGATCCTCGCCGTCGGTCACCAACAGAACGGCCTGGAAACTGCCGGCCTCGTGCGCCCCGCGACCGGATTGCAGGACCTCGCGGCTGACGCGCAGGGCGGACGCCAACGCCGTGCCCTGCGCCGAGATCATGTCGGGCGCCGCCATCTGCAGAAAGATCTCTGCCGTGGCGAGATCCGTGGTCAGGGGACATTGCACGAAGGCCGCGCCGGCGAACAGCACCAACCCCACGCGGCCGTCGACCTGCCGGCGCAGGAACGAGGTCAACTCGGACTTGGCCCGCTCCAGACGGCTCGGCGTGACGTCTTGCGCCAGCATGGACCGCGAGATGTCCAGGGCGATGACGACATCGTACCCGCGCTGGGTCACGGAGACCTCGCTCGCACCCCACTGCGGTCGCGCCAGGGCCAGGATCAACCAGGCGAGGCCGGTCAGGTAACCGAATCGTCGCCACCCGCGCGCGCGGGGCTGCCAATCCTCGCGCAGGCGGATCGCCTGGCCGCCGAGCAGCAAGCGTGCGCGGCGATCCGCACGGCGATCGGCAGCCTTGATCGCCAGCCAGAGCGCTGGCACCAGGACCAGGGCGAGCAGCCAGCTAACCGCGGCGAACTGCATCGTTACTCCTCGTCGATCCGGTCATGGCAACCTCCGGAGCCAGACCTCGCGCAACCAGGCCGCGATCAGCAGCAGCAGCAGAGCCGGAGCAGCGAACCAGCCGGCCAGTTCGCGGTGCCACGTCGAGATGCGTGTCTCGTAGCGGCCGGTCTCGAGCTCATCGATCGTGCGGAAGATCCGCGCCAACGCTTCCGGATCGGTGGCGCGGTCCATGATTCCACCGGTGCGATCGGCAATGCGCCGCAGCAGCGCTTCGTCGATCCGCGTCTCGATCTGCTGCAGGCGCCGCCCGAACGGCGTGTCGACCGGAAACGGCGCCAGGCCCTCGCGCCCCACCGCGACCGTGTAGACCCGCACGCCCAGCGTCCGCGCCAACTCGGCGGCCGTCTCCGGTTCCAGGGTCGGCACGTTGTTCAGGCCATCGGTCAAGAGGATCACCGCTCGGCTCGGCGCCGTGCTGTCACGAAGCCGGCCGACAGCCATGGCCAGCCCCAGACCGATCGCCGTACCGTCGTCGATGAGTCCGGTCTCGACCTCTTCGAGGAATCCCAGCAGGACGTTCCTGTCCAGCGTCAAGGGGCACTGCGTGAAGGCTCGCGCGGCGAACAGCACCAAGCCGATGCGATCATGCGGTCGGCCACCGATGAAATCGCGGATCACGTCCTTGGCCGCCGCCAGGCGATCCTTCGGCGCGAAATCCAGCGCCTGCATGCTGCCGCTGATATCCAGGGCGATCATGATGTCGACGCCCTCTCCCGTGATGGACTCGCTGCTGTAGCTGCGCCGCGGCTGAGCCAGCGCGATGATCAGCAGCAGCAGCGCCGCCAGCACGAGCCAAGGCGCGGCGCGCCAGAGGGCGGTGCGCAGGCTGGAGGTCTGCGGGCCGAAGAGGTCGGTGTGCGGATGCCGCAACGTCGGCGAAAAGCTCGGCGAACGCCGGCGCCACCAGAACAGCGCGAGCACCGGCAGCACGCCCAACAGGAGCCACGGCTGGGCGAACGTCAGCATGCCGCGACCTCGCCGTCGTCCGAACGCCGCGGATAGCGGGCTCTGAGTTCTCGCCACGCCGCCGCCGCGGCAGCGAGCGGGCCTGGCGCGACGGACGTCCACCGCGGCTGGATGCGGACCTCCTCGATGAGATCCAGCGCCGCGCTCAAGACGGCATGACCGTGCGATGCGCTGATCGCCAGCGGGGCATAGCGTAGATGGTCGCAGGACGCCAGCAGGCGGCAGAAGCCGTCGACCTGGCCAGGGGGCCATCCCGCGGCACGGGCGGCGGCGGCGATCTCGTCCGAGGTCATCTCGGTCGCCGGTAGCTGGAAGCGATCGACGAGATAGGCGCGCAGGATGCCCGCGAGTCGATCCAGGAGGCGCCGTCCGTCGGCGCCGCCCCCCGTCTCTTCGACTAGAGCCAGCAGCCGGGTCGCGGCCAGCAGCCAAGCAGGCGGCGGCAGCGGCAGGTCGGCCGGCACCCGATAGCCCGTGCGCGCGCGCACGCGACGTCGCAGCCAGACCGCGGCCAGCGCGAGCGCCACGGCGACCACGAGCCACGCGAGCCAGCGGGGAGCACCGCCGGGCAGGCGAGGATCGCGCACCGGCATGATCTCGCCCGGCGCGGGCAGCCTTCCCCGCACGGTCAGTTCGGCGCTCGGACCGGCGTCCTGCCAGGCCGCGCGCCAGCTTCCGAGATGGTAGATGCGCCAGGGCACCACGAGCCGCGGCCCGCTGGCCGCTGGCAGGCTCTTCAGATCCGGCAGCGCCGCGTCCGGGGCGGGCACCAGCCAGTCCACGCCGACCCGCAGATCGCCGGCGTCCGGCAGCGTCGCCCCCGGCGGCAGATCGAGGACCACCGCGACGACCTCGCCGAATTCGACCACCGCCGGCGCGACGTGCAACGCGACCGGCGCCGCATGCGCGCCCTGCCAGGAGAATCTCGCGACGGCGGTTTCGCGCTCCGGCGGCGCGGTCGCCGCCACGCCGGCCGCCGCCAGCATCATCACGGCGGGCAGTACCGATACTGCGGCGACCCGTCGCGTTCTGCTCATCGCATCGCTCCGCGCCGCCGCCGCCCGGCTCGCGCGGCGAAGAAACGCTGCAGCGGCTCGACATAGCTGCCGGTCACGTCGACATCGACCAGGTCCACGGCGGCCTCGCGCAGCATGCCGTCCACCCGGTGGTCGTGGCGAGCGACGCGCTCCCGCAGCTGCCGTCGCTGGGCCGGGGAGCCGGTGTCCACCATGACTCGCCGGCCGCTCTCGGCATCGTGCCAGGCCACCAGACCGACATCCGGCAGATCGTTTTCGCGAGGATCGCGCAGCCGCACGGCGACGCAATCGTGCCGCCGCGCGACGGTCCGCAGACTGCGCGAACAATCGCGCGCCCAGAAGTCGCTGACCAGGAACACCGTGGCCTTGCGCTTCAGCACCCGGCCGAGCGTCTGCAGCGCCACGTCCAGATCGGTGCCCTGGCCCCGCGGCTGGTACGTCAAGAGTTCTCGGATCAGGCGCAGCACGTGGCTGCGGCCCTTGGCCGGCGGGATGTATTTCTCGACATGATCGCTGAACAGCAGCAATCCGACCTTGTCTTTGTTGCTGATCGCGGCGAACGCGAGCACGCCGCAGAGTTCGGCGGCGACCGCGGACCGCGTGCGCGTTCCGCTGCCGAAGTCCCCGCTGGCCGACACGTCCGCGGCCAGCATGACCGTCAGCTCGCGCTCCTCTTCGAATTGCTTGACGAACGGCGCGTCGTTGCGGGCGGTCACGTTCCAGTCGATCGTGCGCACGTCGTCGCCGGGCACGTATTCGCGCACCTCGCGGAACTCGACGCCGCGGCCGCGGAAGACCGAATGGTACTCGCCGCTGAAGACCTCGTCGACGAGGCGCCGCGTACGGATCTCGATCCGGCGCACGGCGGCCAGTATTTCCGGCGGAATGGCGCCGGCCGGCCTCGCTTCCGGCCCCGACGGGTTATGATTCGATCCTCGCGTCCGCATCAGTAAGCTCCTGGTCTCGTTCCGCTCGCGCGGCGGACCGCGCTCAGGGGACTTCGATCCCCTCGAAGAGCAACGCGACGATCGCGTCGCTGTCCATCTCGCGCGCCTCGGCTTCGTAGGACAGCAGCACCCGGTGGCGCAAGGCGGCGTGCCCGACGGCCTTGACGTCCTCCGGCACCACGAAAGCGCGCGCCTGCAGCAACGCCCGTGCGCGCGCCAGGCGCACTAGCGCCAGCGTCGCCCGCGGCGAGGCGCCGTAGGCCAGTAGCGGCGCCAGATCGAGTCCGTACCGTTTCGGATCGCGGGTGGCGAAGACCAGATCCAGGATGTAGGTCTTGATCTTCTCGTCGACGAAGACCGCCTCGGCGGCGGCGCGGAAGCCGGCGATGTCGGCCGCGCCGATGATCGATTCGGCGCGCGGCACCGCGTGGCCGCTCATGCGTTCGAGGATGACCCGCTCCTCGTCTCGCGAGGGATAGCCGATCCGCAATTTGAGCAGGAAGCGATCGACCTGGGCTTCCGGCAGCGGATAGGTCCCTTCCTGCTCGATGGGATTCTGCGTCGCCAGGACCAGAAAGGGATCCGGGAGCGGGAACGTTCGATCGCCGATCGTGACCTGGCGCTCCTGCATCGCCTCCAGCAGCGCGCTCTGCACCTTGGCCGGGGCGCGATTGATCTCGTCGGCGAGGATGATGCTCGCGAAGATCGGACCTTGCTTGACCGTGAAGTCGCCGGTCTCGCGACGATAGATCGTGGTGCCGATGATGTCCGCCGGCAGCAGATCCGGCGTGAACTGGATGCGCTGGAAATCCGCCTGGATGGTCTGGGCGAGCGTGCGCACGGCCAGGGTCTTGGCCAGCCCCGGCACCCCCTCCAGCAGGATATGCCCGTCGGCCACCAGACCGAGCAGAAGCCCCTCCAGCATGTCGCGCTGGCCGACGATCACCTTGCCGGCCTCGTCGAGGACCTGCTGCAAGCGCGCGCTGGCCGCCTCGGCCTGCGCCTGATCAAGGGTCTGATTCTGCATGCTCACCTCACCTGCCGTTCGGTTGGGATTCGCCGGACGCGCCCGCTGCCGCGCCCGGGGCGCGGATCTCGGCGGGCTTGTACGTTCGCGACCGAAGCGCGGTTCCCCGGCTGGACCGGGCGCCCGGACCGCGCCGCCCGGCAGTCTAATCCCGGGCTTTGGGCTTGCCAAGAAGAGGCCGAGGCGGTTCAATATCCGCCGAGACCCGCGGCGCCCCTCCAGGAGAACGCTTTGAGAATCTCGCCTCGCAAGATCGAGTATCTGGCCGATCGGATCCTGGCCATGGTCCAGGATCACGCGCTGATCCACCTGGCCAGCAACGTGGAGACCGTCTGGAAGACGGTCGCCGACACCATCTTCGCCAACATGCGCGAGGAAGAGGAGATCGACGGCGAGGTCGAGGCTCTGCTGGCCAAGCACAAGGGCGAGATCCAGGGATTGGAGATGGACGTCGCCGACCTGCGCCGCAAGTTCAAGCGCGAAGTCGCTCGCAAACGCGGATTCACCCTCTGACGTGTGAGATGCGCCGTGCGCCTGTCCGAAGAACGCATCGCCGTGATCGCCCGGCAGGTCGCCAACGCCCTGCTCGATGACGAGCTCGTCGACCTGGAGCTGGCCGAAGATCGTTTCGTCTTCCTGCTGGAGACTCTGCTGCTGAAAGACCTGCGCATCGAGGACGAGATCGATGAGGAAGCCGCCGCTTGGCTGCGCAAGCATCGTTCCCGCCTCGAGGAAGGCAGCACGGAATGGCAGGTGGAGATGGAACGCGTCAAGGAAGAACTGGCCGTCGCCAGGGGCTACGTGATCCGCTGATGCGGATCATGGTCGTTTCACCGTATCTGCCGCACGCCGCGGTCGGCCACGGCGGCGGGCAAGCCATCCGCGGCCTGCTGCGCGCCCTGCTCCGCCGCCACGATTGCTTGCTGGTCAGCCTGCTGCGCCCGGGCGAGCAGGACCGCGCCGGCGAAGTCCGCCGCCTCGGTTGCGAGCTCGTCACCGTGCCGTATCTCGACCGGCGCGCGGCCGGATCGGATCGCTTGCGGCTCGGGGCGCGGCGCCTGCGAGCCGTCACGCGAGCCTGCCGGGACGGCTACCCCTACTACGCCGCCAAATACGCCGAACGGTCGCTCGCCGCCGCGACGATCGCCGCGGCGACAGCTTACGAACCGGATGTCATCCAGATCGAGTACCTCCAACTGGCCTATCTGCTGCGCGACCTCCGGCGTTGGCGCGACGGCCGACTGGACGCGCGCCCGGAACGGCCAGCGGCGGCCAGGCCGCGGCTGATCCTCGACAGCCACGAACTCGGATCCCTGCCGCGCCGGCGCCGCGCACGGCATGCCGGCCGTTTGCGCAGATCCGCCTGGCTGCGCGAAGCGGCGGCCTGGGACCGGCTGGCCCGCGACGCGAGCTTCTGGGCCGACGTCACGCTCTGCGTCACCGATCAGGACCGGAGTCTGCTCGCCGCGGCGGGCGGCCGCGGCCTCGTCACGATGCCGCTCGGCGTCGAGTTGCCGGGGATCGCCTGGTCGCCCGCGGCCGACGCGCCGGCGCGGATCCTCTTCCTGGGCAGCTTCCAGCATCCGCCGAACCGCGCGGCCGCCGCCGCGCTCTGCGAACGGATCTGGCCGCGAATCTGCGACGGATTGCCGGACTGGGAACTCGTGCTGGCCGGGCCCGGCTCGGACGTCTTCCTCGCGGAACGGACGCGCCGCGCCGCGCCACGCATCCGCGCCCTGGGCTTCGTCGACGACCTCGCGGGGCTGTTCGCCGGTTGCCGCCTATTCGCCGCACCCCTGTTCGAAGGCGGAGGCATCAAGATCAAGATCCTCGAGGCGATGGCTCGGGGACTGCCCGTGGTCACAACACCCGTGGGCGTCGAGGGCATCGCCACTGCTGACGACGACCTGGCCTGGATCGCGGCCGACCAGGATGAGTTCGCGGCTTGCTTGCTTGGCGCGGCCCGCGCCCCCGCGATCGCCGTCGCGAAGGCGCAGCGCGCGCGCGCGCATATCGAGCAGCGCTTCAGCTGGGACGCGATCGTCAACAGGTTGGAAGCGGTGTACCGCGGCGCGACGCCGCCGAGCTAGCCCCCGTCTCGGTCCAGGCCCCGCAGCAGCGCCTCCGGCAGCGGGCGCACGCCACCCGCGAGTTCGCCCAGCAGCGTCACCTCGGCCAGCCGTTCGACAGACTCCAGGCGGAAGTACGCAGCCACCGGTTCGGCGGCCCAGGTCACGACGCCATGGTGGCCGAGCAACAAGGCGCACGCCGCCGGCAGGTGCGGGCGCACCGCGGCGGCGACGTCCTCGGTGCCGGAAACCGCGGCGCGCACGAGCGGCACCGCGCCGAGCAGAAGCGCATGCTCGAAGAGGACGCGGGTGTCCAGGGCGCGACCGGCTGCCGCGCACGCCGTGGCGAACGGCGGGTGCGCGTGGCAGACGGCCGCCGCGTCCGGGCAGCGGTCGTAGATCTCGCGGTGCAGACGCCACTCGCTGCTCGCGCGGCAGGTCGGTCGGCCGGCCAGCACGCGGCCCTCCCGGTCGATCTCGACCAGATCTTCGATTTGCAGCCAACCCTTGCAGCAGCCCGCCGGAGTCAGCAGGAAACGATCGCCGCCGAGGCGCATGGACAGGTTGCCCTCGGCAGCGACGACATAGCGGCGGTCGTAGAGAAGAGCGCCGATGCGCACCAGGTCCTGCCGCGGATCCGCGCTGCTCATCGCGGCGGCCCTAGAACCGGCGGAACAGGTACAGGTGCGACATGACGTCCTCGTAGAACTCCAACTCCCGGCGCCTGTCCCGGGCCTCGCGGATGATTTCGACCTCGGTGTACGGCAGATCGGTGACGGGATTGACGCCAAGGGCGGTCAGCGAATCGATGATGCTCCGCTCGAACCAGTCGAGCATCGAGGTCGGGAATCCCATGCGGCTGGAAAGCATGATGGCGCCATGCTGACGATGGAAGGTCGGATGCACGTCGTCGCGGCGCGAATAGAACAGGAGCTGGGGCTCGAGCCGTCCGTCGAACGGGATGCGCCAGATGCTGCGCGCGCGCAAGGTCGTGGCCGGAGCACGCCGGCTCGAGACGAAGTAGATCTCGCTGCCCATCAGGTCGAAGGTCGGCGCGTAGTTGTGCAGACCGACGATCGGGTCGCCGGCGGTGACCTCGGTCGTCGTCAACCGGCGCAGATCGCGGTCGATGACCGCCTCGCCCGCGGCGGCCGCGTCGGGATCAAACGTGATGCTGAACAGCTCGGTGATCGTCCCGCCGTACTGGCCGATCATATCCGTGGTGGCCGCGAAGCAGATCAGATCGCCATCAGGGTGCCACGCGGGGTCTTCGAGGTTCTGGACGTCGCTCGTCAAGCGGATCGGAACGACTGCCGTGGGATCGGCGATCGTCGTCATGTCCAGCACCCAGAGAGATTCGCGCGTGCAATTCACATCGTCGAAATTGGGCAGACCGTCGCAGCCGAAGCGGGTGAACAGCAGCCACCGGCCGTCGCGGCTGAGCGCAGGGTCGTTGTGATAGTAGATCATGCCGCCGGAGGGCAGCAGATCGTCCGGTTCATAGAACACGACCCGCGGGTCGACCCGGGCGGGATCGCTGATATCGCCGATCATCAGGCGATCGCGCCGGCTGAAACGGGCCAGGAAGAGCAGCGTGCTGTCGTCGATCCAGAGGGGCTGTCCCTTGTCCATGCGGTCGGCTTCGGTGACGAAGACCTCGCTGCCGCCGACGAGGCTGACGAAGTTGCGTACGTACACCAATTCCGCACCAAGCTGCCGGATGCCCAACACGGGCTTGCGGTTGCGAACCGCATCGGCCCAGGGGTCGGCGGGCAACGGCATGATCAGGATCTGGCGGTTCAAGACCGGCTCGGGCAGCTCGGCAGACGGGATCGCGGACCAGTCGGCGGTGAACGCGACGCGCGTCCCATCCGGGGAGATGGCCGGATTGAGATACTGGAACCCGAGCGCCGAAGTGTCGATGGTGACCATCACCAGATCGCCGCAGTAATGGTTGACGCTGTGATCCAGCACCTCGGCGGCTTCATCGCGGTTGCCGCTGCCGAGCGCGAGGACGACGGCTGCGAGCAGAAGAGAGACGGCCGTCAGGCGGCGCTTGGATGGACCGTTCAGCAAGGCTCGAACCTCCAGGCGGACCGAAACTTGACCCGAACGCCGCCCAGAGCCCGCAGCGACGCGAGCAGGCGGCAGACCGGACCCGGTGCGCCATAACATAAGGATAAGCGGACGCCCAAATCAACCTATCACTTCGCGAGGCGGAAACGGATCGGCACCCGCAGCCAGGACCAGACGGGATAGTAGCCGACCAGAGCGGCCTGGTAGCCGCCGTCGGGAAGCGCCTGGGCGGCGGCCGCGGCGAGCTGCGGATCGGCGCGGCCGACCTGGCTCATCGCCGCCACGCGGCCGAAGGGATCGATCAGCACGTCGAACTGCACCTCGCCCTGGATCCGCCGGCGGGCGGCGTCCTCGGGATACGCGGGCTCGATGGGCGCCACGACCCGCGCCGGGCGCCGTCGCAGGTCGCGCAGCGAGCGCACCAGTTCGAGGCTGTCCAGATGGGTACACTTGCCGCGGCCGCGGTGGTCGTGTTCCGCCGCGACGTCATGGTCGTCCCGGGCACGGGCGGCATCCGCGCGCAGGAAGTCCACGAGCCCGTCGTCGCCCCACACCCGCTCCAGCCGATCCAGCAGCTCGTCGCTGCGTCGCAGCAGGCGAAGGCGGTCGTCCTGCCAGTCCCCGCGGGGAGCCAGCGGTCCGGCCGCAGGCAGGCAATGAGGCTCGCCCTGCCCGGCCAGCAGGTAGATCTGGGCCAGCAGCAGCAGCAGCCAGGCATGCGCGCCTTGGTCGGCGATGGCGAGTTCGAGGACTGCGGCCGCATCGCCGCCGTTCTGGAAGCGGAAGAGCTCGAGCGCCTCGTCGAAGGCGTCGCGAGCCGCGCCGCGCAGCTGCGGATGCTCCGGGCAGCGCGCCAGCCGATAGGCCCGCCACGGACCATCCGGCGGCGGCGACTCGCCGCGCGCGGGATCGACGTCTTGCGGCGCCGCAGCGGATAGCGCCAGGACGAGCGCCAGGATCGCTGCCGTCATGGCGCCGTCCCGAGTTCAGGCGCCAGGCGCTTGGCCCGCGCCAGGGCCTCCTCGGCCTCCCGGGTTCGCCCCAGTTGCGATAGGACCGCGGCGCGGTTGTGATGGTACACCGCGGTCGATGGACTCGACGCCACCGCCCGATCGATGGCCCGCAGCGCGTCTTCATGGTGCCCCCCGGCCAGGCAGATCTCGGCGGCGATGGCCCAGAACTCGTGGCTCGGCTGCCAGCCGTCGGCCAGTTGCGGCTGATCGCCGGCGAGCCAGGCGCGGGCGCGCGCAGCGCGTTGCAGCCGTCGATCGGCCTGGATCAGGATCATCACCTCCGCACCGGTCAATGCGGCGGTCGCCACGGTGTCCAGCAGAGCCGCCACCGCGACGGGCTGGTCGGCCGCCCACAGCGCCGCCGCCAGAAGCCGCCGCACTTCCGGTTGCCGCTGGCCGGCGTAGAGAAGCTCGAGAGCCTCGCGGCCGCCGCCGACATCGCCGCGTGCCACGTGGACATTGACCTCCGCCCGCAGGGCCGCCGGGCAATCGGCGCACGCGGCGCGAGCCCGGCGGATCTCGCGCAAGGCGTCCCGGTGGATTGCCAGACCGAGCAGCGCTTCGGCGTACTCGAGGCGCCAGAGATATTCGTCGGGAGCGAGGTCCAGCGCCGCCTCGTACTCGGCGACGGCGTGGCCGCGACGACCCAGCCGCCACAACGCGCGGCCGAGATTCAGGTGCAGCGCCGGATCAGCGGGCGCCACGGCGAGGGCCGCTTCCAGCTCCGGCACCGCCGCGGCAGGCTGGTCGAGGTCCAGCAGCGCGACGGCCAGGCGCTGCCGTAGCCGCCAGACGTTCCTGGCCTCGACGCGGTCCTCGGCAAGCATCGCGTGGGCCGCCTCGACGACGGCCTGCGGCCTGCCCGCGGCCAGCAGTTCGTCCAGCCGAGCGAGCAGCAGCTGATCGTCGGACTCGGCCGCGAACGCGCCGCCGAACGCCAGGCAACAAACGAGCAGCAATGCGAGCTTGCGCAGGCTTCGACTCACCGTCGGAGGTCCCATCTCTGTCGCGTCTGGAGCAGTTTGCCGGAGCGTACACGCAGATGCGGTCAGTGATCAACCGTTCCGGGGGCGAGCGACAACGGCACCGCCGGGTCGGTCGTCAGCCCGTGCGCGCCGAAACGGCTCAGCAGCAGCGCCCCGAGACCGGCCGCCAGGGCGGCGAACTTCAACGCCCGACTCACCCAGACCAGCAGCATCACGAACGCGGCCGGCAGGCCGGCGACTCCGGCCAGGGCGGCGAGAAGCGCCGGCAGATGCAGCGCGAGCAAGCCGAGCGTGGTCGCCCGCAAGACGCGCTGGCAGTTCAGGCCGAGCGCTCCGCAGAGGCGTTGACCCAAGCCCAGCGAGGTCACGCCGATGGCGGCCACATCCAGCAGAGCCAGGCCCAGCAGCGTGAGCGCGGCCACCGGAATGCCGATGACTGTCAAGACCAGCAGCGCGCACAGGCCGATCACCGCGGCATGGCCGAGAACGACCAGGATCGTGCCGAGCAAGAGGCTGCCGCCGGCGCGCCTGTGCAGCACGGCGGCGACCGCGTCGACGCGCCGTCGCGGCGTTGCGGCCAGCACGAGCAAGACCAGGCCGAGGACCAGCAGGAACAGCGCTTGCCAGGCCAGGAAGATCGGCCAGGTCGCCCACGGCTGAGCGAAACGGTGCCAGAGCAGGCCATCGCCCGGCGCGATGGTCGTCAGGCCGCCGACACGGGCATCCTGCCCGCGCCGGAAACTGCCGAGGATCGTGACGACCTTGCCGTCGACCTCGGCGCCGTCACCCAGTTCGACGTCGCCGAGGATCGCCACGAGATCGCCGCGGACCCTGCCCGCGACCCGGACGTCGCCGCGGATCGCCACGACATCGCCGTCGACGACCTCGCCAGCAGTTATCTCGATGTCATCGTTGAACTTGACGATATCGCCGCGAATCAGCCGCTCCGGCGGCGGCGGCGTCCTGGCGCGCTCGGTCGCGCGATCGTGCCACTGCCAGATATGGCTGGCCTGGCGGTCGCCGATCCGCACGGTGTCGGGGACCTCGTCCAGGATCACCCGCGTGATCGAAGCGATCCCCTGGCTGATCCGGTCGCCGAGATCCGGTGGCAGGGCCACCGTGACCCGGCCGCCTTGCCCGTCGCGCAGGCTGAACCGACCGGCATCGATCTCGATCTCCATGGCGGACAGCTGATCGGTGATCTCGCCGATCGCCTCGCCCAACGAGGAGACGGCCGCCTCGATCTCGAGGAGCCAGCGCTCGTCCTCGCCTGGCTCGCGACCCTGGCCGGCGAGGCTGTCGCGCAGCGCCTGGATCATCTCGTTGTAGCGCTGGATCTCCAGACGCAGGGAATCCCGCAGCGCTTCGCGCAGCACGGGATCTTCGCTCGCGCCGGCCGCGGCCGTCGCCTTCGGAGCCGACGCGATCGGCTGGCCAGCGACGCGTCCGGCGCCGAGGAGCAGGCAGAGCAGACCCAGTCCGGCCGCAGCCTGCGCCATCGAACGCCTACGCATCGCGGACCGCGGCGTCATGGTCATGCACCCCGCCGCGACTGGCCGACGGCGAGAGATCGGAAGAGCACACGTCTGAACTCCAGTCACCGCTCATTATC
>CAZJWO010000073.1:0-18321 GCA_964549735.1 uncultured Fibrobacteraceae bacterium | reverse complement strand
GGAGTTCCGCATGCACCGCCTGCGCCATCTGGGACGCCTGCTCGCCGAGGTGGGCCGCTATGCCGCGCAGCACCGCGCCTGGTGGCTCGTGCCGCTGGTCGTCGTCATGCTGCTGCTCGGGCTGCTGATCGCGACCGGCCAGGTGGCGGCGCCGTTCATCTACACGCTGTTCTGAGCCTGGCGCCGAGGTCGCCCCGTGACCGCGCAGCAACGTTCCGATTTCCGTCGCATGATCCTCGCCAGCGTGGCGTTCGGCGCGACGGCCGGCATCTTCAACGCCACGCTCGGCAACTACCTGCACGAGGTCCACGCGTTCGGCGCCGACGCGCGCGGCTGGCTCGAGCTGCCACGCGAACTGCCGGGATTCTTCGTCCTGTTGACCGCCGGATACCTCGCGGCGCGCTACCGCGAGGCGCGCGCCATGTCGGCCGGCATGCTGATCACGGCGACGGGCGCGGTCGGTCTGGCGCTGCTGGCGCCCACGGTGCCGCTGGCGGTGCTCTGGATCTTCGTCTGGTCGGCGGGTGACCACATGAACTTCGCGCTGGAGGGGCCGCTCGGACTCAAGCTCGCGAAGCACGGGGGCGAGGGGCGGCGCCTCGGCCAGTTCGGCGGGGCCAAGAACCTCGGCGGCCTGGTCGGCGCGGGCGCCGTCTTCGGCATCGCGCACCTGTGGGGCGACGACTACCGCGTCTTCTACCTGGTCGCGGCGGTCCTGGCCCTGGTCGCGGCCCGGCAGTTCCACCGCATCGAGACCGGCCGCAGCGACGCGCTGCCGCGCCGCTTCGTCTGGCGGCGCGAGTACCGGCTCTTCTACGCCATCAGCGCGCTGTTCGGCATCCGCAAGCAGATCTTCTACGTCTTCGGCACCTGGGTGCTGGTCGAGATCCACCAGGTGCCGGTGGCGACCATCGCCACGTTGATGTTCGTCGGCGCCGGTCTGGGCGTCGTGCTGCGACCGCTGCTCGGCGACGTCATCGACTGGCTCGGCGAACGGCTGGTGCTCGTGGCGGACGAGGTCCTGCTGGTCGCGATCTGCCTGGTGTACGCTTTCGCGGACCACCTGTTCGCGCCCGGTGCGGTCGTCTGGGCGCTGTACACCGCCTACGTGCTCGACCAGACGCTCTTCGCGCTGCGCGTCGCGCGCACCACCTACCTCAAGAAGATCGCGGTCGACCCCGCCGACATCACGCCGACCATGAGCCTCGGCATCACGATCGACCACGCCGTCGCCATGACCTTGCCGGTCTTCTCCGGCTGGCTGTGGGTGCGGGTCGGTTTCCAGTGGGTGTTCGTGCTGGCGGCGGCGATCGCCCTCGCCGGGCTGGTGGTCTGCCTGCGCATCAAGGTGCCCGTGCCGCCGGGCAGGATCACGCGCGCACTGGCAGCACGGCCCGCACCGCCGCGAGCAGGGCCGCCGGCGTGAACGGTTTGAGCAGCCAGGGCGTTTCCTGGTCGACCGCGCCGAGCGATTCGTAGTCCTCGCGCGGGTGGCCCGAGATGATCAGCAGCGGCAGGTTGGGATGCCGCCGGGCCAGCTGCTCGCGCACGCGGCGCCCCTCGAGTCCGGGCAGCGCCCAGTCCAGGACGACCAGATCGACGGGGTCGTCGCCCGCGATGTAGGCCAGCGCCTCGACCGCGTCGGAGCACGCCACGACTTCGAAGCCGCCCGCGTTCAGGATCTTGCCGCAGTAGCGCAGGATCTCCGGGTCGTCGTCCACCAGCAGGACGGTGGTCCGCGCGGCCGCGTCTTCCTCGGCGGCCGGCTGCGCTATACCGGCGAAGCGGGCCGGCAGCAGCACGCGGAACGTGCTGCCGCGACCCAACTCGCTCTCGACCTCGAGCCTGCCGCCGTGCTGGTCGATGACGCCGTGCGCCAGGGAGAGGCTGAGGCCGCCGGCGCCGCTCTTGGTGGTGAAGAACGGTTCGAGGATCCGCTCGCGCGTCGCGGTCGCCAGACCCTGACCGGTATCGCGGACCTCGACGGTCACCCAGGGCCGCGGTTCGGCGGTCGGCGGACCGGCCGTCGCCGGCTCGGCCTCGCGCAGACCGGTCGCCAGCGTGATGACCCCGCCCTGCGGCATGGCGTCGCGGGCGTTCAGGCAGAGACTGCGCAGCACGCCGCGCAGCTTCTCGCGGTCGGCCCAGACCGTCGAACCGCCGGCGCGGCGCTGGTGGATCAGCGTGACGTTATCGGAAAGTTCGGCGCGCAGATCCGGCAGGATCTCGGCGACCAGGACGTCGATGTCCACGTCGCGCAGGTCCAGATCCTGGCGGCCGGCGAGCGTGCGCAACTGCGTGATGCGCTCGGCCGCTTGCCGGCGCAAGGGCGTCAACTCGGGATGCTCGGCGGTCTCGGGGCAGGCGTCCAGCGCGCGCAGGAGATCCTCGAGATCGCCGACCACGCCGCCGGCGAGCTGGGCGATCGCCCCCATCTTCTGCAGCTCGAATCGGCGCAGATCGGCCTGCCGGGCGGCGCGTTCGGCGCGCTCGCGCTGGGTGACGTCGCGCAGGATGCCCACCAGACCCTCCGGATCGCCGCGGCGATCGAGGGTGACCCGGCCGTGGAACTCGCACGGTACGAGGTGGCCGTCGGCGTGGCGCAGGCGGACCGTGTGCAGGAAGCCCGCCGTGCGGTCGGTCCCGGCGAGGACGCCGGCGATCCGCTCCTGCAGGGCCGCCAGGTCCTGTGGCGGCGTGTGGTCGGCCAGAGGGCTGCCGAGCAGCGCAGCGGACGGGATGCCGAGCATCGCATCGGTCGCCGGGCTGCAACTGGCGATACGGAGGTCCATGTCGAGCCGCCAGATGCTGTCGAGCAGCTCGTCGGCGAGCACCCACGCGAGCGGGTCGTCGGGAGGGGACGTTCGGTCGTCGCCGGTGTTATGCTCCATAGCCTGGAATCCTTGGCGCGAGGTCCTTCAGTATAAACGACAAGATATCCCGTTTCGTGCGCGACGTCAGCCGGCTAGGCCGGATCGTTCCTAGATGGCGCGCCCGGATTCCATCGCGATGAGCACCAGCAGCAGCAGGACGAAGGGAACGATCACGGCCATGATGCTGAAATTGGGTCTGGGCCAGCTCGACATGACGACTCCCGGTGTTGAAGCTCCACCCGAAGCATGGCAAACAACCGGTATCCTGTCGAGTGCGAGGTTTCGCCGCCGCCGCCCCGCACGGCTGCCGGCCCTCGCCCTGGCGACCCTGGCGGCGACGACGCTAATCCCCGCGGCCATGGCCACGACCGCTGCCGACCCCGCGGCGGCGCCCGCGAACCGGCCGGCGAGCGTGCGCAACAGTCTGGGCATGGAACTCGTCTGGATCGCGCCGGGCAGCTACGAGCGGGGTTCGCCGGCGACGGAGACCGGCCACCGGGCCAACGAGACCCTCCACCGGGTGACCCTGACGCGCGGTTTCTGGCTCGGCGCCACCGCGGTCACCCAGGCGCAGTTCGAGACGGTGATGCAGGACAATCCGACGGCTTTCGCCGATCCCCGGCGTCCGGCCGACAACGTCCCCTGGTTCGACTGGGTGCGTTTCTGCAACCTGCTGAGCGAGCGCGAGGGGCTGCAGCCCGCCTACCGGATCGACGGCGTCGACGTGGTCTGGGACCGCGCGGCCGACGGCTACCGACTGCCGACCGAAGCCGAGTGGGAGTACGCGTGCCGGGCCGGCACGACGACGCGTTTCTGGGCCGGGAACCGGACGAGCGAACTCGTGGAGGTGGCGTGGTTCCGCGCCAACTCGGACTGGCAGACCCAGCCGGTCGGCGGCAAGGCGCCCAACCCGTGGGGCCTCTACGACATGCACGGCAACGTCTTCGAGTGGTGCTGGGACTGGTACGCGCCGTACACCGGAGACGACCTCGTCGACCCGCTCGGCGCGGTCGCGAGCGGTCGCCGGGTGCTGCGCGGCGGGGGCTGGGGAAGCTATTCCCGCGGCTGCCGGTCGGCGTATCGCCTGGCGAGCGAGCCGTCGGCTCGCCGCGCGTGGTACGGGGCGCGCTTGGCGCGCGGCGCCGTGGCTCCCGTGGCGCCCGTGGCTCCGTGAGGGCGCCGGACGAAATTCTCTGGCCCGCGGCCCGCACAGCCGCGATCTTGATATGTCAACGACCGGTTACGATCCGGTCAGGGCCAGTCGCCGGCAGGTGGCGGTGGTACCGGCCGGTGGACGGCGGCGGCCGGCCGCGCATCGACAGACGCAGACGGCGCGCCGTTTGCTGGGGCCGTGACGGAACGAGTTCCCGCGAGGTTTGCCTGGCATGATCCGGGTTCATGCGAATCGGCTGCGGCTTGGGGCGCTCCTCGTGGCGTGCTCGCTCGCGCTGCTGCTCGGCGGCTGCAGCGAACCGCGGGTCACGCCGCTCGATCCGCAGCCGGACAATCCGTTCAAGTCCTACGCCATCGGCACGGATACGACGCTCGAGATCGTCACCTGGAACCTGCTCAACTTCGCGACCACCGCCCAGGAGCAGGAGGTGGCGCTGGCCGCCCAGGTCGTCGAGGGCCTGGCGGCCGACGTGGTCGCGGTGCAGGAGATCGCGCAGTGGCCCCGCTTCGCCGAACTGGTCGCCACGCTGCCGGACTACGCCGGACACCAGGCCCGCTCCAACTCCTACCAGAATCTCGGCTACCTCTGGAACGAGGCGGATGTGGAGGTGCAGGCGATCTACGAGATCTACGTCACCTCGGACTATTCGCTGCCGTTCCCGCGCCGCCCGCTCGTCATGGAGATGACCTGGCGCGACCGCGAGTTCGTGATCGTCAACAATCACCTCAAGGCCATGGATTCGGGCTCGCTCGATCGCGACGATCCCCGCGACAACGGCAACCGCCGCTGGGTGGCCTGCCAGCTGCTCGACGCCTGGATCGACAGCGAGCATCCCGACAAGGCCGTCATCGTGCTCGGCGACATGAACGACGTCCTGACGATCCCGCCGCCGAACAACGTCTTCGAGCCCTTCTACCTGCGGCCCGACCGCTATCGCTTCGCCGACCAGGCCGTCGCCGAGGGGCCGTCCACCGGCTGGTCCTATCCGAGCTGGCCCAGCCACATCGATCATATCCTGGTGACGAGCCAGCTCTTCGCCGCGCTCGACGCGACCGGCGCGAATTGCCTGACGGTGCGGGTGGACCACGCCCTGCTCAGCGGCGAGTACCGCCGGCAGCTGAGCGACCACCTGCCGGTCGCCCTGATCATGCCGCAGAGCGCGCTGCACTGGTAGCCCGGCCACCTACTCGTCGTGCCCGGTCGTGTTGAACGTGTACGAGACCACCTTGCCGCCGTCGTCGAACCGCAGCACGAGGTCCTCGGTGCGCGCCCGGCCGAACCGGCGGTAGCGGTCGCGCCCATACGTCCACGTGCGCCGGCCGTCCTCGACGCCGACCCGCCAGGGTGGGCCGGGCCGGCACCAGCTTTGCGACCGTCCGCCGCCGGCAACGCACCGCGTCAAGCGCGATCGGCCGCCTCCTGGTCGATTCCTGGCGAGGCTTCGACCCAGGGCAGCGCAAGACCCAGTTCGGCCGCCTTGGCCTCGCATTCGGCGCGCTCGCGATGGCGCGCGAGGCGTCCGGTCTTCGGCAGCACCGCGAGCCAGCCCGCGTCGTGCGCGAGCGTCCGGGCCGCTTCGTCATCGCCGCGGCCGAGCGCGCCGAGGATCTCGCGTTCGAGCCGCGACAGCGTGAGCGCGCCGCTGCGGTAGTCGCCGAAGGCCTCCCACACGAGCGGCACCCAGCGGGCGACGACGCGTTCACCGATCACCGTGGCGTAGGCGCGGATCTCGGCCTGCGCGTGCTCGTCCATGCGCAGCGCGAGGAAGTGCAGCAGGTTGTGCAGGTCGAGCTTCCAGTACGCCTCGGTGTACGTCGACAGCGGCAGATCCTTGCGCGCCTGCTCGCGTGCGACGCCCAGCTCCAGGCGGCGGTTGTAGACCTGGCGGGCCTGGGCCTGCAGCGCCGCTTCTTCGGCGCTGAGCTGCGCGCCGATCTCCGGCGGCAGCAGGCCATCGCTGCCCTGGCGGTTGGCGGCTGCCTGCTGGCGCCAGCCTTCGGCCGGCGTCTGCTGCGCCGCGTCGATGGCGATCGAGTAGCGCGTGCTCGTCTCGTTGACCGAGGCGGTGCGGTGGCGGATCCACTGCCGCCAGGCGTCCATCGGCACGCGCACGTGCAGTTTCAGCTCGCACATCTCGAAGGGCGTCGTGTGGCGATGGCGCAGCAGGTAGCGGATCAGGCCGCGGTCGTCGCTCACGTGCTTCGTTCCCGCTCCATAGCTCACGCGCGCGGCCTGCACCACCGCGGCGTCGTCGCCCATGTAGTCGACCACGCGCACGAAGCCGTCGTCGAGCACCGGCAGGACCTCGCCCAGGATGGCGTCGAGGGCCGGGACACGGGGGCGCTGGAGGCGTTCGGCGTGCTGTTCGGGCATAGGGGTCTAGCGTCCTTCCAGGGCGGCGTCGACGATGGCCGGGTCGGTATGGTGCGGCAGCGTCACGTGCAGCAGCGGGTCGCGCGCCATGGCGCGCGAGATGGCGAACTCGGCCGGCGCGTTGCGCGCCCAGGCGCGGCGGGCGATGCCGTTGTTCACGTCCCAGCCGAGCATGAGGTGCAGGCGGCGCTCGGAGTCGCGGCTGCCGTCGAGCACCAGGCCGAAGCCGCCGTTGATGGCCTCGCCCCAGCCCACGCCGCCGCCGTTGTGCAGGGAGACCCAGGTCGCCCCGCGGAAGCCGTCGCCGATGACGTTCTGGACGGCCATGTCCGCGCAGAACATGCTGCCGTCATAGATGTTCGCGGTTTCGCGGTAGGGGCTGTCGGTGCCCGAGACGTCGTGGTGGTCGCGGCCCAGGACGATCGGCGCCGAGACCTCGCCGCAACCGACGGCCTGGTTGAAGGCGGCGGCGATGCGGCGGCGCCCTTCCTCGTCGCTGTAGAGGATGCGCGCCTGGCTGCCGACCACGAGCTGGTTCTGGCCGGCCTGCTTGATCCAGCGCAGGTTGTCGAGGTACTGCTGGCGCGTCTCGCGCGGCGCCTCGGCGGCGAGCATCTCGATGACGCCGGCGGCGAGGCGGTCGGTCGCCGCGAGGTCCTCCGGCCTGCCGCTCGTGCACACCCAGCGGAACGGTCCGAAGCCGTAGTCGAAGCACAAGGGGCCCATGATGTGCTCGACGTAGCTGGGGTACGTGAAGCGGCCGTCCGCGCGGGCGATGTCGAGCCCCGCGCGCGAGCACTCGAGCAAGAAGGCGTTGCCGTAGTCCCAGAAGTTCAGGCCGCGCTGCTTGGCCAGCTTGTCGATCGCGCCGAAGTGGCGGCGCAGCGAGGCCTGAACGCGCTCCTTGAAGCCGGCGGGATCGCGCACCATCATCGCGTTGGCGTCGTCGAGGGACAGGCCCGCGGGGTAGTAGCCGCCCGTGTAGGGGATGTGCAGCGAGGTCTGGTCGCTGCCCAGCTCGACCGGGATGTCGCTTGCGAGCAGGGCCTCCCACAGATCGACCACGTTGCCCAGGTAAGCCAAGGCGACCGCTTCGCGGTGGCTCTTGGCTTTCTCGATGCGCAGCAACAGCTGATCCAGATCCGTGTGGACCTCGTCGACCCAGCCCTGCCGGTGGCGCTTGTACGCCGCGTCCGGGTTGACCTCCGCGATGACGCCCACGCAGCCGGCGATCACCGCGGCCTTGCCCTGCGCGCCGCTCATGCCGCCCAGGCCGCTGGTCACGTAGAGTTTGCCGGCGAGCGGATCGTCGCCCGCGCCGCCGAGGTAGCGGCGGCCCGCGCCGAGGATCGTGATCGTGGTCCCGTGCACGATGCCCTGCGGGCCGATGTACATGTAGCTGCCCGCCGTCATCTGGCCGTAGCTGGTCACCCCGAGCGCCGCCAGGCGCGTGTAATGGTCGCCGCCGCTGTAGTTGGGCACGACCATGCCGTTGGTCACCACCACGCGCGGCGCGTCGGGGTGGCTGGGGAACAGGCCGAGCGGATGGCCGGAGTAGATGACCAGCGTCTGCTGCTCGGTCATCTCGCTCAGGTAGCGCATCACGAGCAGGTACTGGGCCCAGTTCTGGAAGACCGTGCCGTTGCCGCCGTAGGTGATCAGTTCATACGGGTGCTGCGCGACGGCGGGGTCCAGGTTGTTCTGGATCATGAGCATGATCGCGGCGGCCTGGGCGCAGCGGGCCGGGTAGTCGCTCAGCGGGCGGGCGTGCATCGCGTAGGGAGGGCGATAGCGCTCCATGTAGATGCGGCCGCGGGTCTTCAGCTCGGCCGCGAACTCCGGCGCCAGCGCGGCGTGCTGGTGCGCGGGGAAGTAGCGCAGGGCGTTCTGCAGGGCGAGGCGCTGCTCGGCCGCGCTCACGGTCAAGGGCCGGGCCGGGGCGCGGCTGATCGTGGGGTCGGCCGCAGGCGGCGACGGCAGCTCGTGGGGGATGCCCTGGCGGATGTGGGCCTGGAAATCGGCCAGGGGCATGGCGGTCTGGGCGTGGTCGGCCACGAGGGTCCTCCGGCATGGGGTCGGTGGTTGCGGGGGAAACGTAGCACGGACGGCGAAGGCGGGCCAGGCTGGAGGTGAGTACGATCCATTAGTGCCCCGATGGAAGATTTCGCGAAAAATGTCGAAAGCGTTCCGCAGTATGGAACGCCCGTCATTAATACTACTGCTTGATAGGATCTTTCGGGCCGTGCTATACGAAACCCGAGTCAGGGCAATTGGAATTGCATTGGGTTGGTTAGCCCGGCAGAGTTTGACAGGCTTGACATGTTTCTAGCGACTAGCTGTGGCGACATCGTTTAGGGCCCAAGCGAGGGGCGAGTCAGTGCACGAGACAGATGTTCGGGCTGGTGGTTTTTCGGAGTTCTTCGAAACTGCAACCGGCGGGTATAAGCCATACCGCTGGCAGATCCACGTTGCGCTAGATGGCCTACCGGACGTGCTATCCATCCCAACTGGGCTCGGGAAAACCGAAACCGCACTCGCGTGGGCGTGGCGTCTCATCGTGGACAAGCCGACCGAACGATGTCGGCGTTGATGCGCTCGTAGTGAGGGAGGCGAAGTCTTTGACCTACCTAGCACACCGAGGACGCAGGTGATCGGCGATGACCACCAATCCTCATAACAGGAGAGATCCAATGCTGCTTAACGCTGAACAACTCCGAAATCTTGTAGTCGGAGATACTGTCGCCATCCGCGGCACGGCGAGATTGGAGCCCGCGGGTGGGCCAGGAGACAAGATCTTCCCTCCGACCCACGCAGTGGATGACAAGAACAAAAAACCCGGCGCCAAATACGCATTCGAAACACGCCGCATCGACGGGAACGACGCGACGTGTGTGCTCATCGACTCCGTTCAGAGCCAGGCGAATCGTATGGAGGAGGCGCTCGAGGCGCTTTGGTACGACAAACGCATTGCTCTCCCTGTCGTGAGCGTCAACTTCTCGTCGGTCGCGCCGGAGGTGGGACCGGTCACCTCGCTCACTGCGCCTCACCGCATCGCCGACGCGCTCTTGCGCGACAGCCTGCTAGACGGTCAGCACTTTCGGCTTTCGGACATCGGCAGGTCATTCACCGACGCGAGCCCCAAGAACGCAACCGCCCTGTTCAAGGTCTGCCCAACGGGGCTCGTCTTTGGCTTGTGGGACAGCACGGGACCGAAGGGAGGTCTGGGCGCTAAGTTCCAGCGCGCGCTGGTCTCAGAAATCGTCGGCATCAACGCCGTCGCGGGGAGCAAGACCGAGAGCCGAATTGATCCCCTGAACATCGTCAAGAAGGCTACGGTCATATATATCGCAGCGGATGAAAAGGAGCGATGGACGACGGATGTCTCGAAGGCGAAGAAAGAGAACGATGAGCCGGTCAAGTTCGGGAAGGAGGGCAAGCCCTCCGAGGTGAACCACGGCAACGTGACGCCGAGCATCGACTCGGTTGCCGGCGGTGTGACGATCGACGAGGCAAGGCAAACAGTGGTGCTCTCGCTGGCGTCGCTCCGCCGACTAGGGTTCACCACTGGAGAGGAGGAAGTCCGTACGGTGCTGGCTGCGCTCGGGTTACTCGCAGTGCTCGCCGCAGAGAGCCGTGGACACGATTTGCGCTCCCGCTGCCTGCTCGTACCGAAGAAGGGCTCCGCACTGAAGCTCGAAGCCGTCGCTCGAGACGGAAACGCGACTCCCGTGGATCTCGACCTTGCCGGGGCTATCGCGCTCTACAACGAGGCGGTCGGCAGACTTCCTGACGACGTCAAGTTCGACAAGGCTGCGGGTGAGGCGCTCGCGGAGCTGACACCCTCACCGAAGCTTGCCGACCTCGTGAAAAAGAGCCGCGAGCTTGCGGTCGCAGCGGCTGATTTCGGAGACGCGTGATGCTGGCCATCGAGGTCGAGCTCCTGACGGGGCGCTACGCGGCAACCGCGCACAATGATCGCGGACGCGCCGAGTGGCCGCCACACCCCGCGCGCTTCTTCTCGGCGCTGGTCGCAGCGCTCCACGACCACGAGGACGCTGATCAGGCCGAGCGAGCCGCGCTCCTATGGCTCGCGCAGCAGAGCGTGCCGTCGCTGTGGGTCGATCCCGAGTCGAGGGTCGGGAGGCGGCAGGTGCAGGACGTCTACGTGCCGGTCAACGATGTCACTCTGGGACTGGACACTGAGATTCGAAGAGCCGAGGAAGCCACTCAGCCCCACCGAGAAACCTACGTGTCTGCCGAGCGGGCCGTGGAAGAGGCACAGAATCAGCTCCAGGCCATTGAGCATGAGCTGTTGGGCCAACGAGCGAAGACGACCGAGAAGAAGCAGGCTTTGAAGGTACCGAAAGAGAACCTTGCTGCAATGAAGAAGGCTCTGACAGCGGCAAGGAAGGTACGAGACAACGCCGAGAGGAGGCTGTCCGCCGCGATAGGCGCGCCACACGTCATCGATGCGTCGCCATCGGACAAGGCGCTATCAACGGCGGTTGCTTTGATGCCTGACCGGCGCACGCGTCAGGTGCGAACGTTCCCTGTCTTGATTCCCGAGACGCCGACCTTTGCGTTCCTCTGGCCCGACGCCGATCCGTCGCCTTATCGGACCGCACTCGAGCGCCTCTCCGCACGTGTGACCCGCCTGGGCCACTCTTCTTCGCTCGTGCGATGTAGCGTCGTCGATCGCGACCTCACACCGACGCTCGTTCCAAGCGACGAGGGTGATGTCGTCCTGCGCGTGGTCGGCCCCGGCCAACTCGAGCGCCTCGAACGAGCCTTCGAACACCATCAGGGGGTGCGGAGCCGTGTGCTGCCCGCTCGTCCACAACGGTATGGGCTGGCGTTCAAGAAGGCGACGCCTTCTCCGCAGGCGGTGAGCGTGTTTTCCTCGACCGACTGGGTCCTCTTCGAGCGCGTTGCCGGATCGCGGCCGCTCGCTTCACGAACGACCGATCTCGCCCGTGCGCTGCGCGGCGCGCTGATCGATGTGCACGGGAACCGTGATCTCCCGGCGACGCTCTCCGGCCACGGGGAGAACGGCCCGACCGAGCAGCCGCACGTCGCGTTCGTCCCGCTGCCGTTCGTCGGACACGAGCACGCCGACGGCGCAATCATGGGCTGCGCTCTGGTGTTGCCTCGTCAGCTTCCGAAGAGCGACCGCGACACTCTGCTTCGCCTCGTCGCGAAATGGGAGAAGGAGCGCTCCAACCAACGAAGCAACCTGACGCTCGCGGGTGGAACGCTCCCGTCCTTCGTTATTCGTCGAGTTGATGTGTCGGCGAAGGCAGCCCTCGATCCGACGCGGTGGTGCCGCGCCTCCACGCGCTTCCTCACCGCGACGCCGATCGCCCTCGACAAGAACCCCGGTAACCTCCGTAGCAAACAGGGTGGTACTGCACGCAAGGCCGCGCTGGAAGCACAGCACAGCATTAGCGACGCGTGCCTGCGCGTCGTCGGTGTCCGGCCGGCATCCGTCGAGGTGTCGCTCGCTCCGCTGCTACCCGGCGCACAGCACGTTCGCGACTTCCTGCCATGGCCTGGTCGCCTGGGGCGTACGCCGCGCGTGCGCGTCCACGCCGACATCCGCTTCGAGGCGCCGGTGAGAGGCCCGCTCTTGCTCGGCGCCGGCCGTTACTACGGCCTCGGTCTCTGCCTACCCGTGGAGGACCGATGACGCTCTCCACCTCCGACTTCGGTGCCTTTCACGCAGCCGTGCACAGCGGCAAGCAGCCCTTCGCTTGGCAGCAGCGCCTGCTTGAGCAGATCGTTCGAGGCAAAGCATGGCCGCACGTGCTCGACCTGCCGACCGGCGCGGGGAAAACGACGTGCATTGACATTGCGCTGTTCGCGCTCGCTCTCGACGCGACGAACGAGGGCGCAGGGCGCTGGTGCCCGCGTCGCGTCGCAATGGTCGTGGACCGCCGCATCGTCGTCGATCAGGTTGCGGAACGCGGGCGCTTCATTTTGCGTGCCTTGATGACGAGCACAGATGCCATCGTCGTCGAGGTCGCCAGGCGGCTACGCTCCTTGGCTCGCACGGGCGAGGAACCCCTCGGTGTGTTCACGCTACGTGGCGGCATGCCGAAGGACGACGGCTGGGCGCGCATGCCCGATCAGCCGCTCGTCATCGCCTCGACAGTCGATCAGGTCGGCTCGCGCATGCTTATGCAGGGCTATGGCGTGAGCCAGGGCATGAAGCCAGTGCATGCGGGCCTGCTGGCCAACGACACGCTGCTCCTCCTCGATGAGGCGCATCTCTCTGAGCCGTTTCGGCAGACGCTCGATCAGCTCGCGCGCCTGCGAACACGCTTCTCGGGCAGCGGCGTGATGACGCGCTTTGCGCACGCGTTCTTGTCGGCTACGCCGGGCGCTGGGGCAACAACGCCCTTCGCGCTGGTCGACGACGAAAAGGAGCCCGACTCCCCGCTCGGACCACGCTTGCACGCAAGCAAGCCCACGCGCCTCGTCGAGGTGGACGGTCGGGCTGCGCTCGAGGGGGCGTGCGTCGATCAGGCGAAGGATCTTCTCGAACGGCATCGCACCATCGCTGTGGTCGTGAACCGCGTCGAGAGTGCGAACAGAATCGCGCGACAGCTCGACGAGTTGCTGAGCCCAGATGCGACGGTCACCCTGCTCACGGGCCGCATGCGCCCGCTCGATCGCGACGACGTTCTCCGCGAGCTCCGGCCCGCCGTGCAGACGGGGCGCAATCGGAGCGACGACAGCACGAAGCGCGTCATCGTCGGCACCCAAGGCATCGAGGCGGGCGCAGATTTCGACTTCGACGCCCTCGTCGCCGAGGCGGCGAGTCTCGACAGCCTGCGGCAGCGCTTCGGTCGTGTTGATCGGCTGGGAAGCTACGGGAAGGCCGAGGGCGTCATCGTCTACGACAACTGCAAGATGCTGAAGGAGGATCTCAAGCGGCGGGGAAAGCGACCCTCGCTGGCAGACAAGGATCCTATCTACGGTGAAGCACTCGGCGAAGCCTTCAGCTGGCTAGAAAGGCAACAGAAGGAGCGGCCGAAGAAGCTGAAAGCGGAGCTGAAGAAACTCAAGGACGAGGCCAAGAAGCTCAAGGGCGAAGCGAAGCTGCACGCCGATGCGCAACTGGCCAGGAAGACCCAGGTTGATTTCGGCGTCCTTGCGCTCGATGTGCCAACCGGTGACGAGCTGAAGACGTTGCTCGCACCCAAGCCGAATGCCCCGACGCTGCTCCCCGCATACCTCGACTTGTGGGCGCAGACCTCGCCGGCGCCCAGCCAGGTTCCGGAGGTCGGCCTCTGGCTGCATGGCCCGCACACGGGTCCAACCGACGTGCAGGTTGTCTGGCGTGCCGATCTGTCCGAGGACGTGCTTCTGCGGGGAGACGTCGATGCGGCAACGGCCATCGTCGCCGCTCTTTGCCCTTCGAGCCTCGAAGCGATGTCGCTGCCCTTCGTAACGGCAAGGGCATGGCTCGCGAACCAGCCCACGCGCGATCTCGGTGACACCGAGGGCGCGACACCTGAGGACAGCGATGAGCCAAAGTCGGCAGGAAAACGCGCACTCCGCTGGAAGGGCGACGTGAGTGAGATTGTCTGCGCGTTGTCCGCCACGGAGCCCTCACTGAAGCCGGGTGACACCATCGTCGTGCCCGCGACCTACGGCGGAATTCGCAACGGTTGCTTCGACGCCACCGCGACCGAGCCGGTCAGCGACCGCGCGGAGCAGGCCGAGCTGCTTGCGCGTGCACGGCCTGTGCTGCGATTGCATCCAGCGGTCCTCGCCAAGCTCGGGCTCTCCTTACCTCTCGACGAACCTGACGAGGCGCGCACCAAGCTCGGTCCATTGGCTTCGAATGGCGACTGGCCAGCTTGGAAGCGCCTTTGGGCGGAGATGCTCGCCAAGGGGCGGGGTTCTCTCGTCGTTCCCGGTGAGTTTTCGTGGACCGTGATCGAAGCGAATCGAGTGCCGCTCGCCACTCTTCGAGAGGTTCTTCACCCCGAGGAGACGATTGAAGACGGCGTCAAGCTGACCACCGACGGCGAGGCCTCGTTTCATACGGGGCGGTCCGTTGCGCTCGCCGAGCACAGCGGCAACGTTGAGACGTTCGCGCGCGAGTTTGCGACGCGCTGCGGACTTGGCGCGTGGCTATCAGAGCACGTCGCACTCGCGGCATGGCTGCACGACATTGGCAAGTCCGACCGGCGCTTTCAGCTCATGCTGAGAGGCGGAGGCGAGATTGATTTCTTCAAAGACGAGACCCCCTGGGCCAAGTCGGCAATGCCACCTGGTGCGCGTGAGGCACATCGGCGCGCGCAGCAGAGGAGCGGCTATCCACGAAGGGCGCGCCACGAGGTGCAGTCGCTCGCAATGATCCAAGGACAGTTGGATGCGGTGAGGAAGTGTTTGAGGGAGGCGGATGCCACGAATGAGCCCGATGTCGACCTGGTGCTCCATCTCGTCGCGAGCCACCACGGCTACTGCCGCCCCTTCGCTCCCGCCGTCATCGACGAATGCCCCGTCGATGTCACGCTCGCCGAGCACGCGAGCAAGACGTTCGGCGAGATCGACTTCGCCTCGACAACCTCGTGCAACGGACTGCACCGGCTCGACTCACCGCTGGCCGACCGTTTCTGGGCCCTGGTCGCGAAGTATGGATGGCAGGAGCTGTGCTGGCTCGAGGCGATCCTGCGCCTCGCCGATCACCGCGCGAGCGAAGAGGAGCAGACGAAGGAGACATCACCGTGAGCCGCATTCAACTCGTGGGCGTGGATGGCTCCAATCCGCTCGGTTTCCTAGCAGCGCTGGGTTTGCTTCGCGTCGTTCCCGGTGCGAAGCTCGGCTTCTCCGAGGACGGCTCCTTCCGGGCTTTTGTTGACGGGCTCGACAAGAGCGAGTCCGCCATTGCCACGCTCGTCGTGGCCGACGCAGTGGCCGCTGCGAGCCAGAGCGCGCCATGGCGCTTCACGTACACGAAAGCCGCAACCAAGAAGCAGGGGCCGCAAGAGGTTGCCGACCTCAAACCGCCACCAGAGGACTTCAAGAAGTTCCTCGCGACCTGTATCGACGCTTGGTTGACGGGCAACGATGAGGCAGCAGGCTATGCGGCGGCCTATGGCACTGACCTCGCCGTCGATGGCAAGGGCAACACCAAGCCCACCGCGTTCCACTTCACTGCTGCGCAGCAAACCTTCCTCGGCGCGGTGGAGGGCATTCGCGCTTCGGTGACCCAAGAGTGGGTCGAAATCTCGCTGTTCAAGGGGCACGGCGAGCGGCCGGGCAGCAACCTTCGATGGGACCCGGGCGCCGAGAGAAGCTGGGCTTTGATGGCGAACGACCCAAGCGGCGATGGAACCAGCGTGGATGCCCCGCTGGAATGGCTCGCGTTCCGCGGCCTGACCTTGCTGCCAACCTTTCCGCGCGGATCTAGGATCATCACCACGGGCGTAGTTGGTCGAGGAGACGAGATGACGTTCACGTGGCCGCTCTGGAGCGTTCCCGCTTCGCTGCTGACAACGCGCTCGGCGCTTCAGGTTGACTGGACCGGGGGTGCGAAGGATCGCGCGGCGCGTGGCATCTTCGCGATCTGCATTTCCGCGATTCGACGAACGAGCCAAGGTTTCGGCAACTTTGGGCCCTCATCGGTGATGAGCTGATGAGAACATTTCGAGAGAACGTTGACCGGATAGGTGCCCCCGATGAGCCTACCCGTCTTCTACATTATGCCGTTCCTGGTTTGGTATACACCTTCAGGTCTTCGGCGCGGCTTACGTCGTTCACTCCGGCATTCAGATCGACCGGCTCGGGATGAAGACATCCGCTCGCGCTGCATAAGGTCCGGTAGCAGTGCGCGTCGCCGGCCCGATTTGCCTGGGTCATTCCGTCAGTTTCGGCCTTGGATTGTTCAAGCCAGCGCAGATCGTCGAGCAACAGCTTGCAGCGAGTGGTGTTGAAAGCCAACGCCAAACGTGAGGGGTTCGCACCTTTGAGATAGGTGGCGATATCCGATCGTTTCTGAACAATAGGTGTTATATCGTAAAGGTCGGCCGTCCATCGTCCGACACCGCTCTTTGACAACTCAGATCCTGCCGGCCTACGGAGGGCGTCCGGGCGGGACGCCCTCCGGTCGGCAACGACGAATGGATTAGACATTGGCAGGTGATGCGAAAAACCTCCTTCCGGATCTTGTCCCTGCTCGGATGCTGAACGAGTTCGTCTATTGCCCTCGCCTTGCGTGGCTCGAGTGGGTTGCCGGCGAGTGGGCCGACAACGCCGACACCGTCGAGGGCCGCCGCGCTCACCGCGCTGTCGACAAGGAACGGGGTTCGCTCGACTTCCCGGTTTCGGACGATTCCGAGGCAGATCACCAAGAGAAACCGGTCACCGGCGCCGACTCGGATGACGAGATGTTCGTTCGCGCCCAATCCGTCCTGATGTCCGCACCGGACGAGCGCCTCATCGCCCGGATGGACGTTGTCGAGGGCGACGGCGCCTGGTGGTGCCCGATCGACACGAAGAAAGGCGACATGCCGGACATTCCCGGCGGTGCCTGGGAGCCCGAGCGAGTCCAGATCTGCGCGCAAGTCCTGATCCTACGCGCCAACGGGTATCGGAGCCGATCCGGCCTGATCTACTACGCGGGTTCGAAACGGCGCGTAGAGATTATCGTCGACGACGTGCTAGAGAGCGCGACGCGTCGCCATCTCGCCGAGTTGCAAGTGATCGCTGAACGGACCGTTCCGCCGCCGCCGCTCGAGTCGAGCCCCAAATGTAACCGGTGCTCGCTGGTCGGTATCTGCCTGCCGGACGAGACCCGATCGCTCGCCGGCGCCGAGGATCCGACGTGCGAGTCGACCACAATACGACGCCTGATCCCGGGACGCGACGACGCGCAGCCACTCTACTTGAACACCCAGGGCATGACGCTCGGCAAGCGTGCGGGAGAGTTCGAGGCGAGGGACAAGGGCCATACGGTCGAGAGAGTTCGCATCGTCGAAACGTCTCAGATCTGCATCTTCGGCAATGTGCAGGTCACGACCCAGACGCTCCAAGAATGTTTTTCGCGAGACATCCCGGTTCTCTTTTTCACCTACGGCGGTTGGTTCAAGGGAATGACGACCGGGCTCGGATCGCGCAACGTCCACCTCCGTCGTGCGCAGTACGACTGCACGGTTGAGGAAGGCATCTGTCGGCGCATATCCAACCGACTCGTCGCCGACAAGATCCGCAACTCCCGGACCTTGCTGCGACGCAATCACCGAGGTGACGGAACCGCGGTTGTCGCTCGCTTGAAGAGACATGCTGCCCGTGCTGAACAGGTGGAAGCGCGAGAGTCGTTGTTAGGGCTCGAAGGTACAGCCGCGCGGGAGTATTTCGCGGAGTTCGCGAACATGTTTCGCGAAGATCGCGACACGCCCGCGGAATTTTCTTTCGATTCTCGCAATCGCCGTCCGCCGCGAGATCCGGTCAATGCGATGCTGTCGTTCGCTTACTCCCTGTTGGCGAAGGATTGGACTGTAGTGCTAGCGGCCGTGGGCCTGGATCCTTATCTCGGTTTCTATCACCAACCGCGATTCGGACGGCCTGCCTTGGCCTTGGACATGATGGAGCCGTTTCGTCCGCTCATCGCCGAGTCAACGGTGTTATGGGTCGTCAATAATGGTGTGCTCACGACCAAGGATTTCATTACCCGCGGTGTCGGTTGTGCGATGAAGCCTGGCGCGCGCAAGAAGTTCATCCTCGCGTATGAGCAAAGAATGGACTCGTTGATCAGCCATCCTGTGTTCGACTACCGGATATCCTACAGACGGGTTCTCGAAGTTCAAGCGCGCCTGCTTATTCGTGTGCTGACTTGTCACCGGTCACCCATAAGCGGCCACGGCCGGTCACTTCAAATGCGGCCACCCC
>CAZJWO010000072.1:0-18874 GCA_964549735.1 uncultured Fibrobacteraceae bacterium | reverse complement strand
ACACCCTATCCTACACTCTTTCCCTACACGACGCTCTTCCGATCTGTGGGCGGCTGCGGGCGTGGCGGCCATCGCCAGCGCGCCCGCGCACGCGAGCAGCGCCGCGCCGGCGCGGAGCGCGGCCTGGGGCAAGAACAGCCTCGACATGGTTCCTCTCCTCATTGGCGGCGTCCGGCGAGCGCGTGATCGGGCACCCCGAGCTTGCGCAGGATGGTGATCATGGGGCACCAGCCGGTGAAGGCGCTCTGCAGCAGGTTCAAGCCGACGAACGCGGTGAACAGCAGCCAGGTCTGGCTGACCGCTGCCGCGAGCGCGAGGCTGATCAGGATGAAGGCTCCGGCGATGGCTCGGAGCCAACGGTCGACGGTCATGGCGGCCTCCTCTTCGGAAGAAATAGTTTAGAAGATTCGAAACTGTCTATATCTAAACGCGTCGCGGCGGGGCCGCAAGTCGAATCTTGTTTCGAGCCTTTTGTGGACTTGTGGATCCGATATCTCTGACTTTACTTGGGCCGCAGCGAGGCCTTTTGTATCTACTCGACAGCGGGGCCGAAGAACTATGACACGACAGCTTCTCATCGCCAGTCCGCGCGGTTTCTGCGCCGGAGTCGAACGCGCCATCGGCGTCGTGGATCGGCTGCTTGCGGCGCATGGAGCACCCTTGTACGTCCGCAAGGAGATCGTGCACAACCAGGCGGTGGTCCGTTCGTTCCGCCAGCGCGGCGTGGTCTTCATCGAGGAGTTGGCCGAGGCGCCCGACGGCGCGCTCGTCGTGTTCAGCGCGCACGGCGTCGCTCCGTCCGTGCGCGAAGAGGCAGCCCGGCGCGGGCTGCGCACCATCGACGCGACCTGTCCCCTGGTGACGCGCGTACACGGCAGCGTCAGGCGGCACGCCCAGAAAGACCGTCCGATCGTGCTCATCGGACACGCCGGGCACGACGAAGTCGTCGGCACGACCGGCGAAGCGCCGGAACTGGTGCACCTCGTGCAGACCGTGGCCGACGTCGCGGCGCTGCCCCTGGATCCGCAGGCCGAGATCGCCTACGTGACCCAGACCACGCTGAGCGTCGACGAGACGGCCGCGATCATCGCCGCGCTGCGGCAGCGGTTCCCGCGCCTGGTGCAGCCCGGCAAGGACGACATCTGCTACGCGACGACCAACCGCCAGGAAGCGGTCAAGGCGCTGGTGGACCACGGCGCGACCCACGTGCTGGTCGTCGGATCGGCCAACAGCAGCAACAGCGTGCGGCTGTGCGAGGTGGCGCGCCAGCGGGGAGCGACCGCCACGCTCATCGACGGTCCGGACGAACTCGATCCGAGCGAGCTGGCCGCGCACACGACGATCGGCCTGACCGCCGGCGCCTCGGCGCCCGAGAGCGTTCTACGCGCCGTGGTCGCCCGCCTGCAGGACGACGGCTGGAGCGTGCAGGAGATGACCGGCGTGCAGGAGAAGGTCGAGTTCAAGATGCCGCCGGAGCTGGCGACCTACGGCCCGCGGGCGCAATAGTTAAATAATTTTGAATCTTTGAATATTTGACATCCTGCAATACGAAGCTATCATGGCCGCAACAGACGACGCGCGAGACCGCGGGCGTGCCCCGCGGCGCGCCGCGGAAGGGCAGGCCATGGATCGCCATCTCTACGAAATGCAGGCCCAGCTCTGCAAGATCCTGTCGAACCCGAAACGGCTCGAAATCCTCGACATCCTGAAGGAAGCCGGCGAGACCACGGTCAACGCCCTGGCCGAGGCGCTCGAGATCCCCAAGGCCAATACGAGCCAGCATCTGGCGCTGCTGCGTCAGGCCGGAGTGGTCAACTCGCGGCGCGACGGGATCAACGTGTTCTACAGCCTGCGCTCGGAGCGGATCAGCGAGGCCTGCGCGTTGACCCGCCAGATCCTCCTCGAGCGCGTCGAACAGCAGATGGCCCTGGTCAAGGGGCGCCGGGCGGGCCGTTGAGTCCCCCGCCAGCGCGCGCTCCGTGGCTCGAATCGCGATTATCCGGCAACTTCGCGCCAGCCTCTTGCGTAGATCACCCCGAGTTTCCTTTATAAGGAAAACCCCGGAGCGGTCGGAGCAGGCAATTTGGCGACACACCAGGCCATCGGGGACCCCGCCCGGCGGGATCCAGCGGACGCCACCCGCGGCCGCACACGCATCGCCCTGATTCTCTGGGCCCTGCTCGCCGTGGGCATGGCCGTCTCTGTGGGCGGCTGCGGCAAGGTCCGCCGGGACCTGCGGCCGCCGCCGGCCAAACCTTCGGTGCTGCTCATCGGCATCGATACGATGCGCGCGGACCATCTCGGCGTAGCCGGGAACGATTCGCTCAGCACGCCGCACCTCGACGCGCTGGTTCACGACGGCGTCCTCTTCACGCGCGCGCTGGCCACCGCTCCCTGGACCCTGCCTTCCTTCGCGTCGGTCTTCACCGGCCTGCTGCCGTATCGGCACGGAGCGGTGGGCGGCGAGCGCAGCTGGCTGGCCGACAGGCACACGACGCTGGCCGAGAGATTCGTCGCGGCGGGCTATCGCACCGGCGGCTTCGTGTCGATCGACTGGTTGACGCGCGTCTGCAACATGGAACAGGGCTTCCAACCCTGGCAGGGGCCGTTGCCGCCGCCCGGAATGAGCCGCGCCGAGAACCAGACCTGGCTCGCCCGGTCGTTCTTCGACTGGCACCGGATGCGCCCCTTCTTCCTCTTCCTGCACTACTTCGACGTGCATACTCCCTACACGCCGCCGCCGCCGTTCGATGGGATGTACTACCTCGGCGACCCGTACCGTCCTGGCGAGCCGGTCCTGACGCTGCTGCGCTCGCCTGCCAATCGGGCGCCGAATCGCGACAGCGGGATGTACGATTTCCTGGACGGCGTCACCGACCTCGCCTATCCGATCAAGCAGTACGCCGCCGGGGTCAGCTACGTGGACATGCACGTCGGGCAGGTCCTGGCGCGGCTGAAGATGCTCGACCTGTACGACGAGATGCTGATCATCGTCCTGTCGGATCACGGCGAGCATCTCGGCGAGCACGACATCTGGTTCACGCACTGGCTGCCCTACGAGGAGACGTTGCGGGTGCCCTTGATCATCAAGCTGCCTGGCAATCGGCACGCGGGCCAGGTCGTGACAACGCCGGTCTCCCTGCTCGACGTGCTGCCGACGATCATCGCCGAGACCGGCATGCGGGAAGCGGCGGATCTCGACGGACGCGATCTGCGTCCGATCATGGCGGGGCGCGACCGCGGCCATTCGCTGCTCGCGGCCGAACAGGGCAGCGACGTGGAGAGCTACAGCAAGTCGCTGCAGGAGGGCGACTGGAAGCTGCTCTTCTTCCGCGAGCCGCACGCCGGGCGCTACGAGCTCTACGATCTGGCGCACGACCCCCACGAACGCGCGGACCGCGCCGCCGAGCAGCCGGTGATCGTCGAACGGTTGCGCGACAAGATGTGGCGGCTGTGGGATCCGCAGCGGATCGTCGCGGACGACGGCCAGGTCCGTCCGCGCACGTTCGACGAGGGAACGCGGCGGCGGCTGCGGTCGCTGGGCTACTGACCGGCGGCGTCCGGTCGCCCGCGCCGCAGTCTGCTCAGACGGTCAGGATGCGCAGGGTGTTCGTCGGCACCCGGTCGGCGAAGGGCAGGCCCGCCGTAGCCAGGATCCTGCGGCCGGTCGCGATCCTGCCTTCTTTGCGCAGCTGCGTGATGACCTGATCGCAGGCGCGATCGAGGTCCTGCTCGAATTCCTTGCTCAAGATGGAAGTCACGCCCCAGGAGAGGGCCAGACGATCGAAGGTCTGCCGCAAGGGCGTGACCGCGATGATGCGCTGGCGCGGGCGCCACTTCGCGAGATGGCGGGCCGTGGCTCCGCTCTGCGTCAGGCAGACGATCGCGTCCGCCTGCACCGAATCGGCCGCCAGGCAGGCGCTGCGGGCGATGGCGTCGGCGTTGCTCAGCGGCTCCGGCACCCGGGGCCGGGCGCCGTCGGCGCGGACCTCGCCGGCGAACCGCTCGGTGCGCGCGAGGATGCGGGCCATCACCTTCACGGCATCCAGCGGGTTCTTGCCGGTCGCCGTCTCGGCCGACAGCATGACCGCGTCGGTGCCGTCGAGCACGGCCGTGGCGACGTCGGTCGCCTCGGCGCGCGTCGGCCGCGGCACCAGGACCATCGACTCGAGCATCTGCGTGGCGGTGATCACGGGAACCCCGGCGTCCCGGCAGGCGCGGATGATGCGCTTCTGCAGGATGGGGATCTCCTCGATCGGGCACTCGACCCCGAGGTCGCCGCGCGCCACCATGACCGCGTCGGCGGCCGCGACGATGGCCTCCAGGCGCTCGATCGCCTGCGCCTTCTCGATCTTCGCCACGATGGGGACCCTGGCGCCACGGTCGGCCAGGCCTCGGCGCAAGCCTTCGATATCGGCCGGGCAGCGCACGAACGAGAGCCCGACGTAGTCGATGCCGGCCCCGGCGAGGAAGTCGACGTCGCGCCAGTCCTTCTCCGTCAGCGACGGCAGGCTGATCTCGCTGCCCGGCACGCTGAGACCCTTGCCGTCGCTGAGCCAGCCGCCGATCTCGACCCGCGTCGTGACCGTGGTCGCGTCGACGTCGGTGGCGACGAGGCGGATGAGGCCGTCGTTCAGGTAGACGATGTCGCCGACCTTCACGTCCTGGGGCAGCGCGGCGTGGTTGACCGACACGCGTTGCTCGTTGCCGAGCACGTCCTCGGTGCAGAGAATGAACGGGTTGCCCTCGACGAGCTGCGCGGCTCCGCTCGCCAGGCGGCCGACGCGCATCTTCGGTCCGCCGAGATCGGCCAGGATCGCCAGCGGCAGGCCGCGCAGCAAGGCGGCCGCGCGCAGGGTGTCGATGAGGCGCCGCAGGGTCTCGTGGTCCGCGTGCGCGCAGTTCAGGCGCGCGACGCTCATCCCCGCCGCCAGCAGCGCGTCGATCGCCGCGGGAGTGTCGCTGGCCGGTCCGATCGTGGCGACGATCTTGGTGTGCGGTCGGTCCATGACCTCGTTCTTTCGTCTGGCGTATCCTGACATGCGCTGATCAGAGCTGTTTGTAGCACTTCGCCCGGCCAGATGCCACGACGATCGCGTCGGGACGAGGTCTCCCGTCGATCCTGGCGCTCGGCGAGCCAACTCCCGAAGGCCTGTTTTTTTACATGGACAAGCAATTGACAAGATTGAAGATATGGCATACACGGCGCCATTTGCCATTCTGCATAAAAAATTGCCCATTGCGGTCCATCGATTGTCTATATATTGTCTGGGTGTTTCGCGCGGCGCTGCTGCGCTTGCAGAACGACAACCACCGCCCGACGCTGGCGGAAAGCCGATAGGGGTTCGCATGAAGACCATCAAGTCCACCCTGGGCATCCTGGCGCTGCTGGCCATGGCCGGCACCGCGGTCGCGAGCACGGCCCAGTTGCAGGTCATCCACAACGCCGCCGATCCGGCCGCCGCCGTGGTCGACATCTACGTCAACGAAGAGCTGCTGCTCGATGACTTCGCGTTCCGCGCGGCCACGCCGTTCGTCGCCGTGCCCGCGGGTGTCGAGCTGCGCATCGGCGTGGCTCCCGGCAGCAGCACGGGACCCGCGGATATCATCGCGACGATCCCGGTGACCCTGGCGGCGAACCGGCGCTACGTGGCCGTCGCCAACGGCGTGCTCGATCCGGGCGCGTTCGCCGCCAATCCCGACGGGCGCAGCATCGGCTTCACGCTGTTCGCGCAGGACGGCATCGCGGTGCGCACGTTGCCCTGGCTGCTGAGCCTCAAGCCGCTGCACGGCGCGAGCGACGCGCCCGCGGTCGATATCAAGGCCCGCACGCGCTTCGGCGACGTCGGCCTCTGGAGCAACCTGGCCTACGGCGACTTCGGCGCGTACCGCAACGTGTTGGCCTCGCAGTACGAACTGCTCGTCACGCCTGCCGGCAGCGGCGCGGTCGTGGCCTCGTTCAGCGCCGATCTGCGCGCGCTGGGCGGCAAGGCTGCCGTCGTGCTCGCGAGCGGTTTCCTGAGCCCCGCCGCGAATCAGGGCGGCGCAGGGTTCGCGCTGCTGGCGGTGCTGCCGGACGGCGCGGTCGCCGAGCTGCCGCGCAACGACGCGATCGCGCGCGTGCAGGTCATCCACAACTCGCCCGATCCCGCCGCCGCGACGGTCGACGTCTACGTGAACGACGAGTTGTTCCTGCCCGGCTTCGCCTTCCGCGCCGCGACGCCGTTCGTCGACGTGCCCGCGGGCGTCGAGTTGCGCCTCGGCATCGCGCCCGGCGGCAGCAGCGGCCCGCAGGACGTGCTCGCCGAGTTCCCGGTCACCCTCGCGCGCGACGAGACGTACGTCGTCATGGCGACCGGCGTGCTCGATCCCGCCGCGTTCGCCGCGAATCCCGAGGGCCGCGCGACCGCCTTCACGCTGGCCGTGCGCAGCGGCGTCAGCGAGCGCGGCCTCTTGCGCCGCCTGAAGCTGCAGGCCTACCACGGCAGCACCGATGCGCCGTCCGTCGACGTGCGCGCGCGCCTGTGGGGCAGCCGCCAGCTGCTCGTCGGCGATCTGGCGTTCGGCGCGTTCGCGGGGCCGGTGCTCGTCTGGCCGCGCGATTACGTGCTCGACGTGACGCCGGCGGGCGTTCCGGGCACCGTGGTCGCGAGCTTCCGGGCCGATCTGCGCGGCCTGGCCGGCGGGGCGGGCGTCGTGTTCGCCAGCGGCTTCCTCGATCCGGCGGCCAACCAGGACGGCGCGGCGTTCGGCCTGTTCGTGGCGCTGCCCAACGGCTCGGTCGTGGCGCTGCCGCCCGCCGGCGCGCCGCTCAAGGACGGCGATGATCCGGCCGCCAAGACCGCGGCCGTGCCGCTGGCCTTCGCCGCCGAGCAGAACTATCCCAATCCGTTCAACCCGCTGACCACGATCGCCTACAGCCTGCCGCGCGACGCGCGCGTGCAGCTGCAGGTGTTCAACGTGCGCGGCCAACTCGTGCGGACCCTGGTCGACGGCACGCAGCCGGCGGGCCGCCACGAGGTCGGTTTCGACGGCACGGGCCTGCCGAGCGGCGCGTACTTCTACCGTCTGGCCGCGGGGGGCGAGGTCGTCTCGAAGCAGATGATGCTCGTCAAATGACGCGGACCGGTCCGCAAGGACGCCGCTGACCAGTTTTCGCAACGCGGGACCGGTTCGGGGCCCCGGTGGCATCAGGCGGCCGGGGCCTTTTCGCGTCCGCCACGGTCGATCTCCGTCGTGCTCAAGTCGGCGCTGCCGCGGCCGATGCATTCGGTGGGATTTCGTCGTTGGGCCGGCGACAACTCGCCCCCGACCGTCTCTTCGATCGTCGGTCTCTTGCCCGTAGAAAGGACAGCCGATATGGCACAGAACCCGTTCCGCAACCGCCGCGGCTTCACGCTGATCGAGATCGTGATCGCCGTGGCCATCGTCGCGATCATCGCGGCGGCCATCAGCCCCATGGTATTCCGCCACCTCGAGGACGCGAAGGTCAGCAAGGCCCAGCGGGAGACCGAGATCATCGCCAACGCGGTGCTCAGCTACTACAAGGACGTCGGCGCCTGGCCCTACACCGACAGCCCCGGGCCCTCCGGCAACGGCATCGACAGGGTCATCTCGAGCGCGACCGTGGCGACCGGAGCCGGTCCTGGCGCGGCGGCGGGCGCGGCGAACTGGGGTACGTTCGGCAACACGAAGCAGCTTGGCGACTACCTGTACTACAACAACGCGGACGACGATTCCGGCGAGAACAACGCCGACCAGCCGGCGCAGGATTGGCCGACCTCCGGCCGCGGCGCCTGGCAGGGCCCCTACCTGGATCAATACGAGATCAGGGATCCCTGGGGCCACGCGTACGTCGTCAACGCACGGTTCTTCCCAGGCGGCCGCTACAACGGCGCGGTCCGGCACAAGGTCTTCGCGCTGAGCGCCGGGCCCAACGGACTCTGGGAGACGGGATTCACCAACGCCAATCCCGAAGAGATCCAGGGCGATGACATCGGCACCGTCATCGCGATCCGCTAGGCCGAGACGTTATCGGCGAGCTTGCAGGCGCTCTTCCATGAGCGCCTGCGTTTCTCTTGCCAGGGCGTCGGCGGCGTCGCCGGCCATGATGACCGGCGTCAGCAGCATGACCAGCTCGATATTCACCTTGCGCTGCGAGGTCTTGCCGAAGAGGTAGCCCAGGATCGGAAGATCCTTGAGCAGCGGCAGGCCAGAGCGCACGGATTGGCGGCGCTCGCTGATCAGCCCCGCGATGACCAGCGTCTGGCCGTCCCGCACCTTGCCGACCGTGTCCAGCTCGCGGATCGCGAGCACGGGCGTGCTGTCGAGGTTCGGACTGACGGCGACGCCGACGACGTCGCTGATCGTGGGATGCACGTTCAGGGTGATGACGCGGTCTCTGCCCACCTGGGGCGTGACGTCGAGCACGACGCCGACCGGCACCACGCGCGGCGAATAGTTGACGACCGGTTCGGTGCCGACGCCGCTGGTGATCAGCGCCGGTGATACCGTGGCCTCGTAGTAGACTTCCTCGGTGACCACGCGCACGACGGCCTTCTGGTTGTTGAGCGTCGTGATGCGCGGCGACGAGATCGTGCGCAGTTCGCCGTTGGCGGCGATGGTCTGGAGGACGCCGGTCAGGTCGCTGCTGTCGACCACGAACTGGAAGAAGGCCGGCCCGATGCCGTCCGCGGCGGGGAAGGTCTGCAGACTGGCGCCGACGTCGCCCCGCGTGATCGCCTGCCAGTTGACGCCGGTCTGCGCCTCCTCGTCGAGGTAGACTTCCAGGATGCGGACGTTGATCGCCACCTGGCGCTGCAGGGACTCCTGCAAGCGTTCGAGCAGTTCGCCGACCCGGCGCACCCGATCCCATTCGGCGGTGACTTGCACCAGCGACGCCATGGGGTTGACGACCAAGCTGCGGCCTTCGCCGTCGGCGAGGTTCAGCGCGAACTGCTGATCCTGCGCTTCGTTGTCGCCGCCGCGCTGCATGGTCCCGAAGACGAGGACCTGCAGAGACTTCATCACCTCCGGCCAGATCGACATGTTGGCCGTGCTGGTCACGTGGCTCTTGTTCTGGTTGCTGTCGTCGCCCGCGCCGCCGGCCGCGCTGCCCTCCTCGCGCTTGGCCGAGACCTGCAGCTCGCCGCGGCCCTCGCGGTGGGTCACCGGGTAGTCGAACGTGTACCAGCGCGTGACCAGGCCGCGTTTGTGGACGACCAGGACGTCGTCGACCACCTCGTAGCCCAGCGCGATCGGTTCCAGCAACGCGTCGAGCGCTTGGCTCAGGCGGACCCGTTCGAGGTGCACGTTCACCTGGCCTTCCACGTCGGGCGCCAGCTGCAGTCCCAGACCGGCGCTGCCGGCGACCGACCGCAGCAGGCCGCGGACGTCGACCCAGCCGTTGGTGACGATGCTGACCGGGTCGCGACTGGCGTCCCAGGACGGCGGCTCCGCCGTCGCGGCGGAGACGTCGGCCGCGGCGGCCAGCGCAAGCGCCAACGGCAGCGCCGGTGCCAGAGCCAGAACCAGGCGGGACCGCAGCCGGCCGCAGCCACCGCGGTGCTTGCCGGCGTCGGCGCGGGGATCCTGGTCCGCGCGATCGCGCATGGGGAAATGGCCACGCATCATTCCGATCCTCCAGTAGTTCGTGATCCGGCAAGGGCGGTCGGTGCGGATCGAGATCCCTCGCGCGCGTCGATCACCAGCGGGTAGCTGCCGGTAGAGGACGCGGCCGGCCCGAGATCCAGGTGCAACAGGCTGCCGTCGGGTCGCTGCAGCCAGACGCCGTCGGTGTCGATCCTCGTGATCTCCAGGCCGCGCACCGTGTCACCCGGCCCGAATGTCTCGCCGTCGATCAGAGCCTGCGGCCGAGCGCCGCCCAGGAACACGGCGCTGCAGACCAGAGGGCGGTCGGCCGCCGCGCGCCGTTGCGGGCGCGTCGTCTCGGTCTCCGGTCGCGACGGCGGCGCCGCGGCGACGGCGCCGGCCACATCGCGGAACGGATCGCGCGCCAGTTCCAGCCCGGAGCCGAGGCCGGCCAGCGCGGGGAGCCGCCGCGGACGGTCCGCGCGCACGGCGTCCTGCACGAAGGCGGCGAGGTCGGGCGGTGGCGCGAGATGGGTGTCGCGGCGTCCGCTGCCGATCCCCAGCAGGTCGCCGACCCCGGCGAAGGTATGGATGTTCAGCAGGGCGACGAGGATCAGCCCCAGCGCGGCGCCGGCGATCACCAGCGGATGCCTAAGAACCGTGCGGCCGGTTGACATAGACCTTCAACTCCAGTTCGATGTCCAGATCGGCGCGCGTCGGTCGGATGACGAGACTGCGCACGTCGATCGCGCGGTCGATCGCGCCGATTTCGCGCAGGAAGCGGGCGCCGCGGGCGTAATCGCCCGCGAAACGAGCCTTCACGAAGTACCAGTCCGGCGAAACCGGTGGCAGCGCCGCCATGGCGCCGGTGCGGTCGGCGTCCTGCGACGCGTCGGCGGCCGCGTCGAGGTCGTCACGCGCCGCGGGCGCCTCGACGAGCTCGACGTTGTGTACTTCCTCCAATTGGAAGGCGCGCACGCCGCTGCGGTCGGCCGCCCGGGCCAGGTCCAGGAAGAGCTGTTCGCGACCACGCTCGGCGGGAAATAGACGCGACCAGATCGCGCCGACCTCGGGCTCGCGCACCGAGACCAAGGGCTCGAGCCAGAGGCCGGCGATCGTCCAGCTATCCAGATCGGCCAGGCGGTGCTCGAGCTTGGCGATTTCGGCGTGTTGCTGCTGCACCTGGCGCCACTGCGGCAAGGCGATCCCCAGCAACAGGCAGCACCAGACGCCGGCCATGGCGATGAGGACGAGGCCGCGGATGGGCGGCCGGTCGCGCAGCATGCGCGGCATCTTGATCATGAGCGCACTCCCGTGGTCGCGGCGCGCGCCAGCTCGAAGTCGAGGCTGAAGAGCACGGCCTTGTGCACCTGCCCGGCCTGATCCTGTTCGGTGATCTGCAACTGACGCGGCTCGCCGAGCGAGCGCAGGATCGCGCTGGCGCCGAGCGCGCCGTGGAATTTCAGGAACGCCTGCTGGGCCTCGGTCACCGTCGCGGCGGTGCTCTCGGCCGTCAGATGCAAGCGGATGCGGTCCTGGCCGGCGATGATCTGCAAGTCGCGATAGCGCACTTGCGGCGGCGTCACGGCCGCCAGGTGGAGCAGGACCGCGGCCAGATCGGGCCGCTCGGCGCCGAAGCGCTCGAGATGCTCTTCGCGGGCGCGCAGCACGCGCTGGCGTTCATAGATCGCGGCGGCGGATTCCGCGTGCTCGCTCGCGACCGCGAGGCGCGTCCGCGCCTCCTCCAGGTAGTGCTGCTGGACGCGGCTCGTGACGAGCGCGCCGGCCGACAGGATCGGCACGAGCGCTGCCGCCGCGGTGCCGACCGCCAGCATCACCCGGCGGCGCGACTGCGCGTCCAGCCAGCGGCGTTCGCGCGCGGGGGCGAGGTTGTAGTCGACGGTCTCGCCGGCCAGCGCCGCGGCCGCGAGCAGGAGCTGCTCCGTGGCCGTCGGCCGGTGCTGCCGCGGATCGATGATCTCGGTCAGCGGCCAGTGCTCGACCGGCGTCGCGCTGTCCGCACCGAGCTTGGCGACCAGATCCGCCGCCAGTCCGGCCTCGCCGCAGACCACGATCCGGTCGACGTTCGCGACGCCCTCGGCTTGCCGCGCGAAGAACCCCGAGCGATCCACCTCGACGACAAGGCGCTCGAGGTACTCGGCGTCCGACACCGCGGCCGCGACGTCCCGCGGCAAGGTGCGCGACAGCAGCAGGCATTCGCGGTTGGCCACGCAGAGGATGCTCGCGTGTTCGCCGATGAAGACGAGATTCCACACCTTGAGCGCGTCGAGGTCCCGTCCGGCACGACGGAAGAGCTGATCGAGCAGCAGCGAGGGCGGCAGCATCAGGCCCGGCCTGACCGCGAGTTTCGCCGCGGCGGCGCTCTCGCGGTCGGTGACGCTCTTCGCGGCGTAGGCGAGGTAGAAGTTCTGGCGGCCGTCGCCTTCCCGCGCGGCGCCCAGCTGCCGCCAGGACAGCGACCAGTCGGCCGGCTGGCCTCCCTCCTTGCGCGCGACCCAGCCGGCGACGGCCCGGTTCAATTCGCGACGGTTCAGGCGCGGCAGGGGCGTCATGGCGCAAGTCACGTCGTCCTCGGCCAACAGCCAGGCGACGCGCCCATCCGACGCGTTCAGCTCGCGAACCCAACCCGCCGGCAATGGCGCCGACGCTCCGCGTTCCCAGTGTTCGACGCGCCAGCGGGCTTCGCCGACGGGCCGCACCGCCACCGCGCGGTAGCCGCCGTCCATGGCGGCCAGGGCGTAGCTGAGGTCCTTGCGCCGCGTTCTGCTCTTGAGCTCGCTCACGGTCCCACTCCCGGGGGCAGGTTGTCGTCGGCCAGCAGGGAATTGCCGTCGGGGCCCGCCGAGAACACCGTGCGGGACGGCACGTTGATGCCGAAGGGGCGGCCCCAGCCGTCGGTGTCGAACGCCGGCGCCAGTCCGAGCGCGAGGCGGTCCGCGGGCCAGGAGCCGGTCAGCGCCAGATGGGAATTCGCGTTGAGGATGGTCTGCGCGATGTCCAGCTTGTGGAGCGTCGTCTTGCGGCCTGGCGGCGCGCTGCTGACGGCGACCTGAAGATCGTCGCCGCCGCCGCCGTTGTCCTGCCGGTTGGGTCCGCGGCTGCGCGCCAGGAGCACGTCCGGCGCGGCGCCGCCGCTCTGCAGGACGAGCAGGTAGGGCTGGCGCCACGGATCGCTCAGGTTGCCGCCGCCGAAACCGGGATCGAGGTAACCCGGCACGAGGGCGCCGAGGGTCGCCGGGAAGGCGGCGCGGTCCTCGTAATAGGCGCGCGCGGCGTCGGCGATCGCTGCCAGGTCGAGCTGGCTGCGGCTGATCTTGTCGCGGTCGAGCGGGCCGATGATCACCAGCTCGAGCAGGTCGTCGCCGTCGCCGGCGACGGTCCAGGTGCCGCCGACCGCGCCGGAGCTTAGCGTGCCGTCGGCGCCGCGGCTGGCGATGATGGCGTCGGCGACGTTTGCGGGCGTGGTCGTCGGCGCGAGGTCGTAGAGATACGCGCGGCCGAACGCGTCGGTCGTCGCCTCGGCGACCGGGTCGCCGCGGCCGCCGCCGACATACGGCCCCTGCCAACCGTGGACGCCCGGATCGCTGACCAGAGCGGCGAGACCCTCGGATTCGGCCGGCAGCCGTCCGGTGTCCTGGTAGAACGCGGCCAGACCCGCCGACAACGCGTTCAGTTCGCGCAACGTGGCCTCCTCGCGGGCCTGCATGAGCTCCCGGAAGACCAGCGGCGTGATCGCGCCGGCCAGCACGGCCACGATGGCCACCGCGACGATGACCTCGATCAGGGTGAAGCCCGACCACGTTCCGTCGCGCGTCCGTTCTTCGTTCGCTGTCATCTCGGCCGCGCCTCCCCTCAGCCCATTGCGGCCCGGATCTGCATGATCGGCAAGAGCAGCGCCAGCGCCGCGACGCAGACCATGACGCCGAGCGCGGCGATGATCAGAGCTTCGAAGATGCTGAATGCCTTCTTCAGGTCCCGCGGGATCTCACGATCGAGGTAGAGCGATGCCTGATGCAGGGAGCCATCCAATGAGCCGGTCTTCTCGCCGACGGCGACCAGGCGCTGGATCAGCGGGGGAAACACCCTGGCATCGCCGAACGCCTCGTGCAGCGATTCGCCGGTGGCGACGCGCTGCCGGATCCGCGCCAGCTGGCGCGCCATCACCTGATTGCCGATCACGCCTTGCAGCAGGTCGAGCGCCCGCAGCAGATCCAATCCCGAGGCCAGCAGGAGGCCGAAGGTGCGCGCGAAGCGCGAGAGCGCGAGCTTGCGCGCGAAGCTGCCGACGACCGGCAGGATCAGCAACAGGCGGTCGCGCTCGTAGGCGCCGCCCGGCGTGCTCAGGACGTATCTGCCGACGACCGTTGCGCTCAGGGCGCCGAGGCCGAAGAGCCACCACCAGTGGCCCAGGAAGCGGCCGAGGTCCATCAGGTGGCGGGTCAGGCTCGGCAGCGCGAAGTCGACCCCGGCGAAGATGCTGCTGAAGCGCGGGACGACGAACAGCATCATCAGCAGGAACAAGCCGACGATGCCGGCGACGAGGATGGCCGGATAGATCAGCGCCTGCGTCGTCTGGGCGCGCAGGTTCTCCTGCCACTCGAGGTAGGCGACCAGTTCGGTGAAGGCGCGGTCGAGACCGCCTGAATTCTGGCCGGCCGCGATCATCGCCAGGTAGACCGGGCCGAAGACGTAGGGGTGCCGCGCGAAGGCGTCGTCGAGAGAGGTGCCGCTGCTGACGTCGTTGCGGATGTCGGCGATGACCTCGCCGAAGTCGCCGCCTGCCTGCTGCTGGAAGTCGGCGAGCGCGCCGACCGCCGGGATCCCGGCCGCGAGGCTGGTCGCCATGTGCTGCGTGAAGTCGCGCAGTTCGCGCCGGCCCGCGCGCCCGGCCGTCGACCACATCCGCCCGAGCGAGCCCAGCGTCGGCCGGCTGCGCAACAGCACCAGCCCCTGTTCGAGCAGCGTCTGGGCGAGTTGCGCCGCGTCCTCGGCGGCGCGGATGCCGGTCACCGTGTGGCCGCTCGAGCTCAGGGCGTTGTACCGGAATTCCTTCATGCCACCACCCGCAGAACTTCCTGGCTGGTCGTGCGCCCCGCCAGCAGCTTCGTCATGGCGTCGTCGCGCAGGCTGCGCTGGCCGGCGGCGCGCGCGGCGGCCTCGATCTCGTTCGCGTCGCGTCCGTCGCCGATCATGCGCCGCAGCGCCGGGTCGATCTGCAGGTATTCGAAGACCGCCAGGCGGCCGCGGTAGCCGGAATCGTGGCAGATGGGGCAGCCTTTGCCCGCCCGCAGGCTGCCGTCGGCAAGATCTGCCGGGTCGAGCTTCAGCAGCGCGAGGTCTTCGGCGGCCAGGGTGGTCGGCGCGCTGCATTCGGCGCAGACCGAGCGCACGAGCCGCTGGGCGACCACGGAGACCAGCGTCGCCGAGAGCAGGAACGGCTCGATGCCCATGTCGAGCAGCCGCGGGATCGCCCCGGCGGCGCTGTTGGTGTGCAGGGTGCTGAAGACCAGGTGGCCGGTCAGCGCCGCCCGGATGGCGAGCTCCGCGGTCTCGGTGTCGCGGATCTCTCCCACCAGGATGATGTCGGGATCTTGGCGCAAGATGGCGCGCAGCCCCTTGGCGAAGGTGAACCCCTGCGCCACGTTGATCTGCGCCTGGTTGATGACCGGCAGCTCGTATTCGACGGGGTCTTCCAGCGTGATGATCTTCGTGTCGGGCTTGTTGAGGTAGGTCAGCGCCGAGTAGAGCGTGGTCGTCTTGCCGGATCCAGTCGGGCCGGTGACCAGGATGATGCCGTGCGGGCGGGCCAGGTCGCGGCGGAACGTCGTCAGGATGTCGTCCGGCATGCCCAGCCTGCCCAGGCCGACGATCAGATTCTCCTTGTCGAGGATGCGGCAGACGATGCCCTCGCCGTGCACGGTCGGGAACGTCGAGACACGCAGGTCGACCGCGCGGCGGCCGGTGTCGAACAGGATGCGGCCGTCCTGCGGCACGCGCGTCTCGGATATGTTCAGCTCGGCCATGATCTTCAGGCGGGTCAGCACGATGCCCTGCAGCTCCAGGGGCAGGATCGCCCCTTTCACGAGCCGGCCGTCGACGCGGTAGCGGCAGCGCAGGACCTTGTCCTCGGGCTCGACGTGGATGTCCGTGGCGCCGAGTTGCACGCCCGTGGCGATGATGCGGTTGACCAGCCGTACGAAGGGCGAATCGCTCTCGCTCAGCTTGACGCCGCTGGCGAGCGCCCGCTGGGCCGACTCGATGAGCTGCGGGATCTCGCAGGCCGCGACTTCTTTGGCGCCGAACACGCGCACGATGGTGTCGGCGATCGCGCTGGCCGGCGCGTGCACGACCTCGATGTACTTGCCGGTCAGGCGCGTGAGCTCGTCGATGACGCCCAGATCGAGGGGATTGCCCATGGCGACCTGGAGCGTGCTGCCGCGCACGCGCAGCGGCAGGACGACGCACCGTTCGGCGAACTCGCGGCCGACCAGGGGCATCGCTTCGGGATCGATGGCCGTGCTGGCGAGATCGATCAGCGCGACGCCCGCCTGGCTCGCCAGGACCTTGCCGAGCTCCTGTTCGGAGCACAGGCCCAGGCGCTGCAGCGTCGCGCCCAGCTTTTCGCCGGTATGACGCTGCTCCTGCAGGGCGAGATCGAGCTTCTCGGGCGTGATGAGCCCGGCCTCGATCAGGATCTCACCGAGCCTCTTGGTCTTGACGACCGGCATAGCTGCTCCTGGTCATCCCCGTGCGCGGCCGCATGAAGCCGCCGCGTCGCCGCTGGCGACGCGTTCGCCGACGGCCCGGCGCGTATTGCGGGGCCGTCGACCGAGTGGATTTGCAAGTAGCATGCCGATATCCCAGCCAGAGGATGGGCGCAACGGAGCGCTCCGAGTTCCGGGCGCTGGCGCCCCCGCTGGCTGCAGCCGCTCCTTGACTTGTCCTGCGTTCCGTCGGTTGATAGTGAGCGGACCGCCGATCGAGGAGGCAGCCGTGGATATCCAGCTACGCGTGCGACCGCACCGCCGGGAGCGCCGCCTTTCTTACCAGTCGCTGCGCGCGGCGTGCTTTCTGGCGGCCGGCCTCGCCATCGTCGCCGCCGGCGCCGGAGGGGCCGAGGCCGCCCGCCAGGACGGCCAGCAGCGCATCCGCGTCGCGACGACCACGAGCCTCTACGACACCGGCCTTTGGACCGTGCTCGAGGACGCGTTCGAGGCCACGACCGGATCGCCGCTCGACATCATCTACGCGGGCACCGGGCGCGCGCTCGAGTGGGGGTCCCGCGGCGATGTCGACGTCGTGGTGACGCACAGTCCGGCGCAGGAGGCGGCGTTCCTGGCGGAGGGCCACGGCCTGGCGCGCGTTCCGTTCGCCTACAACCACTTCCTGATCGTCGGCCCGGCGGGCGACCCGGCCCGCCTGGCCGCCCTGGCGCCCGCGGACGCCCTGCGCGCGCTGCACACGGCGGCCAGCCATCCGTTCGTCTCGCGCGGCGACGACTCTGGCACCCACGCGCGCGAGAAGGCGATCTGGCGCGCGGCGGGCCTCGATCCCGGTGCGGTGCGCGACAGCGGACGCTGGTACGTCGAAGCCGGCCTGGGCATGGGACCGACGCTGTCGATGGCCGCCCAGCTCGGCGCCTACACGCTGACGGACATCGGCACCTTCCTGGCCTACCGCGGCGACCTCGACCTCGCGCCGATCGTCGATCAAGGCCGGGATCTGCGGAACGTCTACGCCGTGATCATCTGCACGAAGGCCGCGAACCTCGCCGGCGCCGAGAGGCTGCAGGCGTTCTTGACCGGCGGCGCGGGGCAGGCGCTCATCGGCGAGTTCGGCCGCGAGGCGTACGGCACGAGCCTTTTCTCGCCTTGCGCGAACGCCGATTGCGACGCGGGCGACGCCGGCGGCGAGGCGGCCCCCCGGGCGCCATGACCGCGCTCTTCGCCGAAGCCGCGCAGCGGATCGCCGCCCTCGATCGCGAGGTCGTCGACGTCACGTTGCGCACGCTGGCGATCTCGGGCTCGGCCACGGTCCTATCCTGCCTGCTCAGCGTGCCGATCGGCGCGCTGATCCACTTCGCGCGTTTTCGCGGCAGAGGAGCGGTCATCGGCGCCATCCAGACGCTCTACAGCCTGCCCACCGTGCTCATCGGGTTGCTGGTCTATCTCCTGCTGTCGCGCGGCGGCCCGTTGGGCGGGTTCGGCCTGCTGTTTTCGCCCCAGGCGATCGTCATCGGGCAGGCGCTCCTGATCGCGCCGGTCATCATGGGGCTGTCCATCACGACGCTGCAGGGCGTCGCGCCCGGCGTGCGCGACACGGCCCTCGGCCTGGGCGCCAGCCACCTGCGCGCGGCGCTGGCCGTCGTCCTGCAGGCGCGGCACGCCTGGGCCACGGTCGTGCTCATGGCGTTCGGGCGGGCGGTGTCCGAGGTGGGCGTCGCGATGATGGTCGGCGGCAACATCCGCGGCTACACGCGCACGCTCACCACGGCGATCTCGCTCGGCGTGGGCAGGGGCGACAACGCCGAAGCGGTCGCGCTGGGGATCGTGCTGCTGATCCTGGCGCTGCTGGTCATGGTCCTGGCGACGTCGGCGGGGAGGCTCTCGCGTGGAGCTTGAGCTGGCGGGCGTGCACCATCACTACGATCGCCAGGCCAGCCTGCGCGGGCTGGACCTGCGCGTGCGCGATGGCGAGGTCCATGCCCTGATGGGGCCGACCGGCTGCGGCAAGACGACGGCGTTGCGGCTGGCCGGGCTGCTGGCCAGGCCGACGGCGGGCAAGGTGCGTTTCGACGGGGCCGCGGCTCCGGCGCGCGGCCGCGCGCGGCTGCGCGCGCGACGGCGCACCGCGATGGTGCACCAGGAGCCCGCGCTCCTGCGCGGCACGGTGCGCCACAACGTGGCGTGGGGCCTGCGAGCGCGGGGCGTGCGCGGCGCCGAGCTGTCCGCGCGCACGGACGCGGCGCTGGAACTGCTGCAGCTCGTCGAACTCGCCGACCGCCGCCACGACGCGCTCTCGGGCGGCGAGCGCAAGCGCACGGCGCTGGCCGCGGCGATCGCGACGCGGCCGGAGATCCTGCTGCTCGACGAGCCGCTCTCGGCGTCGCATCCCTCGCTGCGCCACGAGCTGCGCCGGCAGATCCTGGCGATCCAGCAGACCCTGGGCACGACGATCCTGATGGCGACCCACGACGTGCAGGACGCGCTCGAGATCGGAAGAGCACACGTCTGGAACTCCAGTCACCGCTCATTATCTCGTA
>CAZJWO010000071.1:0-18991 GCA_964549735.1 uncultured Fibrobacteraceae bacterium | reverse complement strand
TGCAAGGCCCGCGGGCCTTACTTAACGAGCGTCATCTTGTGCGTCGAGACGTTTTCAGGCGTCTCGAGGCGGTAGTAGTACACGCCGCTGGCCAGCCGGCGGCCGCTGCTGTCGGTGCCGTCCCAGTTGACGGTGTGCGACGCGGCCGGCAGATCGGCGTCGACCAGCGTGCGCACCAGGCGGCCGGCGACGTCGTAGACGCGCAGGCTCGTCCTGCTGGCGCGCGGCAGGTCGAACTTGATGCTGGTCATCGGGTTGAACGGATTCGGGTAGTTGTTGTACGCGCGGAACACGGTCGGCACGCCGGCCTGGTCCGGATCGCCCGGAAGCACAGCGACGGCGGTGTCGTGCGTGATCTTCAGGCACCACGCGCGCAGCATGCCGGTGTCGCCGCCCGCGTTGTCGCTGACGGTGAACGTCCAGACGCCTGCCATCTGCTGGCCCTGGAAGACGTCGAGGTTGCCGGCCGGCGCGAGCTGCGCCGGGTACCAGCCGTAGATGTCGTCGGCGCTGCTGCCGGTGCGGTTGTGCAGCACGACCGCCGTGCCGGCCGGCGAGGTGATGGTCAGGATCAGGTCGCCGATCCAGGTGTGGGTGATGTCCACGAAGACTTCCAGCTGGGTGATCGTGGCGTCGTCCTCGGCCGGTATCGTGATGGTCGAGGTCGTCGTGTTGTAGTCGGTGATCGGCAGGTTCGGCGACACGCAGTACTCGCTGACCTGCACCGGCGTGAGCACCATGTCCACGCCCGTCAGCGTCTGGCCCTCGCTGAGGGTGATCGCCTGCGTGGCGACCGACCAGCCGTCCTTGCTGGCCTTGATGGTGTAGCTGCCGGCGTACAGGCCGGAGAAGGCGTAGCTGCCGTCGGCGGCGGTCACCGTGGTGCCGCCGTTGGGGATGGCCTGCACCGTGGTGCCCGCGTGGTTGCTCTGCCCGGCCAGCAGCACCGTGCCCTGCACGCCGCAGTCGCCGAACTCGGGGGTCAGCAACCACAGCACCGCGTTCTCCAGCAGGCTCATGCGGCCCTCGCCGGCGGCCGCGTAGTTGAAGGTGAAGAAGACGATCTGGCCGCCGATCGGGCTCGGGTTGGGATCGTGCGCGATGACGCTGGCGCGGCCCGTCTGCGTGGTCCAGCTCATGACGAGCTGGCCGGTCGGCAGCGGCGTCATGGCGTCGCTGTCGCCGTAGCCGGCGTAGGTCACCGGGATGGTCGTCTCGGTCAGGTTGTTGGGATGGTTCGCCACGTAGTGGTCCGTGGCGATGCCCTGGATGCTGCCCGAGTTGTCGGCGTTCCAGGTGGTGGTGTGCATGACGTAGGTGGCGAAGTCGCCGGAGCTGCGGTGGTTGTAGCCCACCTCGCCGCCCTCGAGCAGGATGTGCCCGCCGGCCTGCGCAAATTGCGTCAGGGCGTTGCGCACCGTGGCGTTCTGCAGCGTGGCTGTGCGCGCGCCGCAGGCCACGATGACCAGGTCGTAGTCCCAGAACGCGGCCGGATCGACCTCGCTGATGCCCACGACGTTGACGTAGTAGCCGAGCTCTTCGAGGTCGGCCGCGATCACGGTCGCGCTCTTGACCGGCGCCGGCTCGTACGCCGCCGCCAGCAGCTCGCCCTTCTCGCCGACCTTGTCGTCGGCCGCCACGACCGTGCTGTCGTCGATCAGCAGCAGATCGCCCGCCGTCGGATCGAGCAGCCAGTCCTTGCTGAGCACGGCATCGTCGATCGTGATCGGCGTGGTCACCGGGATGTGGTGCGATGCGCGCACGCGCACGTTGTAGGTGAAGTACGGCAGCGTGCCGGTGGTGTACTGTCCGCTGGCGTCGCAGAAGACCTCGTTGTACAGCTCGCCCGTGTCGCTGCGGAAGACCCGCACGCTGGCCTGCAGCGGCTCGTTGGTCACGCTGTCGTAGACGTAGCCCGTCAGGACGCCCGACGGCGCCGGCTGCAGGTCGATGTCGAACGTGTTGGCGCCGTAGTTGACGAAGATCGGCTGCTCGTAGTGCAGGTAGCCGAAGTGGTCGACCACCAGCGTGTAGTCGTCGACGAGGATCTCCTCCGGGCCGGCGTAGGCGCCGCCCGCCCCGGCGACGACCGCGAAGACGACGTTGTCCGCGCCGTCGAGCAGGCGCACAGTGACGCCCGGCATCGGCGAACCGCCGCTCGTCACCACGCCGGCGACGGTGCCGTAGGCCTCGACGACGTCGAAGCTCTGGGTGAAGAGGTCGTAGCCGCTCAGGGCGATCATGCCGCGCACCTGGCCGAGCGAGCCGGCGGTGACCGTCAGCTCGGAAGTGGCGCTGCTCAGCAGCGTGCCGTCCGGCAGCCGCGCGTAGAGCGTGAACCCGGGCTCGGCGGCCGTGGCGTGCAGCGTGCCGGGCAGATTCAGCGGGAACAGGTCGCTCATGCCGATGTCGGTGGTCACCGTCAACGTCGGCGCGCTGAGCGACAGGGCGTTGACCTTGACCTGCTCGGTGAACAGCCGGTAGGTGACGCCCGGCTCCTGGCCGACGATGTCGAGGCTGGGGCCGAACGGGTAGTTGACCGTGATGACCGCCACGCCCGCCGCATCGGTCTGCACCGGCGCGATCTGGTACTCGAGGCCCTCCGCCCAGACGTTGATGCCGGGCTTGGGCGTCACGCCGTCGCTCTCCATGACGGTGACGGTGATGTCGGTGGTCACGTTCGCGTCGATCACCAGCGGATCGATCGTCACGTCCGCCGGCACGATGACCAGCAGCTCGTCCACGACCGGCACCCGATTCTGGGCCATGGCGACCATCTTCATGGGCACGCCCGGCGTCAGGATGCGGTTGAAGACGATCTCCACCTGGCCGCCGAGGTCGACGAAGCCGGTGCCGACGATCTCGCCGGCCTGCGTCAGGCCGATGTACGTGCCCGGCGCCGCGGTGACCGTCATGGACGGCACGCCGACGAAGACCGTGCCCTGGTAGGTCATCGGGTTGGGCTGCGGCGTTCCCACGTAGGCGGAGATCGAGGGATCGCCCATCAGGTTGTAGATGTTCCAGTAGTACTCGATGCGCGAGGACCCGGACTCGGTCACCGCCATGTTGCCGGCGAACATGATCGCGGCGTTGGTGACGTACCAGGTCGACATGTCGTTGACTTCGTTCGGCCGGTCATGGAAGAGACCGTCGAAGGCGCCCCGGCCGGTCTCCTCGTAGGTCATGCCTACGCGGATCATGGCCGAGGGCAGGTTGCCGACGCTCCAGTAGACGTCCTCGTGCCAGTACGTGCTGTTCGAGCCGCCGATGTAGCCGATGGATCCCTTGTTCGGCACGCGCAGCCAGGCCTCGGCCAAGCACTCGGCGACGTCGTACTGCGACGAGTTGCAGCAGTTGCCGATGGCGAGTCCGTATTTCCCGGCGTTGGTGAAGTTGTAGACGTCGCTGTTGCCGATCGTGGGCTGCGACCAGCTCGTCGCGCTGCAGTGCGCGGTGAAGTTGATGTAGCCGAGGCCGGTGTTGATGTTGTTGATGATCGCCGGAGCCGAACTGCCGGCCTCGGGATGGTAGTAGGCGGTGGAAAAGATGTTGTGCGCCGCGTTGAAGTAGTAGTCCTCGCCGTAGCGGAGCGTGCCGTTGCCATGCGTCGGCGCCCAGTAGCTGTCGTAACCCGCGATGAGGACCGAGTTGGCGAGGTAGCCGGGGTCGGGCATGCTGTACGTGTCGTACATCATCGTCTTGTCGAGGATGGCCTGCAGCTGGCTGCTGTTGGTCGCCGACAGACGGCCGTAGTACATGTCGGGGAAGAGGTCGGCGTCGACCGCGCAGTAGGGGCGGTCGGTGGAGTCGCCGCTCATCGTCCAGGTCGGGCACTGGGCGATGTCGCCCACGAAGACCACGAAACTGGGCGCCGGATCGCTCGGCGTGCCTGCGTTGTAGAGGCCGTGCAGGTACGTGCGGATGCTCGTGGTGGTGGTGCCCACCTCGGGAGTACCGATGACGCCCGTGATGACCTCGAAGCCGCGCTCGGTTTTCCAGGCGATGAACTCGGCGAACTGGGCTTCGAACATCGCCGGCGTGATGATGACCATCTTGACAGGGTAGGTCACCAGATCGCTCTTGGCGCGGAAGTCGCGGTTGCCGTCGACCTTGGCGTAGACCGGCTCGAAGAACGGGCTGTAGGTCGCGGCCAGCAGATCCTCGGTGCGGCTCCAGTCGCCCTCCAGGTGCACGACGACCTCGACGCTCTCGACGATCTCCAACTCGCCGCTCGCCGGCAGGTAGCGGACCGGCGCGATCTCGAGGCGCGCGATGTCCATGGCCCGCAGGCGCCCCTGATAGTGGACGGTCGCCAACGGCGCCTCGACCCGGGACTTCTGGTAGGCGGTCTCGTCGTAGACGAACGGCACCTCGTCGACGTTCTGGCTCTTGCTGATGCTCGGCTGGTGCGGCATGACGGGGTTCATCAGGCCGAAGTCGGCGAGCTTGATCGTGCGCACCACGGTGTCGCGCACCTCGAGCCGGACGCTGCCCTCGTAGGGCACGGCGATGAGGCGGTTCATCTGCGGGAGTTCCGGCGCGCCCTCGGTCATCGAGTTGTGGAACCCCGGAATGAAGAGCTGCGTGAAGTCGCCGCCCTTGGTGCTGACGTTCAGGGCCTGCAGTTGACCGACTTCGATGCGGTAGGTGAGGCCGGCCTTGCTCTCGGAGAGCAGGGTCATCTGCGGATTCTGGCCGGAGAGGGGAATGGTGGTTGCGGCCATCGCGGTCGTCGCGAAGACGACGCCCAGCAAGGCAACCGCGAGCGTTCGCATGCGCATCGCACGGTCCTTTCTCTTGTCGGCCCACCGCGGCGGACCGGTCGGTTCATTGGACTCTGGCAGGTCAACGGCCATGAGTGCTGCTAATGATATCACGGCACGTGGCGCTTTTTGAAGTTTGTTGTCCTAGATCCTGGTGATTTTTTATGCGCAAACTATGATATTTTTCATCTTATATCGCGGATTCTGCTGAAGAGATCCATTTCCAACAATGGCCCAATGTCACAAAATTAACGTCTTGGGGCCAAATGAACGTCGAAATGCAGCGCTTGGCGGCACAAGACGGCGTTGACGTGAGGCAATCCCTAGTGATATCCTCAAACATAGTGGTCATGGTCCGTAAGATTCGGAGCCTGCCTACGATCGCCCCGAAGGATGTCCAGCGTGAGCGGTTTTCGTGGCATTGTTGCGCTCGTGCTTCTGTCGGCGCTCGGCGCCGGTTGCGGATTCGAGGCCCCGCACCCGGGGTCGTTGACCGTGACGTCGGAGCCAGCGGGCGCATCGATCAGCATCGACGGCAACGCGACGGGCCAGATCACGCCGTACATGTTCACCGGCCTGGACGGCGACACCGCCTATGAGATCGTCGTCGCGCTGGACGGGTGGCAGCCCGCCCGCCGCACCGTCACGATCGCCTACGGCAGCGCCGCCAGCGCCGCGTTCAATCTCGCGGCCGCCTACGGTTCGCTGCAGGTGACGAGCGCGCCGGCCGGTGCGGCGATCGCGCTCGATGGCGCCGCGACGGGCGAGGTCACGCCCCACACGTTCGACGAGCTGCTCCCGGGCGACTACGTCGTCACCGTGAGCCTCGCCGACCACCTGAGCGATCCGGAGGCGATCACGGTCACCGTCGACGCGGGCGCCACGGCGACGGCGGCGTTCGACCTGGTCCTGCTGTACGTGCCGCGGGTCGTCCTGATCGAGGGCTTCTCGAACGTCTACTGCTCCAACTGCCCGACCATGAACAGCAACGTCGAGTACGCCCTCGCCCAGCCGGGCTTCGGGCCCGACCGCGCGCTCTACGTCAAGTGGCCCGCGGCGTTCGTTCCCTTCGATCCCTTCTACTGGGTCACCCAGAGCCTGACCAACGCGCGCGTCGCCTGGTATTTCGGGTCGCCCGGGATCAGCCTGCCGTCGCTGACCGTCGACGGCGAGGTGCGGATCAGCCTCGGCTCGCCGCCCGAGGCGGCGGGCCTGATGAACTACATCGCCGCGCAACCGGCGGTCGCGTACGTCGAGATCACGGTGACGACCGACGAGGATCTCGGCGACGTCAGCGACCTCGACCACGTCGCCCAGGTCGCCGTGCGCTCACCCGGCGGCCTCGACCTGACCGGCCACCGGCTGGATGTCGTGCTGGTCTACGAGACCGTCACCACGCAGAACACCGGCTACCAGGGCGGCGTCACCGAGTTCCACTGGGTGGTGCGCGACCATGCGCAGCTCTCCAGCGACCTCGGGCAGCTCGCCGCCGGCACGATCTACGAGTTCACGATCGAACTCGCCGATCCCCACGGCGGCGAACCGGCCAACCACGCCGTCTATCCGGAAAGCAAGCAGATCGTCGCCTGGATCCAGAACGCCGAGACCAAGCTCGTCGTCCAGGCCGGCTCGACCTTGACCACCGCCCGCGCGCACATGGCCGCGGATCATTCCAAGACCGAGAGCGCGCCTCTCGCCCCCACGGGAGCTGAATAGCCGTGACGACACCGCGACTCGATCCGATCCGCGATGAATCGCGCCGCCACCGCCCTGCCCGACCTCGATCTGCGCGCCGGCTGGCTGCACGCTGGCTGCTCGCGGCCGCCGCGACCGTCGCGGCCGTGCCGGGGCTGGCCATGCCGCATGGTTTCAGCTTCTGGCAGGGCCCGGCGGAGATGATCATCCCGGAGAACGATTTCCGGCAGTTCCACAGCACGCTCACCAACGTCGGCGACCTGCCCGACAGCTATACCATGACCGTCACCCGCCAGCAGCCGGCGCCCTGGTTCTTCGCCGTCTGTTACGAAGGCGTGTGCTGGCCGGCCGACCAGACGGTCTTCCGGATCCCGACGGCCGGCGACCTCTTCCCGACCGAGGTCATGGATTTCGAGTTCGACGTGATCTCGTTCGGCGCCGCCGGCGAGGCCGTCTACTCGGTCCACATCGTCAGCAACAGCAACCCGACGGTGCAGACGACGCGGCAGTTCACCGCCCGGACGCCCACGCAGCCGTACGCCCTGCTGCTGTCGCCCGGCGAGACGCTGATCGGCACGACGGTCAACGACTTCGTGCGTTTCGAGCCGGTCCTCTACAACGCCGGCACGCAGCCGGACCGCTACCGCCTGACCATGACGCGGAACCTTCCCGCCAACTGGTCCGCCACCTTCTGCTTCGACGGCGTCTGCTATCCCCCGCAGCAATCGGAATCGGACATCCCGGCCGGCGCCGGACAGGTCCCCGGCGCGGGCGCCGTGCCGTTGGAGATCGATTTCTTCACGATGTTCGACGCAGGCACCGGCTCGGTGACCGTCACGATCACCAGCCTGACGCAGCCTTCGCTCACGGCGCAGGCGACCTTCACGGTCACGACCAACAGCCTGACCACGGCGCCGGACGCGGCGCCCGCGCTGCTCAGCGGCCTGCAGGCGGCGCCGAATCCGTTCAATCCCCGCACCGACATCCGCTTCGACCTCGGCGGCGAGACGGCGCGGGACGTCGCGCTCGTGGTCTACGACGCGCGCGGCCGGCAGGTGCGGCGCCTGGGCGCCGGGACGCTGCTGCCGGGCCGGCACAGCGTGGCCTGGGACGGCCTCGACGAGGTTGGCGAATCGGTCCCGGCAGGCGCCTACCTGGTCCAGGTGCGTTCCGGCGCCGCGCAGCAGACCCTCAAACTGTCGCTGGTGAAGTAGTGTCGCGAGGCAACGATTGCGAACCGCAGCGCGCCCGCGCGCGCGCGCTGAAGCTGCCCTGCGTCCTGTTGCTGGCGGCTGGTTGGGCGATGGTCGCGAGCCCGCCGGCGCGGGCGGCCGGGTTCCCCGCTCCCGATTGGACCCTGCCGACCCATGACGGCGGCGAGGTGTCGCTCCACGCGCGCCTTGCCGAAGGGCCGGTCGTCGTCTCGTTCTGGGCCACCTGGTGCCTGCCGTGCCTCAAGGAGATGCCGCGGCTCAACGAGCTGGCGACCGAGTTCGCCGGCCAGGCGACGTTCATCGCCGTGAACATCGACAACAGCCGCAGCGTGGCGAAGGTCGCGCCGCTGGTGCGTTCGCGGAACTGGACGGCGCTGGTCATCGCCCTGGACACGGCCGGCTCGGTCCAACAGACCTTGCAGGTGGCCAGCCCGCCCTACCTCATCCTCTACGACGCGCAAGGGCGCGAAGCCTACCGGCACGAGGGCTACAAGCAGGGCGACGAGGAGATCCTGCGGCAGAAGCTCGTCGCGGTGCTCGCGGCCGACCGCGCGCCCGCGCCCGCCGACGCACCCGGCCTCGCCGCATGGCGGGAGGCGACGACGGCCACCAACCAGTTCAAGTACAGCTACAGCACCGAGACCGAGGCCGAGATCGTCGAGAACTGGCTCGACGTCGCCTACACGGTCGGCGGCTTCCGTACGGGCCTGCTGCTGAATCACCAGGCGCCGAGCGAGGACGGCAACCGCCGCAACGAGGTGGTCCACCGCTACTTCGAGTTCCGCAGCGGCGACTTCGAGCTGCGCCTCGGCCATTTCTACGGCCTGTTCGGCCGCGGCCTGCTCTGGAACAGCTACGAGGACCGCTTCATCCGCGTCGACACCGCGCTGGACGGCGTCTATGCCCGCGGCCGGATCGGTCCGGCCCACGTCCAGCTGCTCAGCGGCGCCACCGGCACCACTCCCCTGATCAACGATCCCGACGGGCTGTTGACCAACAACGTCGATGTCCGCGGAGCGGACGTCGAGTTCCGGCCGCTGGCGGGCCTGCTGCTGGGTGCCGCCGGGCTGACCTACCGGCCCAACCTGCTCCCCGCGACCGATGGGGTGCTGCGCGAGTGGGCCGGCACCGGGCGGCTGGGTTACCATCACGACCTGTTCCAGCTCTACCTCGAGTACGGGCGCAAGACCGGCTACGATTTCGACCCGCGCACCCTCGACCGCAACGAGGGTCTGGCCTTCTACGGCAACGTCGGGCTCTTCCTCGGACCGCTCAGCGTGTCGGTCGAACGCAGCCGCTACGAGCGTTTCACCGTGCTGCGCCGCAGCGACGGCGTCCACCCGCTGAATCGCCCGCCGGCGCTCGTGCGCGAGCACATCTACACGCTGCTCAGCCGCAAGCCGCACGAGATGAACCAGGACGACGAGAAGGGCTGGCAGCTCGAGACCGTGGCCGATCTGGGGCGCGATTGGTCGCTGGTGGGCAATACGAACCGCATCGAGAATCACGCGGGCCGGATCGTGCACGAGGAAGCCTACGGCCATCTCGAGCGCGAGAACCTCGGCAGCTTCCGGTTGCGCGGCGGTTTCGGGTACCAGGACGACAAGATCAACGCGATCCGTCAGACCGTGGTCGGCGACGCGACCTGGCACGCCGGCCCGGGCATGTCCTGGACGGCGATGGCCGAACACCAGCACGTGCGCCGCGGCGTGCTCGGGGCCTACGATCAGCAGTGGTTCAAGCTGGCGCTCGACCTGCCGCCGCACTGGACGTTCGACGCCATGCTCGAGACGAACAACAAGCACCCCGCCCAGTTCGACGCCGGCGAGATCCAGGGCCAGCGTTTCGCGTCCGGCCAGATCACCTACACCCTGCGCGGGGGAGGCAGCCTGAACCTCTGGTTCGGCAAGCGGCAGGCCGGGCAGCTCTGTACGGGTGGGGTCTGCAAGTTCGAGCCCGCGTTCTCCGGCGTCGAGTTGTACGGAATCCTCAGATATTGACCCTGGGCGGGGTTTCTTGTCTCGGGATGTTGTTTTTAGCCGCTGCTTCTGATATGATCGGAACCGCGGCCCGAGCCGCGCGTATCGTCCCACTACACCCTGGAGGATGCTATGCACCGCCTGCGCTCGCTGCCAGCCCTGTGGGCACTGCTGCCACTGGCCACCCTGCTTCTGGCCTCGCCCGCCGCGGCCGGCGTCCCGCGCACCGTCGTGACGGAGCTCTTCGCGGCCACCTGGTGAAGCTCCTGCCCCGCCGCTTACGCGGGCCTCGCCGTGTGCGAGAGCAAGTACAAGCCGATCCAATTCGACTTCCTGATCTACGAACACAACTCGGGCGGACTGAGCACGCCGTCGGGCATGACCCGCTTCGCCTACTACGGCGTCGGCTCGGTGCCCACGCTGAAGTTCGACGGCACGGCGACGGTCGTCGGGGGTTCTTCCAACGGTTCGCTCTACATGCCCGTCATCGACGCGCACCATAACGAACTGGTGCCGCTGGCGCTGGCCTTCACCGACTGGAGCTTCACGGTCGGCGACGCCTACGCCGACGTGTGGATCAAGCTCCTCGGCGACCTCGACGACATCGCCAACAGCTACGTGCGCATCGCGATCGTCGAGGACTACGTCACCTACGGCTCGACCAGCTACCGTCACATCCAGCGCGACATGCTGCCCGACCAGCCGCTCACCGTTTCGCTCGCGGGCCAAGAGCAGCTCGTCCACGTGCCGATGACCATCAGCGGCAGCTGGAACCAGTCGCGCCTCTCGCTGGTCGCCTGGGTCCAGCGCGACAGCGACCGCTACGTCTTCAATTCGACGAACACCAAGATCGGGCCCTATGCCGTGGTCGCCCGCGTCGACGGCCCGGCGCAGAAGATCTTGGCCGACGGCGAGGCGACCTTCGAAGACCTGCGCATCTACAACATGGGCCGCCAAGCGGACATCTACGAGCTAGCGCTCGACACCAGCGCCCTGCCCGCCGGCTGGAGCGCCTACCTGACCTACGCGGGGCAGGACGCGCCCGGCTTCGAGATCTCGCTCGACAGCTTCGCCACGGCGGATCTCTCCGTGACCATCGTCGCGCCGACCAACGGCTCGGGACGGGTCGACCTCAGTGTCCTGAGCCAGGGCGCAGATGAGGTCATGGCCGTCAAGAGCTTCGCGGCGATGGCCGCAGGCGCCGAGGTCCTCATCGTATCCGACGACGCCCACGCCGGCTTCGCCGGTTCGGTCTACGGCGCGATCCTCGACGGCACGAGCTTGACGTACGCGATCTGGGAGCGCGAATTGCAGCTCATCTCCGGCGCCGATCTGCTGGACTACGCGGCCGTGATCTGGACGACGGGCGCCAACCTGGCGTCGCTGCAGGCGAGCGATCGCGACGCGATCGACGCCTATCTGGCCGCCGGTGGCCGGCTGATCCTGGCCGGCGAGAACATCCTGCAGGGCCTCAACGCGCAGGGCACCGCGGGGCGCAACTGGTTCATCAACCAGTTCCGCTTCAACTACGGCGGCACCTACAGCGGCAGCCTGCAGATCGTGGGCGTCGCCGACGACCCCCTCGGCGACGGCCTGGGCTTCACGCTCACCGGCGGCGATCCGGACAGGCTCACGATGCTCGGCGGCGAGCAGCCCATCGCGGTGAGCTGCCACTACGGCAACGGCGTGTCGGCTGTCGTGCGCACGTTCCGCGAAGGTTTCAAGTCGGTGTTCCTCCCGTTCGGCCTCGAACTCGTGCCGACCCAGGGCGACCGCGATCTGCTGCTCAAGCGCTCGCTGGAGTGGCTGGACGTGCTGCAGATCACGCCCGTGCCGCACGCTCCCCGCGAGCTGACGGAGCTGCTGCCGAACCGGCCGAATCCGTTCAATCCGGCGACCGAGATCGTCTTCAGCGTCGGCCGCGCCGGCCCGGCGCGTCTGGAGGTCTTCAACGCGCGCGGACAGCTCGTGCGGGTGCTCGTCGACGAGACGCTGCCGGCCGGGCGGCATGCCGCAAGCTGGGACGGCAGGTCCTCGGCGGGCCAGCCCGTCGCTTCCGGAACCTATTACTACCGTCTGAGCACGGACTCGGAGCAGCAGACCCGCAAGATGTCGTTGATCAAGTGAGTCGCCTCTGTTCGCCTCGCGGCCCGGCCGCCGTGTCCTGCGGGACGCGGCGATCGGGCCGCCTCGCGATTCCCACGCGGCCGCGGCCGGCGGCGCCGCCTGGAGCGCGGTCGTCCGATCAGCAGTGGTAGGCCAGCTTGCGCAGGAAGCGCGTCTTGAGGTACCGGCTCTCGGGGAACTCGAGCTGCACGGGATGGTCGGGCGCCTGCCCGCTCTCGGCCAGCAACTCGACACGCTGGCTCGACTGCAGCACGGCGCGGTCGACGAGTTCGGCGAAACGGTCGGCGCCGACATGGAAGGAACAGGTGTTGGTCGCCAGGACGCCGCCTTCGTCCAGGCGCTGCAGGCCGACGCGGTTCAGGTCGATGTAGGCGCGCGATGCCGCCGGGATGTCCTTGCGCGTCTTGGCGAACGCGGGCGGATCGAGCACCAGGACGCCGACCTCGTTGCGGGGCATCTCGCGCAGCGCGTCGAACGCGTTGGCCTGCACGACCTCGGCGTCGCGGAAGCCGTTGAGCTCCAGGTTGGCGCGGATCATGTCGCAGGCCGGCCCGCTGCTGTCGACGAACGTCACGTGCCGGGCTCCGGCCGCCAGCGCGTTCAGACCCCAGCCGCCGGCGTAGGCGAACACGTCCCAGACGGCCGCATCCCGGCACCAGCGCCGCACCAGGCGCCGGTTCTCCTTCTGGTCCAGGAACAGGCCCGTCTTCTGGCCGCGCAGCGGATCGACCAGGTACTTGATCCCCCACTCGGAGACGACGAACGGTCCCGGCAACGCGCCGCGCAGGACCTCCGTCCGCGGCGGCAGCTGCTCGTAGGCCAGCGCCGTCGAGGTGTTGCACAGGACGATCGCGCGCGGCGCCAGCAACTGCTGCAGCTCGGCCAGGACGAGTTCGTGCAGCAGGAAGACGCCCTGCGTGTTGAGTTCGATGACCAGCACGTCGCCGTACCGGTCGACGACCAGGCCCGGCAGGCCGTCGCATTCGCCGTAGACGAGGCGCAGACATTCGAGGTCGGGATAGCTCGCCGCGCGTCGGGCGAGCGCGGCCTGCAGGCGCCGGCGCACCAGCGCGCGGTCGATCGGCTCGTCGCGCCGGGTGAGCAGGCGGACCTGGATCAGCGAGTGCTTGTAATACGTGCCGGTCGCGAGCGGGCGGCCGGTACGATCCTGGACCAGGACGAGATCGACCTCGGCGAGGTCCACAGGCCGCTGGACGACCTCGTTGGCGTAGATCCAGGGATGCCCGGCCGCGATCTTACGGACGGCGCGATCCTCGACGATGATCGGTTTCGGCGCCGGCAGGCTCGCGGGTGCATTCACGACGGTCCTTTCGCGACGGGCGGTCCTGCTCAAAGGCGCAGGCGCGTGAAGGCCTCGTTGAGCGCCGACACCTCGTCGCGGTCCTCGCCTTCCAGGTAGTAGCGCAAGACGGCATCGGTGCCGCTGGCCCTGAGTTCGAACCACAGGCCCGACATCTCCAGCAACGTGCCGTCGCCGGCGTCGAAACAGCGCGCGATCGCCGGCAGCGCCGTCCCCGCCGGTAAACGCGCGGCGAGCGAAGCGGCGATCGCCGCCGGCTCGCGACCCTGGAGTGAAGCGAAGAACGCGACGGTGGCCTCCTTGCGCCGCATGCCCTCGGCGCGGGCCGCGTCGCGCGCCGCTCCCTTGAGCGATTCGTCGAAGAGGGTCACGTCGCGCCGCTCATAGAAGCGCCAGCGCACGCGGTACTGCCGCAGGAGGTCCAGATAGTGGCCGGCGAAGCTGCGGCCCTCGCGGAACAGGCGCGCCGCCAGACAGAGCGCGAGCACCCCGACCTGCATGGCGTCCTTCTCCTTCGGCGCGAGGCTGGTGCGCCGCCCGCCGCGGCTGCGCATCGGCTCGGCCGGGCCGCAGGCCGCGCCGCCGCTCTCTTCGGCCATGATCAGCAGGCGCGGACGCGCGCCGAAGTCGGTCCGCGTGCCCGTCACATCGGTCGCGTGGCAAGTCGCGCGGCCGGCCGCGAGCTGCTCCTCCAGACTCGCGACCAGCGCCGCGAAATGCTTGAAGCCGACCGGGGTGCGGAAGGTGGCCAGACGGGCGCCTCCGCGCGCGCTGAAGGTCTCGGCCACCTCGCCGATGCTGCGGCTGGTCGGCCAGGTCGTGGCCACGATCCAGTCGAAGCGTTCGAGCTCGCCGGCCCTGGCCAGCGCGTCGATCTTGGCCGCCGTCAGCAGGAAGTAGATCTGGTTGGGCTTGAAGTAGACCAGGCAGCGCTGGGCGTCGAGGTCATCGACCTCCAGCCCGGCGGCGGCCGCCGCCGCGGCCAGCGAGGCGGGCGCGGCGGTGACCATGTTGAAGCGGTCGCCGTCGGGATCCCAGATGAAGAAGACGTCCGCGCGGCCGTCGCGCAGCAGCGCCTGGGCGCCGACGTGCTTGTAGACCTGCCACTTGCCGGGGTCGACGCCGTGGTTCACGCCATCGACGACGCCGATGCCGTGGTACGTGGGACTCTCTTCCTCATGGGTGAAGAAGACGGGGCCGTCGTCGTCCTGTCCGATCGCCAGGGCCGTGAACACGCGGCGCGCGGCGGGCGCCATCGCGCCGCCCTCGGTGCAGAAGGCGGCGCGGAAGCCCCGCGTCGCGGCGGCCGGCACCTCGGCCAGCAGCTCGGCGGGCACCACCTGGCGCAGGACTTCGACGTACGCGCCGATCGGATCGAAGTCGCGCCGGATCCTGGCGTCGGTAGCGGCCGCCAACGGGATGACCAGACCGGCGGTCGCGGCCTGGCCGGCGAGCTCGCGCACGCGCGCCGCGATGAGGGGCGCCATCTCGAGCAGCTGGCCGCCGCTGCGGTCCATCGGCTTCCAACCGCCTTTGAAGCTCTGGCTGTGGCTGGCGGTGAAGTTCTCGCCGCCGTCCAGCTCCTCGTAGAAGACGCCGAAGCTCGAGAGCCAGATCGGCGTGGTGCGCTGGCCGGCCGGCCGCAGGTGAACCTGCAGACCCTGCCCCGCGTAGAGACGCGCCGCCAGATCGATGAACTCCTGGGTGTGAGGCCGCACCTCGCCGCCGACGTGCAGGCGCTGCAGGCCGTGCTCGCCGGCCAGTTGCGCGCGGGCGAGCAGCATGACCGCCACGGTGGCCGCGTTGAACGGCACGTCGGCGCTGAACAGGTCGTCCGGATCGAGGAGGTCGCGATAGCCGGCCGTGCCGAGGGCGAAGCTCGCGGCCCAGCGCTCGAGGCCGTAGCGGGCGGCCACGGCGGGCGTCAGGGCGAGGATCTGCGGCGTCGTCGCGAACGGCGTGTAGAGGGGCTCGAACATGGAAGGCTCCCGCTGCGGTCAGGAGCCGGCCGGGGACCCGATTCCCCGGCCGGCGCGTCGCAGCCAAGCCTACAGTTTTTTCCCCCGCCTGCAACTCGAACTCTCGCGCGGCCGACGCCGCCGAACCGTCAGCGCGCGAGCGTCAGCTTGCGGACCTTCTCGCCGCGATCGGTGACCAGGCGAGCCAGGTAGACGCCGCTGGCGACCGGGCGACCGGCGTCGTCGCGGCCGTCCCACACGACCTGGTGGCTGCCGGCGGGCATCCGGTCGGCGACCAGGGAGCGCACGAGCTGGCCGCGCGCGTCGTGCACGGCGAGGCGCACCGGGCCGGCGTCGGCGAGCGCGAAGCCGACCGTGGTCTGCGGATTGAACGGGTTGGGCCAGCTGTCGAGACCCAGCGCCAGGACCGGGATCGACTCCACCGGACCGGTCGGCGTGCTGGCGACCGGCAGCACGACCCGGTACGGCAGCGCGTTCGACGCGGTCACGGTCAGGCGGACCTCTTCGCCGGCCACGAGATCGCGCGAGGGCATCAGGAAGACCGAGGACGTGTGCGCCTGATCGGCGCGCGCGAGCACCTCGTCCCCCGCGAGCAGCACGGCGCGCGAGCCGGCCGGCAGCTGCAGCGCGACGGCGGCGCGGCCGGCGGCCAGGTGCTCGGGATGGCCGACGACCAGGTGGTCCGGCCGGCGCGAACGGACCTGCAAGGTGCCGTCGCCGAACAGATTGTACTGCTCCATCAGCTTCAGGCCTTCGTCCGTGCCTTCGTACTGGACCAGGACCGCCGCCACACCCGCCGCGAAGAGCGCCCCGACCTCGGTCTGGCCCTCGACGACCAGCCGGTCGATGATGGTCGCCTGCATGACGGTCGGCGGCACCCACGAGGCGGCCGTGGACGCGGCGATCATGGCGACCGCGCCAGCCGGCGCTCCCTGGTGCCTGGCCCGCAGCCAGGCCTCCGCGAAGCACTCCTGCTGCAGGAACGCGCCGTTGTGGCAGGAGACGTCGATGATCCACGGCCAGGAGGTCGTGTTGGTCAGCTGGTGCACGTCGTAGTTGTTGAACGGCACGTTCAACCACGCGGTGCCCGAGCCGTGCCCCAGGTAGTTGATGATGCTCACGCCGCTGTTGACCGTGGCGGCGATCTGCTGCCGCGAGCCGCCCTGGTTCTGGTAGATGCGCTCAACGCTCGTGTAGTCGCCGGCCAGCAGCTTGGTCCGCAGCTGATCGGCGCGCTGGTAGTCAGCCGGCGAGCCCTCGTCGCTCGCGATGCCGGCGCCGAACGTGAACCAGTCCCCGTCGGGCTGCGGATCGCGCTCGTAGGCGATGGTGCGCTGGATCATCGTCGACAGCTCGTTCGAATAGCGGGCCGGAAGGCGGGAGACCAGGACGTCCACGAAGAGGTCATCGCCGGCGACGAGGCCGTACATGCCGTCCGAGGCCGCGCCGTGGAACGTGCCGGTGTTGGTCGGCACCATTTCGGCATCGCCGACCAGCAGCAGGTGGGCCAGGCCCTCGGGGGACTGGTAGCGCTCGATGACCGCGGCCTGGATGCCCTGCGCGGTGCCCCCCAGTTCGGCGACATCGACGACCTCGACGCTGTAGCCGCGTTCCTGCTTCCAAGCCACGAGATCGCCGACGGACGACGTGAACGAAGACGCCGTCACCATGAGCAGGCGATCGCCGGCAAGCGCCGCGTTGGCGTCGCTCTGCTGTTCGTCGGCCCCGGCGTCCTTGGCCGCGTCCGGACTGTCGGCGAAGATGGCGTCGAAGACCGGAGCGAAGCTGCGTCCGGCCGGGCGAACCGCGCCGGCCGCCTTGTTGGCGCCGTCGTCGCCGACCGTGACGATCCGCGCGCGCATGGCCACGAGGGCCTGCAGACTGCCGGCGCCGGCATCCCAACGGACCGCGTGCACGCGCAGCGCGACGCCGCGACGATCCCGCACCAGGAACGGCCGGCCGAGCTCGCACGCCTCGGCGGGCCAGACGCCCGCTTGCGCGTAGACGTCGCCGAACGTGTACGCCACCCTGCTGATATCGCTGTCGCGCGACAGGGGGCCGCGCGACGGCACCGGCGGCGGCGCCACAACCGTCTGCCAGACGGACTCCAGGATCTCGAGACGCGACGTGCCGGCTCCCGGCACCTGCAGGGCGCGGACCACGACCGGCAGTTCCGGATAGCCCGCCACGATGTGCGGCAAGCTGCCGGGAATCGACACCTGGCTATAAGCCGCGCCGGCGATCTGGATCTCGCGAAGTTCCAGGCCCGGCACGTGGATCTCGACCTCGACCGCAGCGCCTGCTACGTGGCGGACCGCGATCTGCGGCGCGCTGCCGGCTGCCCCGCCCGCCAACTCCAGCCAGGACGCATGCGCCGGCGCGACCGCGATCGGACCGGCGATCAGACACACGAGAAGACTCGTGGCAATCCGCAATGTCTTGATCTCGTTACCGTGCAACATGGCATCTCCTCGTCCCGCGACTACTGCAAGATGCCATGATGATAGCATGAAAAGTGAATTATGTGTCCAGTTTTTTTGTTTTAATGTGTCTTTTATGATTATACTTGTTCGATATTTGGGGCCGAAAAAACCACCGCACATCGCCCTGATGAGCGTTTAACCGTTGTATATAATCATCTTACAGAGAATCCCGACGAAACGATCGCCAGGCTGATCACCACTCATTATGGTGGGTTTTTTCGGGATCATACCTGTCGTAGGGTTCGGCCGTTTCGGCCGGGTGGCCGACCGCGATGAGCGCCAGGGGCTCTATCCCGTCGGGCAGGCCGAGCAACCGGGCGATCTGCTGGGCGCGGTCGCCTTGCGGCGCGATTCCCAACCAGACGGCGCCCAGGCCCATCGCGTGGGCGGCCAGCAGGATGTTCTGCGTCGCGGCCGAACAGTCCTGGACCCAGAATCCCGGGTATTTCTCACGGGCCGGATCGGCGCAAACAGCGAGGCACAACGGCGCCTGGGCGCACATCTGAGCATAGGGATGGACCGTGGGGATCGCTTCCAGCAGGCGCCGGTCGTCGACGACCATGAACTCCCAGGCCTGCTGGTTGCCTGCCGAAGGCGCGGCCATGCCGGCGCGCAGCAGGATCTCGATCTGCTCGTCGCCGACGGGCCGATCGGCATATACGCGGATGCTGCGACGGCTGAAGATGGCATCGAGTGCGTCCATGGTCTCCTCCAACACCTGTGTTCAGGCGGCGACGCGGCCGGTCCCGCTGGCCAGAGCGGGCTGCGGCTGCCTGGTTCGTCCTCGTATCATCCTCCGCTCGGGGTTATCTTGTCAAACACACCTTCGCTTGCGGAGCACACCATGACGATCGCGGACCAACGCCTCGCCGACCGCTATGATCGACTCGTCGCGCAGATCGCCGATCTGCTGCGCAAGTCGGACGACCCGATCGCGCGCATGGCCACGACGGTGGCCGTCCTGCATCACAAACAGCCGCACTTCTTCTGGACGGGATTCTACCGCCTGCAGGGCGGCGCCCTGGTCGTGGGGCCCTACCAGGGGCCGGCCGCCTGCGCGGTCCTGCCCGGGCCGGACGGAGTCTGCTGGGCCGCCGTGCACCGCTCCGCGCCAGTGCTCGTACCCGATGTCGAGGCGTTCCCGGGGCATGTCGCCTGCGACAGCCGGTCGCGCAGCGAAGTCGTCGTCCCGGTGCGCGACGGCGGCGGGCGCATCGCCGCCGTCCTGGATGTCGACAGCGACAAGCTCGCCGCCTTCAGCGAAATCGACGTCGCGGGTCTGACGAGGATCGCCGCGCTGATCTATTCGCGACCCTGATGCGGCGACGCACCGCTTCGGCGTAGCGACGCACCGGCCCCCGCAACTCCGCAGGGCCGCAGGCCCGAGGACATGCGGGGGCCGGTGCGTCGCTACGCCAGTTCTAGCCAGG
>CAZJWO010000070.1:0-19102 GCA_964549735.1 uncultured Fibrobacteraceae bacterium | reverse complement strand
ACACCCTATCCTACACTCTTTCCCTACACGACGCTCTTCCGATCTCAGCTCAGCTACTTCGAGCGGGTGCGCGAGTTCATCCGCAAACCGGACATCATCCAGGCCTACATGTACTCGAACGCGCTGCGTCCGGCCGACTATCCGCTCTATGCGGAGGACGGCCTGCTGCCGCACGCCGTCTATTCGCCCGTGCCCGAAGCGACCGACGCGAACCGGCTCGCGGCCGGACGTGAGATGTTCCGTTTGACCTGCAGCCGCTGCCACACGACGGGCGGCGTCAATGGCGTCGTGCAGAAGTTCGGCGCGATGTACGGCTGGCAGCCCTGGGATCCCGAGGCCGTGCGCCTCTACCTCGGCAGCATGCACAACGCGCGGCCGTTCATGCCGCCGGTGCCGGGCACCGGGGAAGAACACGCCGCGCTGGCCGCCTACCTCATCGCCTTGCGCGACGATCCCGCCGGTCTGGACGGCGCCCAGACCGCGGGCGCGCCGAATCGCCGGCGTTGACGGACGGCCGGCGACCGGATCGAACAGAAGGATACGTGACCCATGGCGAGCATCACCGCTTGGCCCCTGCCCCAGGACATCCCGCTGCCGCTGCCGGCCGATCCGGTGCTCCTGCAGGCCCTGGTCGTCCTGCTGTTCCTGTGGCACATCCTCTTCGTGAACCTCATGGTCGGCGGATCGCTGTTGACGGTCGTCTTCCAGCTCATCGGCCTGCGCCGGCCCGACTTCGCCGTGCTGGCCAAGAGCATCGCCGGCACGGTGACGGTCACCAAGAGCCTGGCCGTGGTCTTCGGCGTGGCCCCGCTGCTGGTGCTCAACGTGCTCTACACCGTCCATTTCTACACCGCCAACGCGTTGACCGGCGGCGCCTGGCTGTCGGTCGTGCCGCTGGTGACCCTGGCGTTCCTGATCACTTACGCCCACAAATACACCTGGGATCGCCTCACCCACGCGCGCGGCCTGCACATCGCCTTGGGCCTGGCCGGCGCCGGCCTCTTCCTGGTGATCCCGCTGATCTTCCTGGCGAACATCAACCTGATGCTCTTCCCCGGGCGCTGGCTGCACGTCGAGGGCTTCCAGTCGGCCCTGTCGCTGCCGAACGTCTGGCCGCGCTACTTCCATTTCCTGGCGGCGAGCGTCGCCGTCAGCGGGTTGTTCCTGCTCTTCTATTTCCTGCGCGCCGGCTGCGCGATCGCCGCGGACCTGCAGCAGCTCGATCGCGCCGCCCTGCGCCGCCTCTTCTACGGCATCGCGCTGGGCGCCACGGCGCTGCAGCTGCTCTTCGGCCCCTGGGTGCTGCTCTCGCTGCCCGCGCAGGGCATGAGCTGGTACCTCATCGGCGTCATCGCCGTGGGCGTGGTCTGCGCCCTGTGGGCCATGCACGTCATGTGGCGAGAGATCACCGCGCCGCTGGGGCGGACCATGCCGCGGGCCGCGCTCGTCTTCGCCCTGATCACGTCGACCGCCTTCGCGATGGGCTACGGGCGGCACGTCTACCGCGAAAGCGCCCTGCGCGAGCACCGGGAGCTGATGACCGCCCACACGATCGATACGGGCTGGCTCGCGGCGGCCGCCCAGTGGCGCCACGCCAGCGGCCAGGAGCGCGTGCGAATCCCGCTGGGCCAGCGCGTCTTCGAGAGCACCTGCGCCGCCTGCCACGCGCAGGACCGCACGCTCGTGGGGCCGTCCCTGGTGGAGATCGCCGGCGTGTACCGCGACGACCCCGGCGGGATCGCCGCCTGGACGCGGCAGCCCGGCCGCAAACGGCTCGATCTGCCGCCGATGCCGGCGTTCCGGCTGGGCGAGGAGACCCTGCAGGCCGTGGCGGACTACATGCTGCGGCGCGTCGCGGGCCCGCCTCCCGGTGAAGATGGTTGACCTCGCCGCGAGTGAGTTTATCATGGCGGTGCATGTCAGGTAGCAGGATGCTGAGACGGGGGTTCGAGCCATGAGCATCAGCAAGAAATACCTCAAGACGAAGCGGGTCTCCAAGGTCACCTTCATGCTGCCCAACGAAATCGCCGCCGGGGCCAGCAAGGCCGCGCTCGTGGGCGATTTCAACGGTTGGGATCCCAAGGCCACCCGCATGCGCAAGCTGAAGACCGGCGAGTTCAAGGTCACCGTCGACCTCGAGGTTGGCCGCGAGTACCAGTACCGCTACCTCCTGGACGACCGCAAGTGGACCAACGACGACGCGGCCGACCGGTACGTGCCGTCCGGCGTCCCGGACGCCGAGAACGGCGTGGTCATCGTCTGAGCGAAACGCGGCCCGCGACCCATGCTGTTCGCACGCAAACCGCTGCGCGCCGACATCGGCGCCGAGATCCTCGGCCGGATCATCGACGGCCGCCTGCCGTCCGGCACGCGCATCAACGAGTCCCATCTGGCCGTCGACCTCGGCATCAGCCGCACGCCGCTGCGCGAGGCGATGCTCTGTCTGGCCACCGCCGGCGCGCTCGACGCGGACATGGGTCGCGGGTTCAGCGTGCCGCATTTCACGGGTCGCGAGATCGCCGAGGTGCTCGCGACCCTGGCCGTGCTGCTGTCGGCGGCGACGCGCCAGAGCGGAGAATTCGCCCTCAAGGACCAGGTCGAGGCGCGCAATGTGCTCGGTCGCATCCGGCTGCAGATCGACCAGCCGCCCGCCTTCTGCGAGCACTTCTACCGCCTGCTCGGGCTGATCGCCGGACAGTGTCCGAATCGGGTGCTCGGCGGCGAATGCGAGCGACTGGCGCAGCTCTTGCTTCGCTATCTGCACGAAGCGCTGGCAAGAGGCTGGAACCCGGATCCGTCCCTCACCGGCCTGCAGGAGAGCTTGCAAGTCCTGCAGCAGGGCGATCGCCCGACCGCTGCGGCCATGATCGAGCGCGCGTTGACGCAGATGAGCGCCGACCTGGCGGCGCGTTTCCCTGCTGCGGTGGCTGCGCGCACGTGATACGCGCGCACGACCTCGCCGCGAGGGCGGTCACTGGAGGCTGACATGGATCTGGCCATCGCGACCCAGGGGATGGTGCTCCGCCCCGGCCAGGCCGTCACGTCCGACATCCTGGCGCGAGCCGGCCTGGTCCGCGTTCCCGGCTGGCGCTGCCTGTTGCGCCGGCTGCCGGCCGGACTCCGCTATTGGGAGGCCGCCGACCCCCGCTTGAGCTGCTTCGACGGCGAGTTGGACATCTTCGCCTGCCGCGACAGCTACCTCGACTGGGATCGCAAGTGGGGCACGGCCCTGCTGTTGGGCGAGCGAGACGATCGCATCCAGTGGCTGGATATCCGCATCCTCGAGGGCGTCTACGCCGCCGGCAATTACTATGATCGATTCCTGGACAGCGCGAACCGCCGATTCGGCCGCCCCGAGCGCAACGGCCGCCGCCAGACGATCTGGCAGACGGACCTCCTGCGCGTCGAAGCGACGCTGTCGGCCGACGGTCTGAACGCCGTCTTCCATGTCGAGCGGCTAGCCGCAGGCTGCGGTCACGCCGACCAGCATGATTCTCAGGCTGCCGACCGGACGCTCGACGTACCACGCTAGCCGCCCGGCCACTCCGGTTCCGCCGCCAGCCGCCGCGCCAGGAACGCCAGCCCCGAAGGCAGATCCGTGAATTCGCCGTCGAGCTGCGCCTCGTAGCAGGCCTGCAGGATCTCGCCGTAGCGCGGGCCGGGCCGCAGTCCGCGCTCGCGCAGGTGACGACCCCGGATCAGCGGTTCCGATCGCGCCGCCGTCACGTTCAAGCGGGCCGCCTGCTCGGCCAGCCAGACGACGGCGGCCGGCTCGGCCTCGGCCGCCGCCGCCCGGCCGCCTTGATCGGCGCGCACCACGCGCAGCAGACGATCCACGCGCCCGACCGCGGCGGCGAGCCGGCGCACCGCCCCGTCCCCCGCCTGTTGCCGGTAGAGCTGCGCCGGCTGGCCGTGGTAGCGCACGAGCGGCAGAACTTCCTTGACCAGCGCCGGCTGGCCGGTCAGCTCGGTCAGGAATGCGGCGGTCAGCTGCTCGCCTTCCTCGGCGTGGCCGGGCGTGCGGATGCGCCCGTGCGGTTCGCTGCGCTGCACCAGCGGTTTGCCGAGGTCGTGGCAGAGCACGGCCAGGCCGACGACGAGGTCCTCCCAATCATCGCCGACCCTCTGCGCCGCGTAGACGTCGAGGCACAGGCCGACGTGGGTCAAGACGTCGCCCTCGGGATGGTGCGCCGGATCCTGGGGCAGGCCGTCCAGCGCCGCGAGCGGCGCGAAATGCCGCAGCCACCCCGTGTCCTTCAGGAAGCGTAGCCCGCGCGACGGGGTCCGGCCCAGCAGCAGCAGCTTGCGCCATTCCAGCCAGATGCGTTCGCCGGCCAGGCCCTCGGGCTCGATCGTACGGCAGAGCGCGAGCGTGGCCGGGTCGGCGTCGAGTTCGAAGCGGGCCGCGAACTGCATGCCCCGCAGGACGCGCAGCGGATCCTCGCCGAACGCCGGCGAGCAATGGCGCAGGCGGCGCTCGCGCAGGTCGGTCCGGCCGCCGAGCGGGTCCGCCAGCTCGCCGGTCAACGGATCGTAGGCGATCGCGTTGATCGTGAAATCGCGGCGGCGGGCCGCCGCATCCAGACCGAGGTGCGGATCGCTCCGCACGAGGAAGCCGCGATGGCCGAGGCCCGACTTGGACTCGGTGCGCGGCAGCGAGACGTCGAGCGCCAGGCCGCGCAGCTTGAGCACGCCGAACGAGCGCCCGACCGGATCGAGATCGAAGCGGCTGGAAAGCAGGTCCTCGAGGTCGGCGGCCTCGATTCCGTGGACCTCGACGTCGAGTTCGTGGACCGCTCCCCCCAGCAGCGCGTCGCGTACCGCGCCGCCGACCACCCACGCGCGGCCGCCCGCGTCGCGGCAGAGCCGGCTGACGCGCTCGAGCGCGGCGCGCAGGGCGAGGTCGGCAAGGGGCAGTTGATCCATGGGCGCAGGCTTTCGCCGGGCGGTCGGCAACGTCCAGCCCCATCAGTGTCGGATCACGGCATCGGCAGCGCAACCATGATTGTGGCCTTCCGGCGAGGAGCCACCCCGCTTCTGCTGCCTGGCTTCCGCGCCTGCCGCATCTTACCTTGGCGCGATGGACCTCACGTTCCTGAACATCGTGATCCTGTTGGCGGCCGGCCTGGGCACGGGTCTCGTCGCCGGATTCGCCGGCGTGGGCGGCGGCATCGTCATGGTGCCGGTCATGCTCGAGCTGCTGCGCGCCTGGGGCCTGCCGCGCGAGCACGTCGTGCAGGCGGCGATGGCCACCAGCCTGACCGTCTCGGTGCTCAGCACCAGCTCGTCCGCCTGGCGGCATCATCTGCAGCAGCGCGTCCTGTGGCGCGTGGTCGTGCCGATCGTGCCGTCCAGCATGCTGGGCGGCTGGCTCGGCTCGGCCCTGGCGGCCCAGACCGACGGGCGCTGGCTGCAGGCCGGACTGGCCGGCGTGCTGCTGTTCGCGGCCTACCGGCTCGTCAAGCAGCAGGAACCCGCCGCCGGGGACGGCCGGCCGCGGCGGTCGCTCGTCATCTGGGGCTTGATCGGCATGGCGACCGGACTGTTCGCCGGCCTCAGCGGACTGGCCGGCGGCGTGGTCCTCGTGCCCGCCCTGGCGCTGCTGGGCAAACTGCCCGGCCGGTTCCTGGCATCGACCTCTTCCGGCGTGATCATGTTCACGTCCCTGGCCGCGGCCCTCAGTTACATGTGGCACGGCCCGGCGGCAGGCACGCTGGGCGAAGGCTTCGTCGGCTACGCGAACCTGCCCGCCGCCGCCTGCCTGGCGGCGACGGCCATCCCTCTGGCCCAGGTCGGCGCGCGCCTGAACAAACGAACGAGCGGCGTCTGGTTCCGCCGCTTGTTCGCGGTGCTCATGGTCGTGGTCGTCGCCAGGCTGCTGACGACGCTGTGACCGGCCTTACTCCTGCGTTTCGAGCAGGGCGGCGATCTCGGCCGGCACGGCGAAGAATTCCGGTTCGATCGGCGCGAAGCTCACCGTCTGCAGGTTGATGATCTGCTGCATGCCCATCATCGACTGCTCGGTCACCGTCGCCATGAGCACGCCCTCGAATTCGCGATACTCCTTGAGCGCGCTGACCGACGGGATCTCGCCCATCGGGGAGTACTGGGTCTGCGCCATGCCGACGAGCAGGCCGCTGTCGACCGCGAAGTACTGCTGCGATTGCAGCCCGGCCTTGCTGACCACGGTCAATTCGAAGCACTCCGTCCCCTGGAAATCCGTCACCCCCTCGAGCGTCAGCGTGGGATAATCCTCGGGGCGGTAGAGCAGGGAATGGAAGTTGGCCTGCTCGCGCATCTGCGCCGCCGACTCCGCGGTGAGCACCTGCGCGCCCATGATGGGATCGATGCTCCAGGCCGCCTCGCCATCATAGCCGCTGTGGATCTTGCCGAGACCGGGGATCTCGATCTCCATGCGCAGCCTGTCCGGCGCCTGGGACCACATCGTCAGCGTGCCCTCGAGCCCCTGCGCGGGGATCGCGAAGACGCCGGTCACGGTCATCGCTTCGCGCTGGAGCAGACGCTCGGCCCCGCCGATCTTCACGAGGAAACGGTCGACGACCTCGCGGGCCGTGGCCGGCGCCGCAGCGGCCGGCTCCTCGACGATCTGCGGCTTCGGCCCGGCGCCGGAGCAGGCGCCCAGCGCCATCGCGAGCAGCAAGAGAACAGCCGAAGCGGCCGGACGCATCGAAACGGCTTGGCGGCGCATCATCTTCATCTCCCTCGTTCGAACGTCAACGCGCAGGACCGCCGCGGCGGTCGTTCAACGGACCACGGACTCGGCGAGCACCCTCGCGCACCAGCTCAACGCCGCCGCGAGGGGGGCGTCGCGGCCGGCGAGCAGGTCCTCGCGGCGCAGGGGCACGACCTCGTCGGGGATCACGCCGCGGCCCTCCAGCCGCGTCCCCGCGGGGTCGACGAAATCGGCGAAGGCGAACTGCAGCACGTCGCCGTTGGGCAGGCGCTCCAGCCGGGACGGCAGCGCGGCGCCGGCGGAGGTCTCGCCGAAGACGCGCGCGCGGCCCAGGACCTGCAGGCCCTGCGCGAAGATCTCCGACGTGCTCACGCTGAGCCGATCCTGCAGGATGGCCACCGGCCCGGCGAACGGCCGCACGCGCTCGCCGGCGGGATTCGTGCGGCGGGGATTGACGCGGAACTGCAGCGCGCTCTGGCGCGTGCGCATCTCGCCGAGCGAGACCGGCTCGTCGAGCAGATGCCCCGCCAGCCCCATCGCCATGCCGCCGACGCCGCCCAGATTGCCCCGCAGGTCGATGATCAGCGCGTCGGCGTCGCGGTATTCCTCGATCGCGGCGTCGAACTCGGCGGCGATCGGCAGCAGCCAGATGTTGAAGCCGATGCGCCCGACGCGCAGGCCGGCGTGCGCGATGAGTTCGTGCTCGAGGCGCGTGCGGATCGGCGGCAGGTTGCCGAGCTGGTTCATGACGCCCGGTTGCCGCGCGCGCGTCAGGCTCAGGTCCTGCTCCTGGTCGGCCGCGTCCCGCAAGGCGAGACGGACCTCGCTGCCGAGCGGTCCATCGAGCAGCGAACGCGCCAACATGACCAGCCGCAGGGCCAGCACGCCGGCCTCGACGCCGTCGCCGATCCGCTCGAGCACCGTGGCGAAGCTGGTCGTGTCGACCGCCGCCAGGACCCAGCCGGGAGCGATGCCCGCGCCGGCCGCGGGCGAATGCGGCTCGATGCGCCAGACGAGCAGCTCGCCGCCGACGAGGCGCACGTCCAGACCCACCGACGCCTCGTGGTCGTCGTCGGTCGCGCCGGCCGGCGCGTCGAGCGTCTCGGTCTCCTTGCTGGTGCGCAGGACGTCGACCGCCTCGCGAGGCAGCAGCCCGAAGTGCGACAGTCCGGTGCGTCCGATCATCTCGTTCAAGAGCGCGCGCAGCGAGTCGCGGTGCGTCGTCGTCAGGGCCCGCGGCCGCAGCTCCTGGCGCACCGCCGGCCAGTCGACGCCGCCGTGGGCGGGGTCGAAATGGTTGCGATCGATGAGGCTCCAGGCGGTATCGAAGGTCGCGGCGGCGAGAACCGGATCGAAGGCCGCGCCGCCCGCGACGGCGGGTCCGCTCGACGCGGTCTGCAGGCGCGCCGGCGACGCGGCGCATGCCGCCAACCAGACGGCGCCGCAGTAGACGGCGCCGGCGGCCAGCAGCGCGAGCGGCGCCGGGACGCGGCGTGACGAAGTCATGACAGCCTTCCTCGACGATCGGTCGGGTCCGAATGCACTGGGCGGACGACGATACCGCCATTCACGGCGACAGCTTCCGGCGGCCGCGGTCCGGCATAGGATCCGCCAGCGAGACCACAAAAGCAAGCACAGGCGCGGGCCACCCGCACGGCTGATCAAGAGATCGCGTCGCGTCATCCCGGCGGCGGCGTCTGGGCCGGCACGTCCACGCGGCTTCATCCGGAATCGACGCCGAAAGGGGAGCGGCAACATCAGAAATCGAAAACTATATCGCCGGCGATTTCGACTGGAACCTTGTCCACGGACGATCGTATCACTATATACGTGATACCTGCAGGTCTCTCGCCGGCTCTGCACTCAGCTCGACACCAGCACCGCGACGAGAACGATATGCAGTCTCAGAAATACCTGGCTTTTCTGCTCTTGATTCCGCTCCTCCACGCTCCGAATACGGCATCGGCCCTGCAGCGACCGCACGACCTGCCGGCGCGCGTCCGCATGCCCGCCGAATTCGAGGCGAAGGAGGCGCTGCTGCTGGGCGCGACCCAGATGGTGCAGTTCCATCCCCAGGTCCTGGTCGACATCGCCGGCGCGATCTTCGAGAACGTCCAGGTGGTGAGCCTGGTCAGCCGTAAAGCGGAGGGTAATCTCGTCCAGTCGCTGCTGGCCGAGGCCGGGCTGCCGAACGACGCGGTCACCACCGTCGAGGCGCCGGTCATGACCATGTGGGCTCGCGACTACGGGCCGCTCACGGTCCTCGACCGCTACGGGCGTCCGTTCTTCCTCAACGCGACGTACCGCGGCCGCGGCTCGCACCTCGACGACCGCGTGCCCGTGCACCTGGCCGACGCCCTCGAAATCCCCGTCGTCGAGTTGCCGCTGACCATGGAAGGCGGCGACCTCTTGAGCAACGGCCAGGGACTGTGCCTCACCACGCAACGCCTGCTGAAACGCAACCAGGACGAACGCGGCTACGAGGTCGCGGACGTCTGGGACGTCCTGCACCGCTACTTCGGCTTCGAGCACTGGATCCCGCTGCCCTCGCTGCAGGGCGAACCCACGGGCCACCTCGACATGTTCCTGACGTTCGTCGAGCCCTGGACCGTGGTGGTCGGCCGGTACGACCCCGCCGTCGATCCGGACAACGCCGCCTGGCTCGACTGGGTCGCGCGCAACCTGCACGAACGGCAGACGCTCGGCGGATCTCTGCGGGTCGAGCGCATCCCGATGCCCCCGAACGACGACGGCGTCTGGCGCACGTACACCAACGTCGTGTTCGCCAATGGGGTGCTGCTGGTGCCGGCCTATCCGGAGACCTGCCCCGACCTCGATCGCCAGGCGGCGGCCATCTACCAGGATCTGCTGCCGGATTGGACGATCGTGAGCGTCGACGCCTCCTCCCTCATCCAGCGGGCGGGCGCCCTGCACTGCGTGACCATGGGGCTGCCGAGGATCACGCATTCGCCGCGTTCTTAGCCCGGCTCGCGGCGTCCATCCTGCGCGGGCGCGCGGGCGTGATCTTGCTGTGCAACCGCTGCCGTCTGGATTATCTTCTGCGGCGAAGCAACCGCCGTCACGTCACCCGAAGGGGCAGCCATGGAAACGGTCGTGGACATCGTCAAGCTGGCCATCGCCAACGAGGTCAGGGCCAAGGCCTATTACGAGAAGGCGTCCGAATTGACCAGCGAGGGCGAATCGCTCATGGTCTTCGTCGAGCTGGTGGAGATGGAGGCGACGCACGCGCGGCGTCTCGTGGACGCGTTCGGGGGCCAGCTGCGGGACGCGGGCATCGACGCCGAGGACTACCTCGCGCAGCTGACGGCCAACTCCTCGCACACCCTCGGCGACGCCGAGACGAAGCTGCTGCTGGACGCGGACATGCGCCGGGTCCTCGATTTCGCCATCAACATGGAGCGCATGGCGCGCGACGCCTATCTCGACTTGGCCGCGCGCGTCGAGGGCGACAAGCTGCGCCGGCTCTGCAAGGGCCTCGCGTCCGAGGAACAGCAGCACCACGATCTGCTGAGCGAGGCGCGCAGCGGCGTCGACACGCCGATCGACGAGCGGCCGGCGCTGTAGCCGGGCGGACGGCGCCGCCATGTCCCAGCTCGCCCCGGTCGTCGAGGCCCGCGCCCTGCGCAAGCGGTTCGCCACCACCCTGGCGGTCGACGGCGTCGATCTGCGCGTCGCGCCCGGCGAGATCCTCGCCCTCCTCGGGCCCAACGGCGCCGGCAAGACGACGATCGTGCGCATGCTCGTCGGCATCCTGCGGCCCGACAGCGGCAGCATCGCGTTCGAGTTCGACAGCCGCCCGGGCCCGGCGTCGCGCGCGAGCGTCCGCCCCCTGCCATCGCAGCTCGGCTACCTGCCCGAAGAGCGCGGCCTAGTGCGCGACGTGCCGGTGCTGCGCACGCTCGAGTTCTTCGGCGCCCTGCACGGTCTCGCGCGCGTGACCGCGCGAGCGCGCGCCCGCGAGGAACTGGCGCGTTTCGGCCTTCTCGAGCGTGCGAGCGACCGCATCGATGGCCTCAGCAAGGGCAACCAGCAGAAGGTGCAGTTCCTGGCCGCCATCCTGCATCGGCCGCGGCTGGCCGTGCTCGACGAGCCGTTCAGCGGCTTCGACCCGATCAACCAGCAGCGTTTCGTCGACGAGATCCGCCGCCTGCGCGACGAGGGAGGCACGATCCTCCTGAGCGCCCACCAGATGGACCTCGTCGAGCAGCTCGCTGACCGCCTCATGCTCATGGACCGCGGACGGGTCGTGCTCGCCGGTACGCTGGCGGAGATCCGCGCCCAGACGAGCAGCGGCCAGCGTCTCGAGCTGACGCTCGCCGAAGAAGCGCCGCCCGCGGCGTTCGGCGCTCTCACGGACGTCCAACGCGTCGAGGCCGTCGGGCCACGACGCGTCGCGCTGGGGCTGGCGCCCGGCGCCGCCGTGGGCGCGGTCCTGCATGCGGCGACCGGCCTCGTCGAAGTGCAGTCGGTGCACTCGGCGCCCGAACGCCTGCACGAGATCTTCTTGCGCACCGTGGGGCGCGACCTCGCGCCGGGCGAGCTGGCTGGCGGCGGTTCGCCGGCCAAGGAGGCGCCATGATCGGACCGCGGGCCCTGCTGGTGGCGCGCTGGGAGTTCCAGCGCTTCGCCAAACCCAGGGACCTGCTCATCGGCATGCTGCTGATGGCGGCGTTCTTCGGCGGCGGGCACCTGGTGGGCGATTTCGCCAAGGGGAGGTCGGCCCAGGAGCGTACGGTCGCCGTGCTTTCGGCCGCGGCGCTCGACCTGGAGGCGTCGCTGCAGATCGGCAACGTCCACGTCGTTCCCGAGCAGCGCTCGCTCGCGGTCGTGGACTCGCTTGTCTTACGTGGCGACCTCGACGGCGTCCTAGCTCCACAGGACGGCGGCTGGCAGCTGCGTGTCAAGCACGAGCGCGACTGGCAGGACGCGCTGCGAGCGCAGATCGGCGGTCTGCACAAGCTGAGCGAGCTGCGGCGACTGGACATCGCTCCCGAGGTGCTCGCGGCCTTGAGCGCGCAGCCGGCTGTCGCGACCGTGCTCATCGGCCCCGAAGCGGACGATCAGAAGCGGCGGCCCGGGAACATCGTCGTCTTCGTCGTGATCGGCGCCATGCTGCTTGGCCTGTTCACGGGCCTCGGCTACGTGCTCGTGGCGATCACCGCCGAGAAGACCCAGCGCACGACCGAATCGCTGCTCTCGGTCCTCAGTCCGCAAGAATGGATCGACGGCAAGATCGTCGGCCTGATGGGTGTGGTCCTGGTGACCATGCTCAGCTATCTGGTGGCCTGGTTCCTGTGGCAGGTCGTGGCCTGGCGGTTCTTCGGCGGCTCGCTGGCGTTGCCCAGCGGACTCGGCGGGCTCGACCTCGCGTTGAGCCTGCTGTTCGCCGCGGGCGGTTTCGCCTTCTGGTTCACCTTGTTCGCCGTCTTCGCCGCCACGATCAACGACCCCAACACCAGCAGCCGCGGCGCGCTCATGTTCCTGCCGTTCGTCCCCCTGAGCCTGGTCTTCGCCGGCTTGGACTCGCCCGACGCGGGTTGGATGCGCACGCTGTCCTTGATTCCAGGCGTCAGCCCGTCAGCCATGCCGCTGCGCATCCTGCGCGGCGACCCCGCGACGTGGGAGATCGTACTCTCGTTCGCGTTGCTGGCGGCCGGTGCTCTCGCCTTGCGTTGGGCGGCCGGGCGGGTCTTCGGCGTCAGCATGCTCATGACCGGCAAGGAGCCGGGACTGCGCGAGGTCTGGCGGTGGCTGCGCGAGGCGTGAGACACGATGCCTGCTGATCCCGTCCTCGAGATCGACGACCTCGCGCGCGCGTACGCCGGCCCCGACGGCGCGCGGACCCTGGTCGTCGACGTTCCCGCTTTCACGATCGCCGCGCGCGACCAGATCGCGCTGCACGGCCCCAGCGGCAGCGGCAAGACGACGTTCCTGCACCTGATCGCCGGCGTCCTGGCCGCCGACCGCGGGCGCATCCTGATCGGCGGCCGCGAGATGACCGCGTTGCGCGAAGCGGGCCGCGACCGCCTGCGGGCCGAGACGGTCGGCTACGTCTTCCAGAGCGGCAACCTCCTGCAGGGCCTGTCGGCGCTCGAGAACGTGCTTCTGGCGCAGCGCTTCGCCGGCCGCGGCCGGGGCGGCGACCTGGCGTTCGCCGAGCACATGCTCGCACGGGTCGGGCTGGCCGAGCGGCGCGGGCACCGGCCCGCGCAGCTGTCGTCCGGCCAGCAGCAGCGCGTAGCCGTCGCCCGCGCGCTGGCCAACCGGCCCCTGCTGGTCCTCGCCGACGAACCGACCGGCAGCCTCGATCCCGAGCTGGCCGCGGCGACCCTGGCGCTGATCCGCGAGATCTGCCACGAGAACGAGGCCGCGCTGCTGCTCGTCAGCCACGACCCCGCGGTGCTGGACGCCTTCGCGACCCGCCGCCGTTTCGACGCGCTGAACCGCGCCGCCGCCGCGACCCGCGCGCCGGACGCCGCCGCGAAGGAGCGGCCATGACCCGGCAGCGGATCGGCCTGTGCGCCCTCGCCCGGCGCAGCCTGCAGCAGCATCGCCTGTCGACGGTCGTGACGGTCGCCTCGGTCGCGCTGGCGACGGGGCTGGTCATGGCCGTCTTCGCCATCGAGGAGCAGACGCGGCGCGCGTTCACCGCCGGCGACGCCGGCGGTTTCGACGCGGTGCTCGGCGCGCGCGGCAGTCCGCTGCAGCTCGTGCTCAACGCGGTCTACCACCTGGACGCCTCGCCCGGCAACCTGCCCTACGCGCTCTACGAGGCGATCGCCGCCGACCCCCGGGTCGCCGAAGCCGTGCCCTACGCGCTGGGCGACAACTATTTCGGCTACCGCATCGTGGGCACGACGGTCTTGCATCATCCGCTGTCCGCGGGCCGGCTCTTCGCTCCCGATCGGATGGAGGCGGTCGTCGGCAGCGAGGTCGCCCGCCGGGCCGGCCTCGCCCTCGGCGACCATTTCCACCCCTACCACGGGCTGATCTTCGACCCCGCCACGCGGCACGACGAACAGTACCTCGTGGTCGGCGTGCTCGCCCCGACCAACAGCCCGGTCGACCGCGTCATCTGGATCCCGCTCGAAGGCGTCTATCGCCTCTCGGGGCACGTGCTGCGCGGCGCCGGCGTCGCGTACGAGGCGCAGCCCGGCCAGGAGATCCCGGCCGAGCACAAGGAGGTCTCGGCGGTCATGCTCCGGCTGCACTCGCCGCAGGCCGGCTTCGCGTTGGAGCAGACGATCAACCGGCAGGGCCGCACAGCCACGCTCGCCTGGCCGATCGGCGCCGTGATGGCCGATCTCTTCGACCGCTTCGGCTGGCTCGCGCGCGTGCTCGAATTCGTGGCCTACCTCGTCATGCTCGTCGCCGCCGCGGCGATCCTCGCCTCGATCGCCCACTCGCTCGGCGCCCGCCGCCGCGAGTTCGCGATCCTGCGCGCGCTCGGCGCCCGCCGGCGGGCGGTTCTGGGCGTGATCCTGCTCGAGGCGGGCAGCCTGGCGGCCATGGGCGCCCTGCTGAGCTACCTTGTCTACGGCGCGATCCTGCTCGTCGCGCAGCAGATCATCCGCGACCAGACCGGCGTGTTCCTCGAGATCTGGCGGTGGCAGCCGACTCTCGTCACCATGCCGCTGGCGATGATCGGCCTCGGGCTGGCGGCCGGCATCGTGCCGGCGGCGCAAGCCTACGCGACCGACGTGGCGGGCAACCTGGCGCCGCGGGACTGAGAGATCGCCTCGGCGTGCCGGCGAAAGGAAGGCTGATCATGACGGCGAAGAGTCTTCGCGGCCCGCGGGCGACGCCTCGTGCCGCCCGAATCGCGCTCGGCGCCCTGCTGGTGCTCGCGCTCGCGGCCTGCCAGGGCGAGCGCAAGCCTGAACGCGCGGCCGATTCCGCCCCGGCGCCGCAGCGTGCCGTCGACCACGCGCACAGCCACGCGCACGCCGCCCCCCACGGCGGCCTGCTCGTCGAGATCGGCGACCACTTCGCCAGCCTCGAGGTCGTGGCCGACCTGCAGTCCGGCAAGCTGACCGTGTACGTCTACGACGGCTGCGCCGAGCACGCGATTCGCCTCGCGCAGCCGCAGATCGCGATGACCCTCGTCCTGCCGCCGGCAGACGGCGAACCGGCGGGTCGGGCGATCGTCGTCGCGCTCGACGCGGTCGCCAATCCGTTGACGGGCGAGAACGTGGGCGACACGTCCGAGTTCGCCGCCGAGGTGCCGCAGCTCGTCGGCCAGGAGCGCTTCGCGGCCGTGGTCGGCGACCTGGAGATCCGCGGCGTCTTGGTCACCGGCGTGGAGTTCACCTATCCCGACGGCGACGCCGGCGCGGACGGATGAGCCCCGTGCGCCGGCTTACCACCTGGAAACGCGCGGCGCCGCTGGCCCGCCTCGCCGTGGTCGTGCCGTTGGCCGCGGTCCTCTTCGCCCCCGCGCTGCGGTCCCAGGATGCCGGCGCGGACCGGCCCGCGCCGCCCGGACCGCGCGGCCGTTCGTTCGGCACGCTCGACGATCCGCTCGGGCCGCAGACGGCCGCGCCGCTCGACTCGATGCTGGCGCGCTCGTGGAACCATCCCCAACACGACGCCGAGGGCCGCCGCGAGCTCACCTTCGAGCATCTCGCCTACTTCGACTACGAGCCGCCCGCAGGCCTGCGCACCGACCCCTTCGCCGAGCCCTCGACGAGCACGGCCACTTTCGAAGAGCGCATCCCGCGCGAGGTCCGCCGGCTCGACGAGACGCGGGTGGCGATCGTGGGCTATCTCATGCCCCTGGCCGGTACGCCCGAGGCGATGACCAAGTTCCTCCTGGTGCGCAACATGATGATCTGCTGCTTCGCCGTGATCCCGCAGCTGAACGAATGGATCTACGTGGAGGCGGACGCAGGCCAGAAGCTGCGCTACATCCGCGACGTGCCGGTGCTCGTGCGCGGCCGGCTCGAGGTGAAGGAATCGATCGAGTCGGGGCTGGTCATGTCGCTCTACCAGATGCGCGCCGAGAGCATGGAGACCATCAAGCGCGACCAGCTCGTCGCGTTCTACGACAGGGTGTTGGGGAGGTAGGGGCGCCCGCGGCGGCGACCTCACCGTCGCGCGATGCAGATCGCCAGGCGCGCCTCGCCGTCGATCGGCGCCGCGGCGCGCATGCTTACGCCCTTGCCGTCCAGCGGGAACCCCAGCGCCGCGTCGACGACGTTCAACACGTAGACGCCGAGCAGCGCGTAGAGCCCGGCGTCGCGCACGTTCTCGGCGCGGCGCAAGGAGTCGGCGCGGTCCTGGGCGACGGCGCGCGTGCGTGCGATGTCCGCGGCCGTCACGGCCGCGCGATAGGCGTCGCGGGCCTGCTCGTAGTCGTCGAGCCGCGACGAACGTTGCGTCTGGCCGATGATCGCCAGGCCGGCCGTCGCGGTCGCGGCGCCCAGGAAGACGGCGCCCTTGGTCGGCTGCTGCTTGTAGAACTGGCCCAGGCCGGGCAGCAGCAGCGACCGCGTGACGGCCTGCCCGCGCGTCTTGTCCGGCGCATGATCAGCGGAAGCCTGGGCGCTCGCCACGGATGGCGCTGTCGCCAGCGTGGCCGAGATGATCGAAAAGGCGACAGCGCACCGCATCAACGCTCGAGTCGCATCGCGCATGTCTCGGTTCACTCCTTCGCGAATGATCCGCGCCCTACCGCGGGATGTAGCTGCCGGTGAACTGCGCGATCTGGCCGAGGGCCAGCCTCTGCGTCTCTTCCGGCGGCGTGACGTAGCCGGCGACATCGCCCCACGTCAGCGTATACGGGCCGACCGGCATGTCGGGCAGATCCACGGGCCCGCTGCTCGACAGGCTCTGCGGCCCGTTGAACTCCCACGCGAGCGTCCACGAGGGGTTGATGTCCTCTTCGGGCTGGAACCTGATCCTGACCTCGCCGGCATAGACCCGGTATTCGCCGGTGAACGTGACCGTCACGCCGATGGCCACCTGCTGGGTCACCGTCGCCGGGCTCGGCCGGTGCCAATCGCGAACCGTCTGCCAGGTCACCGTATAGAAGCCCGGCACGATGTCCTCGAGCGTGGCATCACCGCTGCCGGACTGCTCGAATCCGCCGCCGAAACGTTCGACGTGCCACGGCGCGTCGAGCCAATCGGGCTCGGGATCGATCACGATCCTGCCGCTGTCGGCGTCCCGCGGCACCATCTCGACGGACGCCGCGTCGTTGCTCGCCTGCGGGTCGACCTGGTCCAGGCCTGTCACCCGCGCCTCGTTGACGACCGTCTGCCCGACCGTGCCCGCCGCCACGACTGCGCTGACCGCGAGGCTCGCCGACTCGTCCCGCGCCAGGTCACCGACGTTCCAGACGCCGCTGGCCGGGTCGTACTGCATCCCGTCCGTGTGCGCCTGATACGTGACTCCGGCCGGCAGCTCGTCCGTCACCGCGACGCCCGTCGCGAGGCGCGGTCCGCGGTTCGTCACCGTCACGGTGTAGGTGATCGTGTCGCCGATGCGCGGGGCGGCGCGATCGACCGACTTGCCGATCTGCAGATCGGCATAGGCCACGACCGCGACCGTTGCGCCCTCCTGGTTCGCGACATCCGACGCGCCGCCCGCCGCGTCGCGCACCGCGACCTTGTAGAGGTACGTCGCGCCGCCGCTGGTCGTCAGATCGAGGTACGACACCGCCGCGGCGTCCAGATCGGCGAGGATCTCGACCGCCGCGGCCTTCGCGCCAGCTTTCGCGGCGCCCGGCGGAGCAAGGACGTCCTGCCGCAGCACGCGGTAGCCCGCGACGCCGGGCACCGAAACGGCGTCCCAGCGCAGCGTGACGGTGTCGTGGCGCGCGCTCAGCTCGGCCCGCACGTTCAGCGGGTCGCCCTGCGTCTGCGGATTGCCCGGATCGAGCGGATTGTCGCGGGAGAAATCCTCCGCGCGCTCGCACGCCCACAGGGCCAGCGAGGCCAGCGCCAGCAGCAGCGCGAGGGCCAGCGTGACGGTCTGCCGTGCGCGAGTCGAGACGACGTGGTCTGTCATGTCGGATACACCCTGGAAGCGAGTGAAGACCGCGCGCGCCGCCGAGATCGACGCTGCGGCCGCCATCGAGCAAAGATACGCCACGCGTCGCGAATATGCGCGGAAAACCTGATCGATAGCTGCGCGCCCCGGGCCCAGACACAAGACCTCTCCCAATCTTCGGTACGCTTGCTGATGATCGTGGAGGATTCTTTCGGTGATTTCCCCCTTGCGCCCCACCCGTCTTTTCGCTATCTTTACGCCATCCTTTCCTCCCGGAATGCGACCGCTTGCCGTGCCCTCCTCTCTGCCCGCGTACCGCGGTGGCCTGCCTGCCGCCCAGGTCGACCTCGCCCTGCGCCAGGCCCTCGCCGCCTACGACTCCGCCCGCCAGTGCGCCCTGCTCTGGTTCTGCGAGGTCCTCTCGCGCCAGCTCTACCGCGACCTGGGCTTTCCCTCGATCGAGCAATACGCGACCGAGGCCCTGGGCTTCTCCCGCAACCGCACCTGGCAGTTCCTGCGCCTGGCGCGCGACCTCGAACGCCTGCCGCCGGTCAAGGCGGCGGTCACGAGCGGACAGCTCGCGTGGACCAAGGCCCAGCAGGTCGCGCGCGTCGCCACGCCGCGCACCGCCCAGGACTGGGTCGACCGCGCCAGCGCGACCAGTCGGCGCGACCTGGAGCACAAAATCAAGAAGACCCGGGCCGCCGCGAAGGTCGCGGCGAAGAATGCCGTGGCGGGGCAGAGTATGATGGAGCTGGGCGGGGGTGTGGCAACTACCGCCGCGGCAGCCGCCGAGCCGCCGCCTGCGACGCGCGTCACCGTCACCCTGACGCTCGACAGCCTGGACGCCGCGCATTTGGATGCGATGATCGAGGCGGCCAAGAAGTCGGGCGCCGTCGTGGCCACGGCCACGCGCGAGGAGGCGATCCTCGCCGGTCTGGCGGCGCTGCTGGAGGACAGCGCGAGGGCGCCGGAAGTTGAACAAGCACATTCACCAAAGACGCGGCCCTCCCGTCAGGCAGACGGCCACGCTCCGACCGGCCCCGACTTGCGCCGGCGCAACTCCTCAAGTCCCTACAAGGTCTTGCTTTACAGATGCGAGGGGTGCCAACGGAGCGAGGTCGTCACCACGGGCGGCCGCCGCCCGGTCGCTGCGGCGAGCGCCGCGGCGGCCGTGGAGAATTCGGTCGTCCACGCAGGCGGCAGGAACCGCCGCGCCATCGCGCCCGGCCTGCGGGATCAGGTGCTGGCGCGCGACGGGCACCGGTGCCGCGCGCCGGGCTGCAGCCGGACGCGATTCCTGGAGATCCACCACGTCATCCCGCGCGAACAGGGCGGCTCGAACAGACCCGACAACCTCGTCACCCTGTGCAGTCGCTGCCATCGGTTCGTGCA